>NZ_BAABKB010000032.1:0-261486 GCF_039543605.1 Streptomyces siamensis | reverse complement strand
CCCGCCGGCCGGCGGGCCGCGCGCCCCGGCGGCTCAGCGGCCTTCCGCGAACTCCCTGAGGTCCGCGGTCAGTCGCTCGCGGTGTGTGGCGAACAGCCCGTGGCCCGCGTTCTCGTAGACCTTGAAGGTGCTGTCGGGCGCGAGTTCCGCCGCACGGCGGCCGGTCAGTTCGATGGGGGCCGACGCGTCGTGGGTGCCGTGGACGACGAGGACGGGCAGATCGAGCTTGGCGATCTCGGGCGCCACGTTCAGGGTGACGACGAGGTCGCCCAGCGCCGCCCCGGCGCGGGCCGTCGCGCCGTGGCAGCGGTCGACCATCGACTGCACATAGGCCTCGGAGAGTTCGTTGCCGGGCAGGCCGAGGGCGAAGAACGCGCGGGCGCCGTCCGCGAAGAAGGCGGCCCGGTCGCGGCGGAACTCCGCGTTGCCCGCCTCGACGAGCGCCGGGTCGACTCCCGTCGGATGGTCGGCGGAGCGTGCGGGGCCCGGCGCCATGCCCGCCACGAGCGCCACCCGGGCCACCCGCCCGGCGCCGTGCCGGGTCAGGCAGCGCACGACCTCGGCGGTGCCCAGGGAGTGCCCGACCAGCGTCACCTGCCGCAGGTCGAGATGGCGCAGCAGCCCGTCCACGTCGTCGGCGAGGCTGTCCAGGTCGAAGCCGTCCCACACGTCGTCGGAGCGGCCGTGCCCGCGCCGGTCGAACCCGACGCACCGGAACCCGGCCTCGGCCAGCGGCAGCATCTGGTACTCCCACATCTCGGTGCCGAAGTACGAGCTGTTGACGAAGACGATCACCTGTCCGGAGGCGGGACCGTAGTCGACGAAGTGCAGCCGGGTGCCATCGACGGGGCTCTCGAAGTACGGCATGGGAGTCCTCCCGGAATCCAGGGGCGTGACGGGCGGTGCGCTGTGCCCTTCATGGTTCCGGGAGTACGCGGGCGGGTCGATTACCTCAGGGGTCATTGGCCTTCGGAGCACGGGGTGCCGTCGCCGGCGATCACTGCGGGGCGCGTTCCTCCAGGGCGGTGCGCCACGCGGGCGACGGGCCCTGCCGGACGGGCTCGGCACGCCGTCCGCCCCGTGCGAAGAAGTCGGCGAGCGGCAGGATCGCGGCGCCGACCGTGACGGCGTCCGGGCCGAGTTTGCCGAGGTCGATGGTGACGCGTTCGGCGGGGTAGCGCAGGGAGTACGAGGCCGCGTACCGGCGGACGGCGGGCAGGAAGCGGGAGCCGAGCTGGAGGCCGGCCCAGCCGCCGATGAGGATGCGCTCGGGCTGGAAGAGGTTGATCAGGTCCGAGAGGCCGGCGCCGAGGTACTCGGCGGTCTCCTCCAGGACGGCGAGGGCCACGGGGTCGGGCGTGGTGTCCTCGGCGTCCTCGGGGGGATAGGCCGCGGCGAGCATCGCGGTGAGCGCGGTCTCCTCGTCGGTGTCCTCCGGGGGACGGCCGCCCTCCTCGCGCCAGCGGTCCAGGAGTGCCTCCGCGCCCGCGTACGCCTCCAGACAGCCGAGGGCTCCGCAACGGCAGCGGCGTCCCCGGACCCGTACGGTCAGATGACCCCATTCGACGGACCGGCCGTTGTCCACCTCTTCCGTGGCGAGGCAGGCGCCGACACCCGAGCCGAAGAGGACGACGACCGCGTTGCGGGCGCCGCGCCCGGCGCCGAACCACATCTCCGCCTGGCCGAGGGTCCTGGCTCCGTTGTCCGCGAAGTACGGGACGGTGTCGGGGAGTTCGCAGGTGGCGCGGAGCAGGGATTCGAGCGGGACGGCGTCCCAGCCGATCGTCTGGCCGTGCACCACGGCTCCGCGGTCCGGAGTGCGGGCGACGATGCCGGGGACGCCGATGCCGACGCCGAGGAGCTGCTCCGGCGCGATGTCGGTCGCGGCGAGCACCTCGGCGATGCCGTCGCGGATGTGGCCGACGATGACCTCGACGTCGTAGCCCTGGCGCTCCAACGGTCTTTCGGTGCGCGCGAGTTCGGTGAGGGTGAGGTCGAAGAGCTCGACGCGGACGCGGGTCTCGCCGACGTCGACGCCGATCATGTGGCCGCTGCCGGGCGCGACGCGCAGCAGGGTCCTGGGGCGGCCGCCGTCGGAGTCGACGCTGCCGGCCTCCTCGACCAGTCCGTCGGCGACGAGTTCGGCGACCACGTTGCTGATGGAACCGGAACTCAGTCCGGTGACCGGACCCAGTTCGTAGCGGCTCATCGGCCCGTCGAAATACAACCGTTGTAGTACGGCGGTGCGATTGCCCCGCCGCAGGTCACGCACTGTGCGCCCGTTCCGCCCCGCCATGAGATTCCCTTCCGGCCTGCCCGACCTGCAAGATACCCCTGCGCGATCCCTTGACGCGACTTTCTTCCGGGTCTTAACTCACGTCCTAAATTAAGCCATGAGGGGCGTTCGAGAAGTGAACGCGGGCGCCCCTCGTGCCATCCCTCCGGGAAAGGGACACAAGCAGCCATGCGCAGAATCCGAGCCGCGGCCGCCGGTGCGGTCACCATCTCCCTGCTGACCGCCGCGACCGCCTGTGGCGGCGGCTCGTCGACGAGCGGCGGGTCCAACGACTCCCCCAAGACGCTCACCTACTGGGCCTCCAACCAGGGCGCCAGCATCGCGATCGACAAGAAGGTGCTCCAGCCCGAGCTCGACAAGTTCCAGAAGCAGACCGGGATCAAGGTGAAACTGGAGGTCGTCCCCTGGTCCGACCTGCTGAACCGCATCCTCACCGCGACCACCTCCGGTCAGGGCCCGGACGTCCTGAACATAGGCAACACCTGGAGCGCCTCCCTCCAGGCCACCGGAGCCCTGCTGCCGTGGGACGCGAAGAACTTCGGCAAGATCGGCGGCAAGGACCGCTTCGTCGACTCGGCCCTCGGCTCGACCGGTGCCCAGGGCAAGGACCCGGCCGCGGTGCCGCTGTACTCGATGGCGTACGCCCTCTACTACAACAAGAAGATGTTCGCCGATGCGGGCATCGCCAAGCCGCCGACGACCTGGGACGAGCTGATCGCCGACGGCAAGAAGCTCTCCAAGGGCGGCAAGTGGGGGCTGGGCGCCGAGGGCTCCAACCCGTCCGAGAACATCCACCACGCCTTCGTCTTCGCCAAGCAGCACGGCGCCGACTTCTTCACCGCGGACGGCAAGGCCGACTTCACCTCCGACGGCGTGGTCGCGGCGGTCAAGCAGTACGTCGACCTGATGGCGAAGGACAAGATCATCGCCCCGGGCAACGCCGAGTACGCGCAGAACCAGTCCGTGGCCGACTTCGCCAAGGGCAAGAACGCGATGCTGCTGTGGCAGTCCGCCTCCGCCAACCTCAAGTCGCAGGGCATGAGCGAGGACTCGTACGGCATCGCCCCGGTGCCCGTGCAGTCCGGCACCCCCGGCACCGGCGCGAACGTCAACTCGATGGTCGCGGGCATCAACCTGGCCGTCTTCAAGAACACCGACAACCTCGACGGCGCGACGAAGTTCGTGAAGTTCATGACCAGCGACGCCGAGCAGAAGATCCTCAACACGGCGTACAGCTCCATCCCGCCGGTCAAGGCCGCCCAGTCCGACGCCACGTTCAACACCCCGTCGAACGCGGTCCTGAAGGACACCCTGGCGCAGAGTGCCGCCGCACTGCCGCAGGTCGCCGACGAGTCCCAGTTCGAGACCGCCGTCGGCACGGCGATCAAGGAGCTGTTCGCCGACGCGGCCGCCGGCCGTCCGGTGACCGAGGCCTCGGTGAAGGCCAAGCTCGACAAGGCCCAGCAGCAGATGCCGAAGAAGTGAGTGCGAGCACCCACATGACCACCACGACCGCCACCGCAGAGGCGGCCGAGCGGACGGTGCGCAAGAACTCCCCCGGTGCGGCACGCGGCCCGCGCCGCACCGGGCGGATCCGTCGCATCGGGCTGCCGTACCTGCTGCTTCTTCCCGCCCTGGTCCTCGAACTCCTGGTCCACCTGGTGCCGATGGTCATCGGCATCGTGATGAGCTTCAAGGAGCTCACACAGTTCTACATCCGCGACTGGGGCACCGCGCCCTGGTCCGGCCTCGACAACTACAAGGTGTCGGTCGACTTCGACGCGCCCGTGGGCAAGGCGCTGCTCGACTCGTTCTTCGTCACCGTCACCTTCACGCTGCTGTCGGTCGGCCTGTGCTGGCTGATCGGCACGGCGGCCGCGATCTACATGCAGGGCACCTTCCGCGGCCGGGGCCTGCTGCGTGCGCTGTTCCTCATCCCGTACGCGCTGCCCGTGTACACGGCCGTGATCACCTGGGTGTTCATGTTCCAGCACGACAACGGCCTGGTGAACCACGTCCTGCACGACCAGCTGCACCTCACCGACAAGCCGTCCTTCTGGCTCATCGGCGACAACAGCTTCATCGCCCTGCTCACCGTGTCGGTGTGGAAGGGCTGGCCGTTCGCCTTCCTGATCGTGATGGCCGGCCTCCAGAACATCCCGCAGGAACTCTACGAGGCGGCGGCCCTGGACGGCGCGGGCATGTGGCAGCAGATCCGCCGCATCACGCTGCCGTCGCTCCGCCCGGTCAACCAGGTGCTGGTGCTGGTGCTTTTCCTGTGGACGTTCAACGACTTCAACACGCCGTACGTCCTGTTCGGCAAGACCGCCCCGGAGGCGGCGGACCTCATATCGGTCCACATCTACCAGGCGTCGTTCGTCACCTGGAACTTCGGCACCGGCTCCGCCATGTCCGTCCTGCTGCTGCTGTTCCTGCTGGTCGTGACGGGTGTCTACCTCCTGCTGACCTCCCGAGGAAGGAAGACGGCCGATGTCTAGCACCGTGACCCGCAGCCGCTCCCCGATGGCGCCGCCCCGGTCCTTCCTCTGGTCCCGGCGGATCTTCCTCACGCTGCTCACCGGATTCGTCCTGGTGCCGGTGTACGTGATGGTCTCCAGCTCGCTGAAGCCCCTCGCGGACGTCTCGGGGAAGTTCCGCTGGATCCCCAGCGGGCTGACGATCCGCCCGTACATCGACATCTGGTCGACGGTGCCGCTCGCGAAGTACTTCATGAACTCGCTGATCGTGGCGGGCGCAGCGACGGTGTGCTCGGTGGTGATCGCGGTCTTCTCCGCGTACGCCGTGAGCCGTTACTCCTTCCGCGGCAAGCGCGTCTTCACGGTCACCGTGCTGTCGACCCAGATGTTCCCCGGCATCCTCTTCCTGCTGCCGCTGTTCCTCCTCTACGTCAACATCGGCAACGCCACCGGCATCGCCCTGTTCGGGTCGCGCGGCGGGCTGATCCTGACGTACCTCACCTTCTCGCTGCCGTTCTCGATCTGGATGCTCATCGGGTACTTCGACTCGGTGCCGCGCGACCTCGACGAGGCGGCCCTGGTGGACGGCTGCGGACCGCTCGGGGCACTGTTCCGGGTCGTCGTGCCGGCCGCGATCCCCGGCATCGTCGCGGTCGCCGTCTACGCCTTCATGACCGCGTGGGGCGAGGTGCTGTTCGCCTCGGTGATGACCAACGACGCCACCCGCACGCTCGCCGTCGGGCTCCAGGGCTACTCCACGCTCAACGACGTGTACTGGAACCAGATCATGGCCGCCTCGCTGGTCGTCAGCGTCCCCGTGGTCGCCGGCTTCCTGCTCCTGCAGCGCTATCTCGTCGCCGGGCTGACGGCCGGTGCCGTCAAGTGATCGACTCCCCCCATTCCGAGAGGACTTCCGTGACCATCGACCTCGCCGCTCTCCCGCACGACTTCCTGTGGGGCACGGCCACATCGGCGTACCAGATCGAGGGAGCCGTGACGGAGGACGGCCGTTCGCCGTCGATCTGGGACACCTTCTCGCACACGCCCGGCAAGATCGACAACGGCGACGACGGGGACACCGCCTGCGACCACTACCACCGCTGGCGCGAGGACATCGAGCTGATGCGCCGGCTCGGCACCAACGCCTACCGGCTGTCCGTCGCCTGGCCGCGCGTGGTGCCGGGCGGTGACGGCCCCGTCAACCCGAAGGGCCTCGACTTCTACGACGCGCTGATCGACGGCCTGCTGGAAGCGGGCATCACCCCGTCGGTGACCCTCTACCACTGGGACCTGCCGCAGGTGCTCCAGGACCGGGGCGGCTGGTCCGCGCGGGACACGGCACAGCACTTCGCGTCGTACGCGGCCGTCGTCGCGGAGCGGCTGGGCGACCGCGTGAAGCACTGGACCACGCTCAACGAGCCGCTGTGCTCGGCCTGGATCGGGCACCTGGAGGGCCGGATGGCCCCGGGCCTGACCGACCTGGCGGTCGCCGTGCGGGCCTCGTACCACCTGCTGCTGGGCCACGGCCTCGCCACCCAGGCCGTCCGCGCCGCCGTCCCCGGCGCCGAGATCGGCATCGTGAACAACCTGGCGAGCGTCGAGCCGGCCACCGACCGTCCCGAGGACGTCGCGGCGGCACGCCGTCTGGACGGGCACACCAACCGCTGGTGGCTGGACCCGGTCCACGGCCGCGGCTTCCCCTCCGACATGCGCGAGGTGTACGGGGTCGAACTTCCCGAGCAGCCGGGCGACCTGGAGACGATGGCGGCGCCGCTGGACTGGCTGGGCCTCAACTACTACTTCCCGTCCACCGTCGCCGACGACCCCACCGGGCCGGCGCCGCGGGTCCGCACGGTCCGCCGTCTCGGCGTGCACCGCACGGGCATGGACTGGGAGGTCGAGGCCGACGGCATCGAGCGTCTGCTGCTCCGCCTGACGGAGGACTACGGCGCGCGCAAGCTGTACGTCACGGAGAACGGCTCCGCCTACCCCGACGTGGTACGCCCCGACGGGACGGTCGACGACCCCGAGCGCGTCGCGTACCTGGAGCAGCACCTCGCCGCCTGCGCCTCCGCCGTCCGCAAGGGCGTTCCGCTCGCGGGCTACTTCGCCTGGTCGCTGCTCGACAACTTCGAGTGGGCGTACGGGTACGACAAGCGCTTCGGGCTCGTGCACGTCGACTACCGGACCCAGCGGCGCACGGTGAAGGGCAGCGGGCACCGCTACGCGGAGATCATCCGCGCGCACGGGGGAAGGGGGCGCAGCGCGGCGTAGGGCCTGTCGGTCCGTGCCCGGCGTCGACCGCCGGGCAGGCGGGAACGGTCACAGGGTCTGGCACGCCTCGTCGAGGGCGGCGGTCAGCTGCGGCGCCACCGCCTCGCGCACCCGGGCGACCTGTGCGTCGCCGGGTGCGCGAGGCACCGTCTCCACGAGCATGATCAGGTAGAGGTAGCTGCGGTAGAGGGCCAGGCGCCGCCGCGTCCCGGCGTCGAACGCGACCTCACCGCCCCCTTCTTGATAGCCCGTCAGGAAATGCGGGTCGCGCTCGATGTCGTCGAGCAGGGCGAGGGAGACGAAGTCGGCGACCGGGTCGCCCCAGAACATGCGCTCTCCGTCGATCAGCCCGCCGACGGCCGGCCCGACCTCCGTGCACTCCACGAGGATGTTGCCGCGCCACAGGTCGAAGTGGACGAGGCGGGGGACGGTGACCTCGTCCAGCAGGTCGTAGGCGGCCTTCGCCGTCCTGGCCACCTCGTCCACGGGCCGGGGCAGCCAGGCGCGGAAGCGGCGGGCGTCGTCGAGCACGGCTTCGTACATCGCGGTGAAGGCGGTGCGCCAGTCGCCGGCCAGGGGGCCGAGCGCGCCGGACGGGTAGCCGAACCCGGGGCCGGTCACCGTGTGCAGACGGGCCACCAGCCCGCCCAACTCCCCGCGCAGCAGGGCCTCGTCGCCCTCGGGCAGGTCGCCCCACGAGGTGCCCGGGCAGTGCGTGAGGAGGAGGTGTGCGTCGAAAGGGGGGCCGACGACACGGGGCACGGGAACGCCGGTCGCCGCCGCCGCGCGGCAGAACTCCGCCTCGGAGACGACGAGCCGCCGTTCGTGGCTCAGGCCAGGGGCCGTGGCCGGCGGCGGGAACTTCACCACATAGCGGCTGCCGTCGGTGAGACGCAGTTCCTCGACCTCGTTGTAGGTCCCGCCCGTGAGGGTCCGGCGACCGGCGAGCAGGCCGGGCGCGAGGCCCGCCCCGTCGAGTACCTGCCGTGCCCGCTCCCAGCCGTCCACCACCGCCACCAGGGTCCCCCTCGTCGTCCGTGGGCCCCACTCTGCCAGGTGGGCCCGACGGCCTGAAACCCCTTTCTCCGGGGCGGGTCACAGGCCTCGCACCGGGCCACGGCGGTGTCGCCGGTCGTCAGCGCCGATCGCCGGAACGCTCCGGCGCGCTCGCCGGTACGGGACCGGCCGACCGCACACCCGGTACGGGACCGGCCGACCGCACACCCGGCGCCCCGACGACCGGCGCACGGCCGTCCCCCGCCGTGCCCGCGCCCTCCGGCGCACCGAAGCGGGCGAGGCAGTGCCATACCTTCTTCAGGTCCTGCGCCTCATGGCGGCCCGAGCGGGCGGCGTCGCCGATGATCCGCGGATCGAGTCGTCCGTCCTCGGCGATGCGCGCGCCCAGTTCGACGAACTCCGGGCCGCGGAAGCCGGGGTGGCGCCGCAGTTCCTCGACGGTGAGCCGGTATCCGGGGTGGAACTCGACCGGGCACGGGAGCCGCCGGGCGGCCGCCTCGACGGGGGTGCCCCGGAAGGAGGCGTCGAGGACGAGTGCTTCCATGTCCCGGTCCAGCAGGACCGGACCGTGCACGTGGGCCTCGATGTAGTCGTCGAGCGCGTCGCGGCTGTCCGCCTCGGCCAGTTCGACGAGGTTCATGCCGGCCGCCACGCCGAACGCGGCCGGTTCGGCCGCGCTGTCGGGGTAGCAGAAGGTGGCGCGGCGCAGGGCTTCGCCGGTCATCCGGAAGTGCGAGGAGCCGAACCGGGGTGAGGCGCCGACCAGTTGGCGGCGGAAGTTCAGCCCGCCGTAGACCGGGCGCTGCTGCGGGGGCGCGGTGTCGTAGGCGCGGTCGAAGATCCTGCTCTCCCAGAGCCACCGATCACCGCCCGGGTGCGCGGTCAGGCCGCCGTTGCTGGTGCCGGTCACGAACTGGGAGCGGTACGAGCCGTCCCGGGCCATCGCGGTGAGGACCGGGACGCCGCCCACCAGCCGGTCCGGATGGAAGTTCAAGGTCACCCGCAGCGCCGGGTCGACGGCCGGGCCGCTCGATCGGGCGGCGACGTGGCGCAGCGCCCGTTCCTGCGGTGAGCGGCCGTTCTCGAAATGCATTGGTTCTCCCCCGCGCGGCTAGGTAGCTTAGGACTCTACCTAGTACCCCTAGGTTCAGTGTTTCCGCCCTGGAAGGACTCCCCCATGAGATCACTCACCGAGCAGGACATACGCACCTCGTTCGTCAACTGCTCCAAGGGGGAGGCGAAGCGTCTCGCCACTCCCCGGAACCTCGACGAACTCCCTTGGGACGATCTGGACTTCCTGGGCTGGCGAGATCCCGGGGCACCCGACCGCAGCCACCTCGTCACCGAGCGGGACGGGGCTCTCGTCGGCATCGCGCTGCGACGCCCCGCCTCGCGGCACGGCTTCCTGCACCGCAGCATGTGCTCGTTGTGCCTGACGACACATCCGGGCGGCGGCGTCTCCCTGATGACGGCCCGCAAGGCCGGCGCGGCGGGCCGCGAGGGCAATTCGGTCGGCGTCTACATCTGCACCGACCTGGCCTGCTCCCTCTATGTGCGCGGCAGGAGGCTCCCGCCGTCGGGGACCCGCCTGGAGGAGACCCTCACGGTCGCGGAGCAGATCGCCCGGACCATGCACAACCTGTCCGCGTTCCTGGACAGGGTCACGGGCTGACACGGCCTCACTCGGCGGTCTGCGCTCCCGTCGTCCGGTCGCCGCGGTGCGCGTCGTGCCGGGCCAGCAGGGCGAGCAGATCGGTCACGCTCAGGCCCGCGTCCGCGGGATGGCGCAGGATGGTCCCCGGTTCGACGCGGTAGATGTTGGAGCGTCCCACGCGGGTGCGGGAGAGATATCCCTCCTGCACCAGATCGGAAATGATCTTCTGCACGGCACGCTCGGTGAGCCGGCAGCGGACGGCCATGTCGCGGATACGGGTCCGGGGGTTCTCGGCGACCGCGGCGAGCACGCGCGCATGGTTGGTGAGGAACGTCCACCCCGAGTGCGCCTCCGGTGCTCCATCCATGCCCCCAGGGTAGGGCGACGCATTCACGTATACAAAAGGGTGAAACCCGTTTCCCGTATGCGGTGACAGGTGATGACGCGCCGTGACACCGGTCCCGGGACACGGCAGCGCGCCACGGAAGCCCGGGGCGCGGCCGCCCGGGAGGGACGTCCCGGGCAGTCCCGGTCTCAGGACGCGGCGGGCGTCCAGTGCGGGTCGCGGCCCAGGAAGGCGAGCAGGGTCGCGGCCCGGCCGGAGCCCTCGGGCACCTCACGCGCGGGGGCGAACACCCCGAACGAGTCGCGCAGATGGTCGGCGAGCGCCTGCGCCGCGGGCCAGATGCCCTCGGCCACCTCCTCGTCCAGCGGAGCGTCCTGCCCCGTCGCGACGGCGATGTCCCAGGCGTGCACGGCCGCGTCCATGGCGGCCGCAGCGGCGGCCAGGGACAGCGGCAGCGGCCCCAGCGGGGTCGGCACCTCCGCGGCGTCGGCGGGCAGCTGCGCGTAGGCGTCCGCGACCTCGCGCAGCACCTTGTCCAGTGCCCCCTGCGCGTCGGCCGTGAGCCCGTCGACGGGCTGGAAGGGGTCCGACTCCGGCCGGCCGGCGCCGGTGATCGCGGCGCCGTAGGCCTGCTGGTCGAGCCGCGCGTGATTGAGGACCTGCCGGGCCGTCCACTCGCTGCACGGCGTGGGCGCTCCCCATCCGCCCTCCGGCACGGCCGCGGCGACCTCCCGCAGGTAGGTGTGCGCCCGCGCGAGCAGTTCGACTCCCTGGACGTTGCTCATTCCGGTCCCCTCCTGGTCCCTCCGGCTGATGACACCAACCTAGGCCCGATTGCGGACAGATTCGGTCCGCAATGAAGAAGTTCGGCCCACCTGTGGAAGGGGAACAGGCCAGAGATGCGAGAGGTACAGGGTGAGTGGGCGGCCGGCGTCGCCCGGATGGTGAAGCGGCGACGGGAGCCGGTGGTTCTGCAGACCTTGCGGTCGACCGCCGCGGCGACCATCGCGTACGTCGTGGCCGTGCACCTCAGTCCCGAGCCCGCGCCGCTCACCGCGCCCCTCACCGCCCTGCTGGTCGTCCAGGTGACCCTGTACTCCACGATCACCACCGGCGTCCGGCGGGTGAACTCCGTGGTGGCGGGTGTCGTCATCGCGATCGGCTTCAGCAGCCTGGTGGGGCTGACCTGGTGGAGCCTGGGCCTGATCATCCTCGCCTCGCTGATCGCCGGGCACCTCGTCCGGGTCAGCGAGTTCGTGCCCGAGGTGGCGATCAGCGCGATGCTGGTCCTCGGCGTGACCAGGGTGGGCGACACCGCGTGGGCCCGCGTCGTCGAGACGCTGATCGGCGCCGTCGTGGGACTCGGCGCCAACCTCGTCTTCCCGCCCCCGGTGTGGGTCGGCGCGGCCGGTGAGTCCATCGAGGACCTCGCGCGCCGGATGCGGCAGCTGATGCTGCGCGTCGGCGAGCAGGCGGCGGGCCGCACCCCCTTCCGGCTGGCCGCCGAGCGGCTGCACGAGGCGCGCCGCCTCGATCACGACATCGGTGGGGTGGACGCGGCGCTGCGGCAGGCCGAGGACAGCCTCAAGCTCAATCCTCGGGTGCGGGAGGGACTGCTGCACCGGGTGGTGCTGCGCACCGGTCTGGACACCCTGGAGATCTGCACCGTGGTCCTGCGGGTCATCGCGCGCAGCCTCACCGACCTCGCCAAGGAACGTGAGCCGGAACCGCTGTTCGAGCCGCAGGCGGGGGCCGTACTCGAGCAGTTGCTGGCCCAGGTCGCCGACGCCGTCGTCAGCTTCGCCGTGCTGGTGACCAGCGATGTGAGCCGTAGTGCCGCGTCCGCCGAGGAGCGGCTGAGCGCCGAGCTGACCACGGCGGCCGCCACCCGGGACAAGCTGGCGCAGCTGTTCCTCGAGGAGGTGCAGCGGGACGCCCGGCACTGGCAGCTGCACGGCGCGCTCCTGGCCGAGGTCAACCGCCTCATCGACGAGCTGGACACCGAGCACCGCACCCGAAGGCTTCTGGAGGAGCTGGACCGCTGCGCACGCGAACAGCGTGAGCGCCGCCCCCGGCTCACCCGGCTGCGGCAACGGCTGCGCGTGCCGCCGCGGCTGCGCATCAAGCGGAACCGCCCCGCTGCTTCCCGTCGTTCTAGCTGAGGAAAGCGTGACGACGCCGGGGGCGCTCCGGCGCCGGAGCGGTACGACGAGGAGGGGGCGGTCGAATGACCGAGGAAGCCGTACGGATCGACGGGAACACGCTGCGACTGCCGGGCGGGGTGCAGGTGCGGTTCATGCGGACCCTGCGACTGCCCGAGACCGGCACGCACGCCCTGCCTCCGGGGCTCGGCGAGTTCCCGGTGCGCCGCGTCGAGGACTACGCGGACACCGTGCCCGCCGCATGGCGGTCACGCGGCGGGGTGATGCTGCCGGTGTATCTGCGCGAGGCGATGTGGCTGAATTTCGCCGGGTCGTCGGAGCCTGCGGCGTTGCAGGTCGGCGTCGGCAAGGTGTGCGCGATCTCGGGCAAGAGGTGGAGCTCCCGTCTCACGCGGAAGCCGCAGAATTACGTGGTCCTGCCCCGGCAGCCATGGCTGGACGGGATCAATTCCGGCAAGGGCACGGTCCGCCAGTTCGTGGCGGTGCCGCTGGGTCTGGGGGCCACGGTCGAGGGCCAGGTCACCGGCGAGGAGGTGTGGGGCGGCGTCCAGCTCCAGTCCTTCCCGCTCAATGACGCGGAGCTGGCCGCGTGGCGCGAGGAGGAGCGCCGCCGGGCCCAGGAGCGCAGCTTCATGCCGCCGCCCGGCGGTGGGTACGGCGCCGCCTACCCGATGGCCGCACCGGCGGCGCCGGGCGCGGTCCCCGCCCCCGCGGCGGTCCCGGCGGGGCGTGCGCGCAGCGCCCCGGCGATGGGGCTCGGCGTCGGCGGCTCCATGCGCCAGGAGGTCTACCGTGACGACCGGCCGCTCAAGGCCTGGGCCGAGGAGCCGGCGGGGCGCGTCTTCGTCCACCTCGTGACGCCGCCCGAGTGGCGCCGGATCACCGGCGAGGCGGCCCCGCCGTCCCCCGTCGACCGCGCCGCCTACACGCGCGCGGGGCTCCCCTGGTTCGACTACTACGACCAGGACGCCGCGGACCTGGCCCCGACGAACGCGCTGGGTTCGGTGCAGCCGGTGGGCGAGTGGCTGGGCGACGACCACGAGCCCTGGCAGCAGCCCTCGCCGCACCAGATCAAGCCGCTCGGGGACGCGCCCGGCAAGCCGGTCGAGGACGGTGACTGGTAGACGCCTCGGGGGCCGGTCGCGCGTTGCACTGTGTGCAACGCGCGTTGCCGGTCTTGCATGTGCAGGGTGCCGCACGCCAAGGTGACTGTCACGGCCGAGGCAATCGACACCTGGGGTGCAGGCATGAGCAGTGACGCGCGACCGTCCCCGGGCCAGGGCGGCGGCTGGAGCAGGCGCCGCTTCGTGGGCGTGCTCGCGGGAGCAGCCGCCGTGACGACGGTGCCGGCGCCCGCCGCCCCAGGGACGGTGCCATCAGGGGCGACGCCCGCTCCGGCCGCACCCGCGCCGACCGCCGCACGCTCCCCCGCGCACGGCTCCCGCCCCGGTCCGCGCCCGCTGTTCCTCGGCACCTACACCTCGGTCGACGGCGGCGGCACCGGGATCGGCATCGCCTCCTACGACCCGACGACGGGCCGTGTCACCGGCGTCGGCACCGTCACCGGCGTGGGCGATCCGTCATACCTCGCTCCGCACCCCGACGGCCGGACGCTGTACGCCGTCGACGAGCGGGAGGACGGCGGCGTGACGGCCCTACGGCTGCGCGCGGGCGGCCAGAAACCCTCGGTGCTGGGCACGCGCTCCACCGGGGGTGCGGGTCCCTGCCACCTGTCCGTGCATCCGAGCGGGCGCTGGCTGCTGAGCGCGAACTACGGGTCGGGCAGCGTGGCCGTGCACCCGATCGACGCCTCGGGCGCGCTCGGTGAGCGCACCGACCTGGTCACGCACTCCGGCCCGGCACCCGGGCCGGGCCAACAGGGCCCGCACGCGCACCAGTTCATCACCGGACCGGACGGCGACCACGTGCTCGCCGTCGACCTCGGCACCGACACGGTCTACACCTACCGGCTGGACCGGTCGAGGGGCACGCTCGCCGAGGTGTCGCAGGCACACACGCGGCCGGGCGCGGGCCCGCGCCATCTCACCTTCCACCCCGACGGCCGCCACGCCTATCTCGCCAACGAGGTCGACAACACCGTCGCGGTCTGCGGCTACGACCCGGCCACCGGGCGGCTCACGGTGGGCGATCCGCAGTCCACGGGCACGGGCGAGGGCACGAGTTACCCGGCCCAGATCCTGGTGACGGCGAACGGGGCGTACGCGTATCTCGCCAACCGCGGCCACAACAGCCTGACGCGCTACGCCGTCGAGGCGGACGGCGCTCGGCTGAGGCTGCTGGACACGGTGCCGGTGGGCGGGGACTTCCCGCGCCACATCGCGTTCTCCCCGGACGGACGGCTGCTGTTCGCGGCGAACCAGCGATCGGGCACCGTCAGCGTGTTCCAGGTCGACGCCGCGGACGGCGGGCTGCGGCTCGCGGGCGAGCCGTTCGCCTCACCGGTCGCCGTCTGCGCGCTGCCGCTGTAGGGGGCGCGGGCAGGAGGCCGAGCTCGCCTGCGCGAGCAGGACGTGCATGCGTTCGGTGAGCTCGGACACGTCGTCGGCCGGTGCGTGGAAGGGCAGGCGTACGTCGCCGTTGCCGCGCGCCCGCTCGATGCGCAGGGTCAGTCCGTGCCGGTCGACGGCGAGCGGCTGGACGCACACCGCGCCGTGCAGGCTGTCCGGCTCGACCAGCCGGGTCAGCCGCTCGACCGCGTCCGGGTGGGCCTCGGCGAGGTGGGTGAGCAGTCGGGCCTCGGCGGTGGCGAGGGGGTCGGGGCGGGCGTCGGCGAGCTCGTCGAGGTCGAGCACGAGCGTCCCGGACGGGCGGCGCAGCACGGCGCGCGTCGGCCGGAAGGCCAGCTGCCCGTCCTCGGGGGCGCACCATCCGGCGAGCCACAGCCGGGCGCGGATGCGGTTGCGCAGCGGTACGGGAGCGACGTCGGCGAACTCCAGGACGGCGGACGGCTCGCCGCGCGGTGCGCAGATCGCGGCGGCGAGGAGTGCGCTGTCCTCCGGTACGTGCAGGAGCACCCGGCCGTCCGCGGCGACGGTGTGCGCGCCGACGTACTCCTCGCGGCCGCCCTGCGCGGTCACCGCGCAGGACCAGGCCGTGGCCAGCAACGATCGGGCACATTCCGCCGCGCTGGGCGCGGCCGTCCAGGCGTGACGGTCACCCATCAATTCCTCCTTAGGTAAGGCTTGCCTAACCTATCGAAGATCCGGGCGTACGCCAACCACGCCTCGCCGTTCCCGGACCGCCCCCGTTCCGGGGCCTGTCCCGTGAGAGCCGTGCCGCCTCAGAGATCGATGGCGCCGAGCAGCGCCCGCGCGCACAGGTCACGCACCTGCGCCCGGCTCAGGTCCGCACCCCTGAGCCACTCCAGGCACACGGCCGTGGTGAAGGCCAGCCATCCGCGGACGGCGATCCGGAGTTCGGGGCGCTCCTCGGCCAGCCGGCCGAGTTCGGGGTCGGCGGCGAGCGCCTCCAGGATCTGCCGCTCCTGCGCGGCCAGCGCCTGCCGGTAGACCCTGCGCACGGCCTGGTCGCCCGCCGCGTCGGCACGATGGAAGGCGCGGAAGCCGTGCGCATGCTCCTCCACGTATCCGAGGAAGGTGTCGAGGCCCGCGCCGAGCTGCTCGCGCACCGGAACTCCCGGCACGGCCGCGGTCATCCGCAGCATCCGGCCGCTCTCCCGCTCGACGACGGCGGCGAAGAAGTCCCGCTTCGTCGGGAAGTAGTGGTACAGCAGTCCCCGCGAGACCCCGGCGATCTCCGCGACCTGCTCGATCCACACGTCGTCGTACGGGCTCTCCGAGAACAGGCACGCCCCGACCGACAGGAGCTGCTCGCGACGCTCCTCGGTACTGAGCCGCCGCCGCGTCCGTTCCCCCTGCTTCCCCGCCATGCCCGCACTGTACTTGACGTCGGTTCAACAACGGGACCAGACTGAATTCCGCTATTGAACCCACGTACAACAGATTCAACCCGTCCCAGGCACAAGGGAGATGGCTGATGGCTCGGACGACGGAGGACGCGCCGCCCAGGGGGTTCCGCAGCGCGGAGCTGGGCTGGCCGGAGCTGCACCGCATCCCGCACCCGCCGCGCCGTGTCCCGCTGGCCGGCGACGTGCTGGGCGTGAGTCCGCGCTCCCCGGTCCAGGACTCCATGCGCTTCGGACACCTGCTCGGGCCGATCTTCCGGCGCAAGATCTTCGGCAAGGAGATCGTCTTCGTCTGGGGCGCGGACCTCGCCGCCGACCTGGCGGACGAGGCACGGTTCGCCAAGCACGTGGGCCTGGGCGTCGCGAACCTGCGCCCGGTGGCCGGGGACGGTCTGTTCACCGCCTACAACCACGAGCCCAACTGGCAGCTGGCGCACGACGTCCTCGCCCCCGGCTTCAGCCGCGACGCCATGGAGGGCTACCACCCGATGATGCTGGCCGTCACCGAGCGGCTGACGGACCACTGGGACCGGGAACAGACGGCGGGGCGCGCGGTGGACGTGCCCGGCGACATGACGAAGCTGACCCTGGAGACGATCGCCCGGACCGGCTTCGGTCACGACTTCGGCTCCTTCGAACGCTCCCGGCCGCACCCCTTCGTGAACGCCATGGTGGGCACGCTGACGTACGCGCAGCGGCTCAACAGCATCCCCGGCCCCCTGGCCCCCCTGCTGCTGCGCGGCGCCGCACGCCGCAACGAGGCGGACATCGCCCATCTCAACCGCACGGTGGACGCGGTCGTCGCGGCCCGTCGCCCCGGCGGCGGTGACGGCGACCTGCTCGACCGGATGCTGGACACCGCCCACCCCGAGACCGGTGAACGGCTGGCGCCGGAGAACATCCGCCGGCAGGTCATCACGTTCCTGGTCGCGGGACACGAGACCACGTCGGGCGCGCTGTCCTTCGCCCTGCACTACCTCGCGCTGCACCCGCAGGTCGCGGCGCGCGCCCGTGCCGAGGTCGACCGCGTCTGGGGCGCCACGGACCGGCCCGGCTACGACCAGGTGGCCAAGCTGCGCTACGTCCGCCGCGTCCTGGACGAGGCACTGCGCCTGTGGCCGACGGCGCCCGCCTTCGCGCGCGAGGCCCGGCGCGACACCGTGCTCGGTGACGTCCATCCGATGCGGCAGGGCGCCTGGACGCTGGTCCTGACGGCGATGCTGCACCGCGACCCGGACGTGTGGGGGCCCGACGCCGAGCAGTTCGACCCCGACCGCTTCGACGCGAAGGCGGTACGGGCCCGGCCCGCGCACACCTTCAAGCCGTTCGGCACCGGGGCGCGGGCCTGCATCGGCCGCCAGTTCGCCCTGCACGAGGCGACGCTGGTCCTCGGGCTGCTGCTGCGCCGCTACGAGCTGCTGCCCGACCCCGGGTACCGGCTGCGGGTCGCGGAGCGGCTGACGCTGATGCCGCAGGGGCTGCGGCTGCGGCTGGAGCGGCGTGCTCCGGTCCGGCGGGAGGCCTCAGCCGCGGGCGGTCCAGTGGCCCGGGCGGGTGACTGACTCCGGAAGTCCGGTGTCCGCGCTGCCGCGGGCCGCGTTCAGCTGCGGCTGGGTCAGGAAGAACGCGCCGGTCAGGTCGGCGTCCGTGAGGTCGGTGTCCCGCAGATCGGCGCCGATCAGGTCCGCGCCGCGCAGATCGGCGCCGGTCAGGTCGGCGGCGATGAGGTAGGCGCCGCGCAGATCGGCGCCCCGCAGGTCCGCGCCCTTGAGGCGGGCGCCCATCAGGTCGGCGCCGCGGCGGTCCTTCTTCCGGCCCCGGCCCACGCCGGCGCGGGCGAGCTCGCTGACCCGCAGCAGGAGCACGTTGACCTCACGGCGGTGGGCTCCCACGTCCAGGTCGGCCAGCTCCTGCGGGCTCAGCCGGGTGAGCCGCTCCGTCTCGTCGAGCGCGCGGCGCGCGTCCGCGTGGACCGGCCGCGCGGCGGGGAGCGTCAGGGACTCGCTCAGGTACCACAGGAGTTCGTGGAGCTGCCGGACGACCGGGAACACGTCGAACATCTGCCGGGCGTGCGCCGCGGAGCCCGAGCGCCAGTCCCGGCCTCCGAACGTGACCTGGGAGACCTTCTGCCCCGCGCCGAAGCAGTCGTACACCGTGCAGCCGGTGAAGCCCTCCTGGCGCAGCCGCGTGTGGATGCCGCAGCGGAAGTCCGTCTTCAGGTTCGGGCAGGGTGCGCCCGCGTCCTTGTCCAGGGCGAAGTCCGCGGAGCGGGAGAACGGCAGGGCGACGCAGCACAGACCGAAGCACTCACCGCAGTCGGCCTTGAGCAGTTCCAGCCGCCGCCCGGGGGCCGCTCCCCTGTCTTCTCGCATGCACCCAGCGTACTGAGCCGATCGGACCGCCCTGAACTGGGGCGACGCCCTCGTCCGGACCACTCGTCCGCCCGGCCGCGGCGTGCCGTCACGGGGCCGCACGCGCCACCGCCCGTCCTCCGCGCACCGTGGCGGGTGCCGAGCGCGCCCCGGTCCGGCCGGAAGGCGTTCCCTGTCTCTGGAGATCTGGCGGCGCAGACGGTATCGAGACGGCCATGGACGACACCTCCCTCCCCGGCCTGCCCGCCCCTCCGCCGCTCGGTGCGAGCGCGCTGCCACCGGGCACGTACGACGGCTCCCTGGTCCTGGTCACCGGAGGCGGCACGGGCCTGGGCAAGGCGATCGCCGCCGAGTTCGGGCGGCTGGGCGCCGACCTGCTGGTCGTCAGTCGCGGCGAGGAACATCTGCGGTCCGCGCGCGAGGAGCTGACGGCGCTGGGCGCGCGGGTGACGACCGCCGTGTGCGACATCCGGGACGCGGGGCGCGTCGCCGAGGTGTTCGACCTGTGCGGGCTGCCCGACGTGCTGGTCAACAACGCGGCGGCCAACTTCCCCGTGCCCGCCGAGGACATGTCGCCCAACGCGTGGCGGGCGGTCGTCGACATCACTCTGACCGGCACGTTCCTCGTGACGCGTGAGTTCGGCCGCCGTCATCTCGCCGCGGGCACTCCGGGCTCGGTCGTCGACGTGGGTGCGTCGTACGCCTGGACGGGCGGCCCCGGCTTCGCGCACAGCGCGGCGGCCAAGGCCGGCGTGAGCGCCCTGGTCCGGACGCTGGCCGTGGAGTGGGGGCCGTACGGGATCCAGGTCAACGGCCTGGTGCCGGGGCTCATGCCGCACACGGACATGACCGGGGACATCCGCGGGCCGCTGGACCGGGCCGGCGCGCACGACGCGCGCCAGCCGGCGCTCCGGGTCGGCGCGCCGAGGGAGCTCGGCTGGGCGGCGACCTTCCTGGCGTCCCCCTACGCCCGGTTCATCACGGGCCACACCCTGGTGGTGGACGGCGCGAACTGGCAGCGCCGGGAGCTCGTCAGCCCACCCGTCGTACCGCTGCGGGACCAGCTGGGGCGGGGGCCCTTCACCGGTTGAGTCCGCGGGCCCGGGCGGTCACTTCCCCTCGAAGCGGACCGTGCGACGCGCGCCCTTCGCCGCGTACCCTTCGCGGGCGTCCTCGGAGGTGAGCGTGAGCGCGGCCGAGACGGCGGCGCGGTCGAGGGCCGCGGCGAGCCCGGCGTCGGTGTACGCGTCGATGTCGTGCTTCACACCCTGCACGGCGAGCGGCGCGTTCGCCGCGATCTCCGCGGCGAGGCCGCGGGCGGTCGTCTCCGTCTCGTCGGGCGTGGTGACGAGTTGGACGAGGCGGAGGCGTTCGGCCGTGGCCGCGTCGATCCGCCGTCCCGTCAGCGCGAGGAGTTTCGCCCACCCCGCTCCCGCCTCGCGTGCGATCCGCAGATCTCCGCCGGCGTCGACCGCGACCCCCAGCCGGGTCTCGGGCAGGGCGAACACCGCGTCGCCGGCGGCGACACGGACGTCCGCCATGAGGGCGAGTTCGAAGCCGAACCCGAGGCAGTGGCCGCGGACCGCCGCGACGACCGGCTGCGGCAGGCGGGCGAAGGCCGCGAACCGTTCGTGCGCCCAGCGGATGCCCTCGTAGTAGTTGCGGAACCGCTCGGCGCCGGTGCGGCCGGTGATCGCCCCGCCCGGCGCCGTGACGTCGATGCCCGCGCAGAAGGCCCGCCCCTCGGCCCGCAGCAGGACCACCCGGATCGACTCGTCGAAGCGGATCCGGTCGGCGAACAGGCCCAGCTGGCGGGTGGACTCCCAGCTCCACGCGTTCAGCTTGGCCGGGCGGCAGAGGGTGAGGACGCCGATACCGTCGTCCTCGACGTCGAGGCGCAGCCGCTCCTCGCCCTCCGGGATGTCCGTGCGCGTGGTCTCGATCACCGTGCCCCCTCGGAACGCCGACGACTTCTGACAGTCCGTCAGAATTCTAGGGGGATCCGGGAATCTCAGACCTCGTCGCGCGCGAGCGCCAGCAGCCGGTCAAGGACGCGCGGCCCGCCCGCCCGCACACCGTCGTGCTCGAACTCGTCCGTCACCCAGGTCCGCACGCCCCGGATGTCGCGCGCCGTGCGCAGGGAGTGCTCGGCGTCGACGTACATGTCGTCGTGGTAGACGGCCGCGGCGACCGGCACCTCGTTCGCGGCGAGGCGGGCCGGGTCGTACAGCGCCGGCCAGTCGGTGCGGGCGGCCAGCTCCTCGGCGGTCTCGCGCAGCGGCCGCAGGGCCGGGTCGGTGTCGAACGTCCAGGGGTGCACGGACTCCCCGGTGAAGAGCACCGGGCCGTCGTCCGTGAGGGCCTTGGCCGCGTCGAACTGCGGGAACTCGGCGCGCACCCGCTCGGCGGACCAGGCGGTGGGCCGGTCACCCTGGGCGTAACAGGCCTCGTGGACGAGCGCGTACAGGGGATGTCCGGCGTACGACAGCAGACTCTGCACGTCCTCCTGGAAGGCGTCGGAGAGCGCCGGGCCCTGCGGGGTGCGGACGAAGGCCTCCTCCAGCAGGTAGTGCAGGCGGTGGCTGCCCTCGCTGCCGCCGAGCAGGATGCCGAGCGACTGGAAGGCCTCGACGGTCAGGCGGTAGCCGCCGTTCAGGACCGGTTCGTGCTGGAGCAGGTACTCCGCGATCCGGCGCGCTCGCTCGACGTCCTGCGGGTAGCGCGCGTAGTGCGCGGCGACCTTGCGCTCGATGCGCGGGTACGCCGCCCGGTACACGTCGTCCGCGTGCGCGTCCAGGGACGGCAGGCCGCCGGTGATGACGGCGGTGCTCAGACCCTCCGGGGCGGCGGACAGGTAGTGGACCGTGCAGAAGCCGCCGAAGCTCTGGCCGAGGACGGTCCACGGGGCGCCGCCGGTGAGGCGGGGCCGGATGGCCTCGCAGTCGCGGACGATGGAGTCGGCGCGGAAGTGCGCGAGGTAGCCGGCCTGCTCGCGGGGGCCGCCGCGCAGCGGGAGGGTCTGCCGGTTGGCGGGCGTGGAGTGTCCGGTGCCGCGCTGGTCCAGCAGCAGCACCCGGAACTCCTTCAGCGCGCGGCCGAGCCAGGCCTGCTTGCCGATGAAGCGGTTGGCGCCGAAGCCGGGACCGCCCTGGAGGTAGACCAGCCAGGGGAGGTCCTGGTGCGCCTTGTCGCTCGCGACGACCTCGCGGGCGAAGAGCTCGATGCTCTCCCCCGCCGGGTCGTCGTGGTCGAGGGGCACGGCGAAGCGGTGGTCGGTGAGGACCACACCGGGCTGACGGTAGCTGACGGTCAACAGGGCTCCCGAGACGTACGGATTCCAGGCCGTGTCCCAGTTGAGCACATGTTCCTGAGGCGGTGGGCCCCGGGATCAAGAAAATCTACTGAACAGCCGCTCAGCCCGCAGCGCCGCGGGTGCCGCCCGTCGACGCCCCGGCAACTGAACGGCCGCTCAGCGCGCGGAGAGGCTGGAGCGGCGCACGACCAGTTCCGGCTGGAGCACCACCCGGCGGTGCTCGTGCGGAGCGGTCTCCGTCTCGATCTCCTCCAGGAGCAGCTCGGCGGCGAGCGCGCCCATGGTCACGGCGGGCTGACGCACCGAGGTCAGCGGTACGGCCGCCGCGGCGGCGAACTCGATGTCGTCGTAGCCCACGATGGCGAGGTCGTCGGGCACGTCGACGCCCGCCGCGTACATGGCCTGGAGGACGCCGAGGGCGAGCAGGTCGTTGGCGCAGAAGACGGCGGTGGGCCGCTCGGCGAGGCCGAGGAGCCGGGCGCCGGCGTCGCGGCCCGCGGACACGTCGAGTCGCTCGGTGGGCAGCTCGCGCAGGCAGTCGGGCCCCAGTCCCGCCTCCGCCAGGGCGTTCAGGGCGCCCGTGCGGCGGTCCCGCACCTGGTTGAGTCCGGGCGGGCCGCTCACGTACGCGATGGACCGGTGGCCGGCGTCCACGAGGTGCCGTACCGCCAGGGCGCCGCCCGCGACGTCGTCCACCGAGACGGAGCACTCGGTGGTGCCGTCGGCGACCCGGTCGACGAGTACGAACGGGATGCCGTTGCGGCGGAACGCGTCGATGTTGCGCCCGCTCGCGTCGGTCGGCGTCAGCAGCACTCCGCGCACCCGCTGCTCGGCGAAGAGCGACAGGTAGTCGGCCTCCTCGCCGGCGCTCTGCGCGCTGTTGCAGACCATCACGCCGAGCCCCGCCTCGCGGGCGGCGCGCTCCGCGCCGCGCGCGACGTCGACGAAGAACGGGTTGCCCATGTCCAGGACGAGCAGGCCCATGATCCGGCTGCGTCCGGCCCGCAGCTGACGGGCGGACTCGCTGCGCACATAGCCGAGCCGGTCTATGGCGGACAGCACCCGCGCCCGGGTCTCCGAGGCGACCGTGTCGGGGCGGTTGATCACGTTCGAGACCGTGCCGACGGAGACTCCGGCGGCACGGGCGACGTCCTTGATACCCACCGACTGGGCCATCAGGCGGAAACCTCCAGGGAAACGAGAAGCGGCGGGCAGGCCCTCACATTACCCGCGCACGGGCCGGAACCAGTGGTCATGCGGACAGCCCGACGCAGAGCGGTGCCGCGCCCCCACAGGGGGTGGCGACGCGGTGACGAGGGCGTGGTCCCGCCGGACCTCTCCCGGAGGACCGGGAGGAGGGCCGCGACCCGCGGGACCTTCGTGCCGTCGACGACGGACTCGGCGTGGGTGTCGGACCCTCCGCCGCCGTACGGCGGTGTGCGGTCGGTGCGCCCGAAGGACCGCGGGCCGACCGCGCGGGCCGTCGTGGGCCGAGTGCGTCGTCTCATGCGCGGAGTCCTGCTCAGGCGAGGTGGAAGACTTCGGTGAGCGGTTTCATGGCCTCGTCGGGTCGGGCGCCGTCCAGCGATTCGAAGAACGGCGCCATCTCCGCCTGCCAGCGGGCGTTGACGTCGGTGGCCTCCATGCCCGCCTGGGCCGCGGCGAAGTCCTCGGTCTCCAGGTAGCCGACGAGCAGGCCGTCCTCGCGCAGGAAGAGCGAGTAGTTGTGCCAGCCGGTGGCCGAGAGCGCCTCGCACATCTCGGGCCACACGGCGGCGTGCCGCTCGCGGTACTCGTCGAGGCGGTCCGCCCTGACCTTCAGCAGGAAGCACACGCGTTGCATCAACACCCCTTGGGGAATCAGAAGTCGAACTGGTCGATGTTCTTGGCGTCGAACACGGTCGGCTTGCCCAGGTTGATCACGCCGTCCTTGCCGATGGTGAAGGTGCCCATGTCGCCGGCCTTGAAGGTCTCGCCCTCCTTGCCGGTGATCTGCCCGGAGGACAGGGCCACCGCCGTACGGGCGGCGAGCTCACCGAGCTTCGCCGGGTCCCACAGCTCGAAGGCGTCGACGGTGCCGTTCTTGACGTACTTGCGCATGTCGTTCGGGGTGCCGAGGCCGGTCAGCTTGACCTTGCCCTTGTACTTCGAGCCGGACAGGTACTGTGCCGCGGCCTTGATGCCGACCGTGGTCGGGGAGATGATCCCCTTGAGGTTCGGGTGCTCCTGGAGAAGGCCCTGGGTCTGCTGGAAGGACTGCTGGGCGTCGTCGTTGCCGTAGGCGACCTTGACCAGCTTGATGTCCTTGTACTTGGGGTCCTTCAGCTCGTCCTTCATGAAGTCGATCCAGGTGTTCTGGTTCGTCGCGGTCTGCGCGGCGGACAGGATCGCGATCTCGCCCTTGTAGTCGATCTGCTCGGCGAGCAGCTGCACCTCGGTGCGGCCCAGGTCCTCGGCGCTGGCCTGCGAGACGAAGGCGTTGCGGCAGTCGGTCTTGGTGTCCGAGTCGTAGGTGACGACCTTGATCTTGTTCGTCATCGCCTGCTTGAGCGCCGTGCACAGGGCGCCCGGGTCCTGCGCGGACACGGCCATCGCGTCGACCTGCTGCTGGGTCAGCGTGTTGACGTAGCTGACCTGGCTGCTGGTGTCGGTGGCGCTGCTGGGGCCGACCTCCTTGTAGCTGGAGCCGAGTTCCTTGAGCGCCTTCTCGCCGCCCTTGTCCGCGGAGGTGAAGTACGGGTTGTTGACCTGCTTGGGCAGGAAGCCGACGGTCAGGCCCTTCTTGGTGGCCGCGTTCGGGTCGGCCTTGCCCGCGGTGGCGGCCGAGCCGCCGGAGTCCTTGACGTCGTTCTTGGTGGTGCCACCGCAGGCGGTGACGGCCAGGGCGAGCGAGGTGACGGCGGCGAGGGCCGCGCAGCTGCGACGGATCGACGACTTGCGCATGGCGGGTCCTTTTCGGGAGGGAGAGGGTGCGCCCCCGACGGGGCGCGGGACTGTCTGTGTGTGCGGCTCCGCCGCGTCGGCGCGACCGGCCGGGGACGGCCGTCGGAGGGCCGGCCCGGCGGGTGCGCCGGGAACGTTCGGGCACTCCGTGAGCGGGTGGAACGGGGCGGGGCGGTTAGGTCTGCGTCGTGGCCGCCCTGCGGCCCGCCCGTGCCACGGAGATCTGCCGTGCGACCCGGGGGCCGAGCACGGAGACGACGAGCAGGACGCCGGTGACGACGATCTGCGACTGCGCGGAGACGTTCAGGAGGCTCATCACGTTCTGCAGGGCGCCGAGGAGGAAGACGCCGGCGATCGCGCCGCCGAGCGTGCCCTTGCCGCCGTCGAAGTCGATGCCGCCGAGCAGGACGGCCGCGACGACGGAGAGTTCGAGTCCGGTGGCGTTGTCGTACCGGGCACTGGCGTAGTGCAGGGCCCAGAAGACACCGGTGAGCGAGGCCATGAAGCCGGTCGCCACGAACAGGATCAGCTTCTGCCGCTTGACGCGGACGCCGGCGAACCGCGCGGCCTCCTCGTTGGCGCCGACCGCGAACGCGGAGCGCCCGAACGGGGTGGCGTGCAGGACGACCACGGCGACGGCCAGCAGCACCAGGAAGGGCAGGAACGCCTGCGGGAGGAACGTGTCGCCGATGCGTCCGGCCGCGAAGTCGAGGTACTGCGTGGGGAAGTCGGTGACGGCGTCCGAGCCGAGCACGATCTGTGCGACGCCCCGGTAGGCGGCGAGCGTACCGATCGTGACGGCGAGGGAGGGCAGTCCGAGCCGGGTCACCAGCAGACCGTTGACCAGGCCGCACACCACGCCCAGGAGCAGGCACAGCGGGATGATCGTCTCGATGGACATGCCCTGGTTCCACAGGGCTCCCATGACCGCGCCGGACAGGCCGGCCGTGGAGGCGACCGACAGGTCGATCTCCCCCGCCACCACGAGCAGGGTCATCGGCAGGGCGATCAACGCGATGGGCAGCGTGTTGCCGATCAGGAACGACAGGTTGAGGGCGTTGCCGAAACCGTCGACGAAGCCGAAGGAGAACAGCAGCAGGACGATGAGGAGGGCGCCGACGACCGTGTCCCAGCGGACGGCGCGCGCGAGGGGCGAGTCAGCCATGGCGGGCGTTCCTCTTCTTCAGTGCGGAGGCCACGCGCAGCGCGACGACCCGGTCGACCGCGATGGCGAGGATGAGCAGGATGCCGTTGATGGCGAGCACCCAGACGGAGCTGACGCCGAGGGCGGGCAGCACGCTGTTGATCGAGGTGAGCAGCAAGGCGCCGAGGGCGGCGCCGTAGACGCTGCCGGAACCGCCGGTGAAGACGACCCCGCCGACCACGACCGCGCTGACGACGGTGAGTTCGTAGCCGTTCCCGGTACCGGAGTCGACGTTGCCGAAGCGGGCGAGGTACAGGGCCCCCGCGAGTCCGGCGAGGCCCCCGCACACCACGTACGCGGTCAGGATGCGCTTGCGGACGGGGATGCCGGCGAGGCGGGCGGCCTCCGGGTTGGAGCCCAGCGCGTACAGCTCGCGTCCGCTGCCGAAGTGCTTGAGGTAGTACGCGGTGACCAGCAGCACCGCCACCGCGATCAGCGCGAGGTAGGGGACGGCCGAGATGCCGCCGGAGCCGAAGTCGACGAAGGAGCCCGGCAGGTCGGCCGCGGTGATCTGCCGGGAGCCGACCCAGATGGAGTCGATGCCGCGGATGATGTAGAGCGTGCCGAGGGTGACGACGAGCGCGGGCACCTGGCCGAGGCTGACGAGCGTTCCGTTGACCAGTCCGCAGGCGATGCCGAGCAGGACCGAGAGGAACACGGCGACTACGGGGTTCCCGCCGCCCTGGAGATAGGTGCCGGCCGCGAAGGCGCTGATGCCGAGCGTCGAGCCGACCGACAGGTCGACGTTGCGGGTGATGACGACGAGCGACTGTCCGGTGGCGACCAGGACGAGGATCGTCGCGTTCAGGAGCAGGTCCTTGATGCCCTGCTCGGACAGGAAGTGGCTGTTGCCCGCCTGGGTGATGGCGATCATCACCAGGAAGACGACCAGGATGGCCAGTTCGCGCATCTTGAAGACGCGGTCGACCAGCCGGGTGCCGCTCGACCTGGGCACCTCGGCGGCGGGGGCGGGGTTGGGAGCGGTCACCGTCATGCGGCCCTCCCGGTGGCTGCGGCCATCACGGTTTCCTCGGTGGCTTCGGAGCGTGGGATCTCGGCGGTGAGCCGGCCCTCGTGCATCACCAGCACGCGGTCCGCCATGCCGAGGATCTCGGGCAGATCGGAGGAGATCATCAGGACGGCCACCCCGTCGGCGGCCAACTCGCTGAGCAGGCGGTGCACTTCGGCCTTGGTGCCGACGTCGATGCCACGCGTCGGCTCGTCGACGATCAGCACCTTGGGGCCGGTGGCGAGCCACTTGGCGAGGACGACCTTCTGCTGGTTGCCGCCGGAGAGCGTGGAGACGGTGTCCGCGATCCTGGCGTACTTCACCTGGAGCTTGACGGCCCAGTCGAGGGAACGGCTGCGCTCGGCACCGCGGTCCATCAGGCCGGCCCGCACCGTGCTGCGCAGGCCGGTCAGTCCGATGTTCCGCTCGATGGACATGTCCATCACCAGGCCCTGGGCACGCCGGTCCTCGGGGACGAGGGCCAGTCCGGCGGCCATGGCCGTCGAGGGTGCGCCGTTGGTCAGCGTCCTGCCGTCGACCTCGACCTCGCCCCCGTCCCAGCGGTCGACGCCGAACACGGCCCGCGCCACCTCCGTGCGGCCCGCGCCGACGAGGCCGGCGAGACCGACGATCTCGCCGCGCCGCACCTCGAAGGAGACGTCGGTGAAGACGCCCTCGCGGGTCAGCCGGCGCACGCTCAGGGCGACCTCGCCGGCCCGGACGTCCTGCTTCGGGTACAGCTCGTCGAGGTCGCGGCCGACCATCCGGCGCACCAGGTCGTCCTCGGTCATGCCGTCCAGCGGCTCGCTCGCGATCCAGGCGCCGTCACGCAGGGTGGTGACGCGCTCGCAGATCTGGAAGATCTCCTCCAGGCGGTGCGAGATGAACAGCACCGCCGAGCCCTGGTCGCGCAGGGTGCGCACGACGCCGAAGAGGCGGGCCACCTCGCTGCCGGTGAGGGCGGCGGTCGGCTCGTCCATGATCAGGACACGGGCGTCGAAGGAGAGGGCCTTGGCGATCTCGACGATCTGCTGGTCGGCGATGGACAGGCCGCGGGCGGGGCGGTCGGGGTCGAGTTCGACTCCGAGGCGCTTCATCAGGGCCAGGGTCGCCGCGTGGGTCGCCTTGTGGTCGATGCGGCCGAGCGCGCGCCGGGGCTGGCGGCCCATGAAGATGTTCTCGGCGATCGACAGGTCGGGAAAGAGCGTGGGCTCCTGGTAGATCACCGCGATGCCCGCGTCGCGGGCGTCGGCGGGTCCGTGGAAGACGGTGGACTCGCCGTCCAGCAGCACCTGGCCGGCGTCCGGTCGGTGCACGCCGGCGAGCGTCTTGATGAGGGTCGACTTGCCCGCGCCGTTCTCTCCGGCGAGCGCGTGCACCTCGCCGGGAAACAGTTCCAGGGACACGTCCCGCAGGGCGCGCACGGCGCCGAAGGACTTCGAGATGTCCTTGAGCGCCAGCACGGGGGCCGGACCCGTATCGGACGGGTGGGTCATGAGGGGCTCCTCGACGACGCCGGCGGGACGGCCCCACAGCGTCGTGAAAGGTTTCAATTGGGTTGCCGGGACGTTAGGCATGTCACCCAGGTCACGTCAATGGGTTCGTGTCGAAATTTTTCGATGGTCAAAGGTCACAACCGAGTCACGGAGAACGGTCTGCGCCACAGGGGTTGACAGCCCCTCGGACGGCTCATAGCTTCACCTTCTGAATCGTTTCAGACAGTCGTTGCAGGTAGCCGTCCCATCAGCCCCTCCGGAAGCACCGCAGGACGCTCTTCGCACAGCCCGTCCCACGAGCCCGTCCGGACCCGTCCGGGGCCCGCCCGAAGAGATCCGCCCCAGCAGTCCTTTTCAGATCCGAAGTCGTAGGAGTCCCGAAGTGACCGAGCTCGCCGCGGTGAAGGCCGCGCTCAAGACCCAGGCCGTCGAGACGCCGTCGTGGGCGTACGGGAACTCGGGGACCCGGTTCAAGGTGTTCGCGCAACCCGGGGTCCCCCGCACCCCGCAGGAGAAGCTGGACGACGCCGCCAAGGTGCACGAGTTCACCGGCGCGGCCCCGACGGTCGCGCTGCACATCCCCTGGGACAAGGTCGACGACTACGAGGCCCTGGCCAAGCACGCGCAGGAGCGCGGCCTGAAGCTGGGCGCGATCAATTCCAACACCTTCCAGGACGACGACTACCGGCTCGGCTCGGTCTGCCACCCGGACGCGTCGGTGCGCCGCAAGGCCCTCGACCACCTTCTCGAGTGCGTGGACATCATGGACGCGACGGGTTCGAAGGACCTGAAGCTCTGGTTCGCGGACGGCACGAACTATCCCGGCCAGGACGACATCCGTGAGCGCCAGGACCGGCTCGCCGAGAGCCTCGCCCAGGTCTACGAGCGGCTCGGCGACGACCAGCGCATGCTCCTGGAGTACAAGTTCTTCGAGCCGGCCTTCTACGCGACGGATGTCCCGGACTGGGGCACGGCCTACGCGCACTGCCTCAAGCTCGGCCCCAAGGCACAGGTCGTCGTCGACACCGGACACCACGCCCCGGGCACCAACATCGAGTTCATCGTCGCCACGCTGCTGCGCGAGGGGAAGCTCGGAGCCTTCGACTTCAACTCCCGCTTCTACGCCGACGACGACCTGATGGTGGGCGCCGCCGACCCCTTCCAGCTCTTCCGGATCATGTACGAGGTGATCCGCGGCGGCGGCTTCACCCCGGACGTCGCCTTCATGCTCGACCAGTGCCACAACATCGAGGCGAAGATCCCCGCGATCATCCGCTCGGTAATGAACGTCCAGGAGGCCACGGCGAAGGCCCTCCTCGTCGACCGTGACGCCCTGGCCGCCGCGCAGCGCGAGGGCGACGTGCTCGCCGCCAACGCGGTGCTCATGGACGCCTACAACACCGACGTACGGCCGCTCCTCGCCGAGGTGCGCTCGGAGCTCGGACTCGACCCCGACCCGGTCGCCGCCTACCGCCGGTCCGGCTGGGCGGAGCGGATCGCCGCCGAGCGGGTCGGCGGGCAGCAGGCGGGCTGGGGGGCGTAGCCCCCGGCGCCGTCCCCCTTCGCCGTCCCGCCGCGCGCGGCCCGCGGGCCGCGTCGGGCCGGTCGCGCGGTCACCCGCCCCCTGAAGGGCGCCCTCCCCCGGGTGCGCACCCGGGCACGTCTTCTCACTTCCGAAGGATCAGGAACATGGCATCCCATCCCGAAGCCGCCGCTCTGCTGGCCCGGTCGCACCGGCTCGGCTCGGATCCCCGCAACACCAACTACGCGGGCGGCAACGCCTCCGCCAAGGGCACCGACACCGACCCCGTGACCGGCGGCGACGTCGAGCTGATGTGGGTCAAGGGCTCCGGCGGCGACCTGGGCACCCTGACCGAGGCCGGTCTCGCGGTGCTGCGCCTGGACCGGCTGCGCGCGCTCACCGACGTCTACCCGGGCGTCGAGCGCGAGGACGAGATGGTCGCCGCGTTCGACTACTGCCTGCACGGCAAGGGCGGCGCCGCCCCGTCCATCGACACCGCGATGCACGGCCTGGTGGACGCGCCGCACGTCGACCACCTGCACCCCGACTCCGGTATCGCGCTCGCCTGCGCGGCCGACGGCGAGAAGCTGACCGCCGAGTGCTTCGGCGACAGTGTCGTGTGGGTGCCCTGGCGGCGCCCCGGCTTCCAGCTCGGCCTGGACATCGCGGCGGTCAAGGAGGCCAACCCGCAGGCGATCGGCTGCGTCCTCGGGGGCCACGGCATCACCGCCTGGGGCGCCACCGCCGAGGAGTGCGAGCGCAACTCGCTGCACATCATCCGCACCGCGGAGACGTTCCTCACCGAGCGCGGCGCGGCGGAGCCCTTCGGCCCGGTCGTCGAGGGCTACGAGGCCCTCGACGAGGCCGGCCGTCGGGACCGGGCCGCGGCGCTGGCGCCGTACGTCCGGGCGATCGCCTCCGAGGACCGCCCGCAGGTCGGCCACTTCACCGACGCGGACGTCGTCCTCGACTTCCTCGCCCGCGCCGAGCACCCGCGGCTCGCCGCGCTCGGCACCTCCTGCCCGGACCACTTCCTGCGCACGAAGGTCCGGCCGCTCGTCCTCGACCTGCCGCCGACCGCGCCCCTCGACGAGGCGGTCGCCCGGCTGAAGGAGCTGCACGCCGGGTACCGCGAGGAGTACGCGGCCTACTACGAGCGGCACGCGCTGCCCGACTCCCCCGCGATGCGCGGCGCGGACCCGGCGATCGTGCTGGTCCCCGGGGTCGGCATGTTCTCCTTCGGCAAGGACAAGCAGACGGCCCGTGTGGCGGGCGAGTTCTACGTCAACGCGATCAACGTGATGCGGGGCGCCGAGGCCGTCTCCACGTACGCGCCGATCGAGGAGGCGGAGAAGTTCCGCATCGAGTACTGGGCCCTGGAGGAGGCCAAGCTCCAGCGGATGCCGAAGCCCAAGCCGCTCGCCACGCGCGTGGCGCTGGTGACGGGCGCCGGCAGCGGCATCGGCAGGGCGATCGCGCACCGGCTGGTGGCCGAGGGCGCGTGCGTGGTCGTCGCCGACCTGAACGCCCAGAACGCCGCCACCGTGGCCGAGGAGCTCGGCGGCCCCGACAAGGCCGTCGCCGTCACCGTCGACGTGACGTCCGAGGAGCAGATCACCGAGGCCTTCAAGGCGGCGGTGCTGGCCTTCGGCGGCGTCGACCTGGTCGTCAACAACGCGGGCATCTCCATCTCCAGGCCACTGCTGGAGACCACCGCGAAGGACTGGGACCTCCAGCACGACATCATGGCCCGCGGCTCGTTCCTCGTCTCGCGCGAGGCGGCGCGGGTGATGACCCGGCAGGGCCTCGGCGGCGACATCGTCTACATCGCCTCGAAGAACGCGGTCTTCGCCGGACCCAACAACATCGCCTACTCGGCGACCAAGGCCGACCAGGCGCACCAGGTGCGGCTGCTGGCCGCCGAGCTGGGCGAGCACGGCATCCGGGTCAACGGCGTCAATCCCGACGGGGTGGTCCGCGGGTCGGGGATCTTCGCGGGCGGCTGGGGCGCGCAGCGCGCGGCGACCTACGGCATCGAGGAGGAGAAGCTCGGCGAGTTCTACGCCCAGCGGACCATCCTCAAGCGGGAGGTGCTGCCCGAGCATGTCGCGAACGCGGTGTTCGCGCTGACCGGCGGGGAGCTGACGCACACCACGGGTCTGCACGTCCCGGTCGACGCGGGCGTCGCCGCCGCGTTCCTGCGGTGACGGCTGTGCACCACACGTACGCCGCGGTCGACCTCGGCGCGTCCAGCGGACGCGTCATGGTCGGCCGCGTGGGGCCCGACTCGCTGGACCTCGCCGAGGCGCACCGCTTCCCGAACCGGCCGGTCCGCCTCCCCGAGGGGCTGCGCTGGGACATCCTCGGCCTGTACGCGGGCGTCCTGGACGGGCTGCGCGCCGCCGGCCAGGTCGACTCGGTCGGCATCGACAGCTGGGCCGTCGACTACGGCCTGCTGGACGCGGACGGAGCACTCCTCGGCAACCCGGTGCACTACCGGGACTCCCGCACCGAGGGGGTCGCGGAGAAGGTGTGGGCGACCGTGTCCGCCGCGGAGCTGTACGCGGCGACCGGACTCCAGTACGCGCCCTTCAACACGCTCTACCAGTTGACGGCGGCCCGCTCGTCGGCTCAGTTCGCCCGCGCCGAGCGCCTGTTGCTCGTCCCGGACCTGCTGACGTACTGGCTCACGGGCGAGGCCGGGACCGAGCTCACCAACGCGTCGACCACCCAGCTCATCGACCCGAGGACCCGCGACTGGGCGTACGGGCCGGCCGAACGGCTCGGCATCGACCTCGGGCTGTTCGCGCCGCTGCGCCGCCCCGGCGACCCGGCGGGCCTGCTGCTGCCGCGGGTGCTGGAGGAGACCGGGCTGACCGGCCCGGTCCCGGTGACCACCGTCGCCTCGCACGACACCGCCTCGGCGGTGGCCGCGGTCCCCGCGGCCGGTGAGCGCTTCGCCTACATCTGCACCGGCACCTGGTCCCTGGCGGGCCTGGAGCTGGACGGGCCCGTCCTCACCGAGGCGAGCCGCGCGGCCAACTTCACGAACGAGCTGGGACTGGACGGCACGGTCCGCTATCTGCGGAACATCATGGGGCTGTGGCTGCTCCAGGAGTGCCTGCGCGAGTGGGGCGACCCCGCCCTGGACGGTCTCCTCTCGGCCGCCGCCGAGGTCACACCCCTGCGGTCGGTCGTGGACGCGGGCGACGCGGCGTTCCTCGCGCCGGGCCGGATGCCGCAGCGGATCGCCGACGCCTGCCGGGAGTCGGGCCAGCCGGTGCCCGCGTCCCCCGCGGAGATCACGCGCTGCATCCTCGACTCCCTCGCGCTCGCCCATCGCCGCGCGGTCGCCGAGGCGCAGGCCCTCGCCGACCATCCGGTCGACGTCGTGCACATCGTGGGCGGCGGCGCCCGCAACGATCTGCTGTGCCGGCTGACCGCCGACGCCTGCGGGCTGCCCGTCGTCGCGGGCCCCGCGGAAGCGGCGGCACTCGGCAACGTCCTGGTCCAGGCGCGGGCGCACGGCCAGGTGGGCGACCGCGCGCAGATGCGCCGGCTGCTCGCCCGGACCCAGCCCTTGCGGCGGTACGAACCACGCGGCGACACCGCGGCATGGCGTGCCGCCGAGGAACGGCTCGCCACACGCTGACCCTTGCCGCCCGCACACGGCGGGTGCGCGGCGTCTCCCGCTCCGCACACCCGCCGCGTAGGCTGCACTCATCCGATGATCGACAACAAGGAGCTGCGATGCGTGTCGCTCTGTTCCTGACCTGTGTCAACGACACGCTGTATCCGGACACAGGCCGCGCCGTGGTGAAACTGCTGACCAGACTGGGTGTCGACGTCGACTTCCCGATGGAGCAGACGTGTTGCGGACAGGCGCACTACAACACCGGATATCGCCATGAGGCAGAACCGCTCGCCCGGCATTTCTCCGATGTATTCGGGGAGTACGAGGCGATCGTGACCCCGTCCGGCTCCTGCGGGGCGATGGTGCGGGAGCTGTATCCGCGGATGGGTGAGCGGGCGCGCGCCGAAGGCCGCGGCGACACCCTCGCGACCACGCTGGCGCCCGTCGTGCCGAAGACGTACGAACTGACGGAGTTCCTGGTCGACGTGCTCGGCGTGACCGACGTCGGCGCCTACTACCCGCACTCGGTGACCTACCATCCGACCTGCCACGGGCTGCGGAGCCTGGGTCTGGGCGACCGGCCGCGCCGCCTCCTGCAGGCCGTCAGGGGACTGGAGTTGCGCGAGCTGCCCGGCGCCGACGAGTGCTGCGGCTTCGGCGGCACGTTCGCCGTCAAGAACTCCGACGTCTCGGCCGCGATGGGCGCCGACAAGGTGCGCAACGCCGCGTCGACGGGTGCCGAGATGCTGTGCGCGGCCGACAACTCCTGCCTGATGCACATCGGCGGCACGATGACCCGCCTCGACACGGGCATGCGTCCGGTGCACATCGCGGAGATCCTGGCGAGCACGGAAGAGGAGCCCTGGGCATGAGCGGGACGTTCGTCGGCATGCCGGCGTTTCCGAAGGCCGCGCACGAGGCCGTGCACGACGCCACGCTGCGCGGCAACCTGCGGCACGCCACGCACACCATCCGTTCCAAGCGTGCCAAGGCGGTCGCGGAGGTGTCCGACTGGTCGGCGCTGCGCGAGGCGGGCAAGCGGATCAAGGACCACACGCTCCGTCATCTCGACCGCTACCTGGTGCAGTTGGAGGAGTCGGTCACGGCGGCCGGCGGCACCGTGCACTGGGCCGCCGACGCCGACGAGGCCAACCGCATCGTGGCCGGCCTGGTCCGGGCGACCGGCGAGTCGGAGGTCGTGAAGGTCAAGTCGATGGCCACGCAGGAGATCGGCCTCAACGAAGCCCTGGAGGCGGAGGGCGTCCGCGCCTACGAGACCGACCTCGCCGAGCTCATCGTGCAACTGGGCAAGGACCGGCCCTCGCACATCCTGGTCCCGGCGATCCACCGCAACCGCGGCGAGATCCGCGACATCTTCGCCCGCGAGATGAGCGAGTGGGGCCGCCCCGCTCCCGAAGGCCTGACCGACACGCCCGCCGAGCTCGCCGAGGCGGCGCGGCTGCATCTGCGCGAGAAGTTCCTGCGGGCCAAGGTCGGCGTCTCCGGTGCCAACTTCATGGTGGCCGAGACCGGCACCCTCGTCGTCGTCGAGTCCGAGGGCAACGGCCGGATGTGCCTGACCCTGCCGGAGACCCTGATCTCGGTCGTCGGCATCGAGAAGATCGTGCCGACCTGGCAGGACCTGGAGGTGTTCCTCCAGACGCTGCCCCGCTCCTCCACGGCCGAGCGCATGAACCCGTACACCTCGACCTGGACGGGCACCACCGACGAGGACGGGCCCCGGGCCTTCCACCTGGTGCTCCTCGACAACGGCCGCAGCGACACGCTGGCCGACGAGGTCGGCCGTCAGGCGCTGCGCTGCATCCGCTGCTCGGCGTGCCTGAACGTCTGCCCGGTGTACGAGCGGGCCGGCGGCCACGCCTACGGTTCCGTCTATCCGGGCCCGATCGGCGCGATCCTCAGCCCGCAACTGCGTGGCACCGCCTCGGAGATCGACGCGTCCCTGCCGTACGCCTCCTCGCTGTGCGGCGCCTGCTACGAGGTCTGTCCGGTCGCCATCGACATTCCGGAGGTGCTCGTGCATCTGCGGGAGCGGGTCGCCCAGGGCGGCCCGGCGACCCGTGAGGGCAACAAGGTCGTCCTCAAGCCGGCCAAGGGGCACGCCGCCGAGCGGGCGGCGATGCGGGCGGCGCGCTGGGCGTTCAGCCACCCCGGCGCGCTGCGCACCGGCCAGCGGCTCGCCGGGCGGACGCGCCGCTTCCATCCGCGGACGCTGCCGGGACCCGGCAGGGCGTGGAGCGCGAGCCGCGATCTGCCGCCGGTGCCCGCGGAGCCGTTTCGCGACTGGTGGCAGCGCACCCGGGGCGGAAAGGACGCGAAGTGAACAGCAGGGATGTGATTCTCGGCCGGGTACGGCGCGCGCTCGCGGACACGGGCCACGACGACACGCCGTACGACCAGGCCGTGGAGCGGAGTTATCTGCGCGAGCACGGGGAGCGGAGTGTCGCGGAGACGGTCGAGCTGCTCGCCGAGAACCTGGCCGACTACCGGGCGCTGGTGCACCGTTGCGACGCGGACGGACTGCCCGGTGTGATCGCCGGGCTGCTCGCGGAGCACGGCTCGGCCTCCGTGGTGGTCCCGCCGGGACTGGACGAGGCGTGGCTGGCGGACACGGACGTCACGCGCGTGGCGGACCGTGCCGAGACCACCCCGCACGAGCTCGACCGGGTGGACAGCGTGGTCACCGCGTGCGCGGTGGCGATCGCCGAGACCGGCACCCTCGTGCTCGACGGCGGCCCCGATCAGGGCCGTCGCCGGATCACGCTGGTACCGGACCACCACATCTGCGTCGTGCGCGTCCCGGACCAGGTGGTCTCCTCGGTGCCGCAGGGGCTCGCGCGGCTCGCTCCGGAGCGCCCTCTGACCTGGATCTCCGGCCCCTCGGCGACCAGCGACATCGAACTCGACCGGGTCGAGGGGGTGCACGGTCCGCGCACCCTGGAGGTGATCCTGGTGGGCGCGGTCTGAGCCGACCGGGGGCGGGTCCGCGCGGTTGAACCGTGCGGGCCCGCCCCCGTCCGTGTGCCCGCTCAGTCCAGGGCGGCCGTGACCTCGTAACCGCCCGACGGCAGGCGGTAGGAGGCGGTGCCGTCCTCGAATCCGAGGAACTCCACGCCCGGCACCCGCGCCAGCGGGGTCCGCCCCGCGCGCACCGTGGCGGCGTCCGCGGCCGGGACAAGCAGGGTGGCGGTGCTGTTGGCCGGGACCACGGCCCGGTAGGAGAGCGTCCGGCCCTGCACCGTCCACTCGCTGACGATCTCGCCGTACGGCGAGACGTGCGAGCCCGTCACCTCGGTGATACGGCCCGTGGGGTCGATGTGGGGCCGCAGGAAGAAGTGCCGGAACCCCGGGTGGTCGGGATCCTTGGCGATACCGGCCATGCTCTCGTACATCCACTCCATGATCGCGCCGTAGGAGTAGTGGTTGAAGGAGTTCATCTCGACGGGGCCGAAGCCGTCGTCCTCGGAGTAGGAGTTCCAGCGCTCCCAGACCGTGGTGGCCCCGTTCTTCACCGAGTACAGCCAGGAGGGCATCGCGTCCTGGTGCAGCAGCTCGTACGCGAGGTCGGCGCGGCCCTGGTCGGTGAGGACGGGGGCGAGCACGTTCACGCCGAGGAAGCCCACGGACAGGGTGTTCTCCGCGTACTGCACGCGAGTGCTGCCGGGGTGGGCCGCCTTGTAGGCCGCGTCGTTGCCGATGTTCTGCGCGAGCAGGTCGACGAGCAGCCGGCGCTGGGCGTCGGTGTCGTACAGACCGAGTTTGAGGACCCACAGCAGCGCGGTCTGGCTGTTGTCCTCGGGGTCCGTGCCGATGATCGGCTTGCCGCCCAGGCTGGAGCGCACCGTGAGCTTCCCGTCCTCGGTGCTCAGGTACTTGGCGATGAACGCCCGCTTGATGCGGGAGAAGAGCTGGTCGTACCGGTCGGCCTCGGACTCCCGGCCGGTCGCGCGGGCCATCTGTGCCATCAGCCGGGTGCTGTGGCCGTAGTAGACGTCGCTCATGAGCTGGGTGCCGGTGCTCTGCGGGGCGAGCCAGTCGGCGAACAGGGCGCCCTGACCGGCGTAACTGTCCCCTGTCCTGCGCTGGATCCAGTCCAGGTAGCGGGTCATGGCCGCCCAGCTGCGGTCGACGACGGTGCGGTCGCCGCTCATCTGCCAGACGGTCCAGGGCACCACCACACCGCAGTCGGCCCAACCGCTCACGGGAGCCGCCGCGTTGTACCGGTTGCCGGGCGAGACGGCGGTGAACTGGGCGCCGTCGAGACCGTAGATCTGCTGCGAGTCGATCAGGTTGTCCTCGAAGTGGCTGAGGAAGTTGACCGCGTCGGCGTTGTAGAGACCCGTGTTGGAGAACAGCTGGGTGTCGCCGGTCCAGCCGAGGCGCTCGTCGCGCTGCGGGCAGTCCGTGGGCACCCAGAGGTAGTTGCCGCGCTGACCCCAGCGCACGTTGCTGATCAGCTGGTTGACCGAGCTGTCGTTCGTGGTGACGCTGCCGGTCTCGCGGATCGCGGAGGTGGCGACCCTGCCCGTCAGGCCCGTGATCGTGACGGGGGCGCCGGCGGCCGTGACGGAGACGTAGCGGAATCCGTAGAAGGCGAGCGAGTCCTGGTGGGTCTCACCGTGCGTGTCGCCCCGGAGCGTGTAGGTGCTGGTCGCCTTGGCGGAGCGCAGGTTGGCCCGGTAGACGGAGCCCTCGGGGCCGTCGGCGCCCGCGCTGTCGTCGTTGAGCATCTCGGCGAACCGGAAGGTGACCTCGGCGCCCGCGGGACCGCGCACGGTGTAGCGCGGCACCCCGACCATGTTCTGCCCGAGGTCGAAGACCGCGGTGTCGCCGTCGCCGACCGTGACCGCCGCCCGGGCCGCCGCGGCGGGGTCGGTCACCGACCGGGAGGCGTCGACGACGATGCGACCACGTCCGTTGGCGCTGCCCGACTCGCCGGTCACCCCGGTGTACACGGTGACGGACCGCGGCCCGCGGTCCCACTCGGGCATCAGCCGTGCGCTCTCGCCGGGGTAGGCGACCAGTTTCGCGTCGGGGTACCGGGTGGCGAAGTCGACCTCCTCGGTCCCCGGCCAGGCGGAGTCGTCGAAGCCGTTCGCCGTCCAGCCCGGCATCTCCTTGCGCGCGTCGTAGGTCTGTCCGTCGTAGATGTCGTCGCCGCGGTACGCGCCCGTGTCCGTGGCCCGCCAGTCGTCGCCTGGCGTGGTCACCACGGTCTGCGTCGAACCGTCGGTGTAGCGGATCAGCAGCTTGGCCTTCAGCGCCAGGCGGTTGCCGTCCTTGGAGTAGTAGGTGCTGCCGTCGGATATCCGGGCGTTGTACCAGCCGTTGCCGAGCACCGCGGCCAGGGTGACGGCCCGCTCCCCCGCGACCAGGCCGGTGACGTCGTAGCTCAGATAGCTGATCGTGCGGTCGTAGTTCGTCCAGCCCGGCGTGAGCAGTTCGTGCGTCGTGCCCTCGCCCTGCGGCACCGTGACCCGCCGCCCGTTGAGGTAGGCGTCGTACACGCCGAGGGCGGACACGTACAGCCTGGCCGCGCGCACTTTCCGTCCCTGGAGCCGGACCTGACGGCGCAGCAGCGGCGCCCCCGGGCTGTTCGGCTCCTTGCCCGCCATGCCGATCCAGCGGGCGCCGTCCCAGCCCGTCGTGCCGTCGGTGCTGCGCAGGCCCGTCTCGAAGAAGGCGGCCGGGGCGTCGGGGAGGGCGCGGCCGCCCTCGTCCCAGAGGCCCACCGACCAGAAGTAGCGGGTGGAGGGGCGCAGTGCGGCTCCCGCGTAGGGCACCGCCACGGAGTCGGCCGACGTGACGCGTCCGCTGTTCCAGACGTCGGCGCGGGTGCGGGTCAGCCGTTCGGGCGAGGTGGCCACCAGGATCCGGTACGCGCTCTGGCGCCGGCCGCGGGCCGAGGACGCCATGCGCCAGCCGAAGCGCGGTCTGTCGGCGTCCACGCCCAGCGGGTCGGTCCGGTGCTCCACCGTCAGTCCTGTGACGAAGGCCCCGTCCGAGGCCGGTGCGGCCGCCCGTGCCGTGCCCGACGCGCCGATCCCTCCGGCCATCGCCAGGGCTCCGGCACTCGCGGCCGTGGTGAGCACCGTTCTGCGTCGCACATTGCCCGTTCCTTCGTTCACGCCGTCATCCCTTCGGCTCTCGGAGCGCGCTGGTTGTAACGTTTCACTCCGGCTGGCGGCGAACTTAGCGGCGCCCTCGACGGCTGTCCACCATCTCAACAATGCAACTATCAGAAAGAATTCAACAGAAGCGCGCGACAGAACGCGCTTTCGGGAGGGGTGACAACAGGGGATCCGGACACTCTGATTGAAACTTTTCAAAAACGGAATACACAATTCGACTCGCGGGGACGCCGCTGGTGGGCGGTGATCGCGGCACGCGGTTAGCGTGAGGGAATGATCCGGTTCGAGCAGGTCACCAAGCGCTATCCGGACGGCACGACCGCCGTGGACGGCCTCTCCTTCGAGGTGGCCGAGGGCGAACTCGTCACCCTCGTCGGCCCGTCGGGCTGCGGCAAGACGACGACCATGATGATGGTGAACCGGCTGATCGAGCCGACGTCCGGACGGATCTTCGTGAACGACGAGGACATCGCCGCGGTCGACCCGGTACGGCTGCGGCGGCGCATCGGGTACGTCATCCAGCAGGTCGGCCTGTTCCCGCACCGGACGATCCTCGACAACACGGCGACCGTGCTCACTCTCGTCGGCTGGAAGAAGGCGAAGGCACGGGCCCGCGCCGCCGAACTGCTCGATCTGGTGGGCCTGGACCCGGCGACGTACGGACCGCGCTATCCGGACCAGTTGTCGGGCGGTCAGCGCCAGCGGGTCGGCGTGGCGCGGGCACTGGCCGCCGATCCGCCCGTGCTGCTGATGGACGAGCCCTTCGGGGCCGTCGACCCGGTGGTGCGGGAGCAGTTGCAGGACGAGTTCCTGCGCATGCAGGAAGCCGTACGCAAGACGGTGCTGCTGGTCACGCACGACATCGAGGAGGCGGTGCGGCTCGGCGACCGCATCGCGGTGTACGGCCAGGGCCGCATCGAGCAGTTCGACACGCCCGGCGCCGTTCTCGGTACGCCCGCCACGCCGTACGTCGCCGACTTCGTGGGCGCGGACCGCGGCCTGAAGCGCCTGTCGGTGACCACGATCGAGGCCGACGACCTGGAGCAGCCGCCGATCGCGCGGCTGGACGAGAGCGCCTGGCGGGCCGCGGAACGGTTGCGGGCCGAAGGCGCCCGCTGGGCCGTGGTGCTCGACGCCGACGGCGATCTGCACGGATGGGTCGGCCGGCACGAACTCGGCGCGGGCGGCCGGGTCCGGGACCTGGCGCACCGGATGAACTCCTGGGTGCCCGTGGGCGCTCCCCTGAAGCAGGCGTTCGGGGTCATGCTCCAGCACGACGCGGGCTGGGTCGCCGTACTGGACGGGGCGCGCTTCCTCGGCGTCCTGACCCCGGCCAAGCTGCACGAGGCGCTGCGCAGGTCGGTGGACGCGGACGCGCGGGGCGTGTCGCGCGGTCAGGTGGACTTCGACTCGGTGGCGGACGCCTGAGCCGCGGAGCGTGCGGGCGCTCGGCCCGCGTTGGGGGCTCGAAGCACACGGCAGACTCCGGCCGCCGTGCGGACGGTCGGGGCGCTCGCGGGCCCCGGACCCGCCGGGCCGGACCGATCCGGTCAACCCGCGCGCAGAGGTCGCGCGCCCGGCACCTGCCCGGTCCGGGCGAGGCCCCGTGGGGTCAGGCCAGCAGGCCCTTGTCCCGCAGATAGGTGCGCGCCACGTCCTCGGGCAGCCGTCGCCAGCTGTCCACCTGCCGGTTCAGGGACGCCAGGTCCGCAGTGGTGAGGACGTCGTTGAGCTTGCCGAGCACCTTGGTGACGCCCTCGCCGCCCGCTCGCGAACGATTGACGACGGGCACGATGTAGTCGGCGTTCTGCAGGTGCTTGTCGTCCTCCAGCAGGACGAGCCCGAACTCGTCGAGCGTGGCGTCCGTCGTGGTCGTCAGCACCATCTGGTCCCGGCCGCTCTGCACGGCCTGCTTCGCCTGGGTGGTGCCGACACCCTTCGGGTCGACGGCGACGACGTCGATGCCGTACGTCTTCTTCAGCCCCGGCTCGCAGTACGGCCGTTGCACGCACTCGTCGCCCGCCGCGAGCCGCACCTTCAGACCGGACCGCCCGAGGTCGCCGAGCGTCCCCAGGTGGTGCTCCCGGGCGTACGCGGCGGACACCGCGAAGGCGTTCTGGTCGACGGCCTTGCCGGGTTCGAGCACGGTGAGCCCACGTGGCGTCGCCAGGTCGCGCAGGGCGGTCATGGTGGTGCCGAGGTCGGGCGAGCCGACGGGGCGCGCGTCGGCACCGTGGGTCTTGGCGTTCAGCCAGTCCGCGAAGGTCGCCGCGTACTCGGGCACGACGTCGATCTGGCCCGATTCCAGGGCCGGTTCGTACAGCTCCCGGTTGGCGACGGTGATCATCGACGTCTTGTAGCCGGCCTGCTTCAGCAGCAGCGCGTACATCTGCGCCAGCAGGTCGCTCTCGGTGAATCCGGCCGAGCCGATGACCAGGTGCCTGCTGTCGCCGGGCGGGGCGGTGACCGAGCCCCGGTTCTCCAGCGACGGTCCGGTGGCGCAGCCGGCGAGCAGGAACAAGGCCCCGGTCAGCACGGCGTGCCTCCTCACCGCGAGCCCCTCGCCCGGTGCGGTGCCACCCGCTCGACGACCTCGAAGACGCCCTCGACGATCAGGGCGAAGACCGCGACCAGCACGGCACCGGCGACGACCTGGGGCGTGCTGGCCAGGTTGAATCCCGCGGTGATGATCCGGCCGAGCCCCCCGCCGCCGGCGAGCGCCGCGATGGTGGCGGTCGCGACGAGCTGGACGGCGGCGATCCGCACCCCGGTCAGCACCATGGGAAGTGCGAGGGGCAGTTCGACCTGGAACAGGCTCTGCCGGCCGGTCATGCCCATTCCGCGGGCCGCCCGCACCACGTCGCGGTCGACCTCGCGCATCCCGACGTACGCGTTGGTGAGCAGGGGCGGAACGGCGAAGAGGACGAGCGCGACGACCGTCGGCCCCTCGCCCCACCTCCCGATCGGGGTGAGCAGCAGGAGCACCAGCACGGCGAAGGTGGGCACGGCCCGGCCGACGTTGGAGAGGTTCACGGCGAGCGCGCCGCCCTTGCCGAGGTGTCCGAGGACGAGGGCGACGGGCAGCGCGATCAGACAGCTGACGACCAGGCAGACGACCGTCAGGGCCAGGTGCTGGGCGAGACGGTGCCGGACGCCGTCGTCGCCCGACCAGTGCGCCGGGTCGGTGAGCCATCCCCAGGCCTCGGTCAGGGTGTTCATCCGCGGCTCGCCCGGTTCCAGGGGGTCATGAGCCGCTGCACCGCGAGGATCAGGAGGTCCGCGGCGACGGCGATGACGACGCACAGCACCGACGCGGTGAGGACCTGCGCCTTGAAGTAGGTGTTCATGCCCGAGTAGATGAGATTGCCGAGCCCGCCGAAGCCGACGATGGCGCCGACGGTGACCAGCGACACCGCCGACACGGTGGCGATCCGCAGCCCGGCCATGCCCGCCGGCAGTGCGAGCGGCAGCTCCACGGTGAGCAGCAGCCGGACGGGCCCGTACCCCATGCCCCGCGCGGCCTGCCGGGTCTCCTCGGGGACGGCTCGCAGGCCCGCCAGGATGTTCCGCACGAGGAGCGTCAGCGAGTACAGGACGAGGCCCGCGACGACCAGCGCGGCGGACAGTCCGTAGACGGGCAGGAGGAGCGAGAACATCGCGAGCGACGGGATGGTGTAGAGGACCGTGGTCGCCGCGAGGACCGGGCCCGCGGCCAGGCCCCAGCGACGGGCGAGCACGGCGAGCGGCACCGCGACGGCCAGTGCGATGAGGACGGAGATCGCGGTGAGCTGGAGGTGCTGGGCGACCGCGTCGAGGAGGATGTGCCGACGGGTGCTCAGATACTCGCCGCAGATCCACTCGTTGCGCGCCAGGCAGTCGTCGGGGGGCGCGGTCACCCCTCCATTCCATCGGCGCGGGCGGCGCCCGGCGCGTTCTGGTGACCCGTACGGGGTGGCCCGCGTCCGAAGGTGTCGCTGAGTACACCCCGCAACAGGGGTCCTGCGACCAGTGTGGGCGGACCCGGCTGTCCGTAGCGTCGTGGACGAGGCACAGGGCGTGCCGACGGAGGGTGATGACGATGTTTCACCGAGCGCGACGCACGAACGACCCGGGACCCGCCGCCGAGGCGCTGCGGCTGGTCAAGGTCGGCAAGTCCTACGGGACCGGGGCCGGTGCCGTGACCGCTCTGGACGGGGTGACGCTCGGTCTGGCACGCGGCACGTTCACCGCGGTCATGGGGCCCTCGGGGTCCGGGAAGTCCACGCTGCTGCAGTGCGCGGCGGGGCTCGAACGGCCCGACACCGGCATCGTGAGGGTGGACGGGGCGGAGATGACCGGCGGCGGCGAGGCGGAGCTGACACGGTTCCGGCGCAGTCGGATCGGCTTCGTCTTCCAGCAGTACAACCTCCTGCCGACACTGACCGTCGCCCAGAACACGATCCTGCCGCTCAAGCTCGCCGGCCGGCGCGTCGACCGGGCGCGGGTGCGGGAGGTACTGACGGCCGTCGGGCTCGGCGACCGGCTGGGTCATCTGCCCGACCAGCTCTCCGGAGGACAGCGGCAGCGCGTGGCGATCGCCCGGGCACTGGTGACCGAACCCCGGGTGATCTTCGCGGACGAGCCGACGGGGGCCCTGGACACGCGCAGCGCGCGGGACGTACTGGTCCTGCTGCGGGAGGCCGTGCGGGTGCACGGCAGGACCGTGGTCATGGTGACGCACGACCCGGTGGCCGCCTCGTACGCCGACTCCGTCGTGTTCCTCGCGGACGGGCGCCTCGCGGGCGAACTGCACGCGCCGACGGTCGACGCGGTGGCCGAGCGGCTGGCCCATCTCGGCGACGACGTCCTGCTGGAGGTGTGAGGGATGTTCGCTCTGGCCCTGCGTTCCCTGCGCAAGCGCCCCGCGCGCTGCACGGCGACCCTGCTGTCCGCGTTCCTGGGCGCGGCGATCATCATGACGTTCAATTCGATGCACGACACGGCCGGCCGGGTCGGCGTGGACCCGGTGAGCGCGGAGTCGCTGACCACCGCGGCGAGCGTCGTCGGCGGGTACGGCACCTTGCTGGTGTTCTTCGCGGTGGCGTCGACGCTGACGGTCAACGTCCGCCAACGCCGCTCCGAGATGGAGCTGTTGCGCTGCTCCGGAGCGACGCCGGCGCAGATCGGGCGGACGGTCGTCGGGGAGGCCGTCGTGATCGCGCTGCTGGGTGCGATTCTGGCGATCGGTCCAGCGATGCTCGGCGGGCGGGCTTTGCTGGGCGTCTTCCAGGACAGCGGACAGGTGGCGCGGTCGGTGGACTACTCCTTCGGTCCCGTCGCGCTGATGTCCGGCATCGACATCACGGTGCTCGCGGCGGCGGGCGCGGCGTTCCTCGCGGTGCGCCGGGCCACCCGGCGGAGCGTGCCCCGGCGCGGGACGCGAAGGTTCCTCGCGTACGGGGCGCTGGCCCTCGGCGCCGTGGCAGTCTGCTCGACCTTCGCCTTCTCCGCGCGGGACGCCGCCCTGATGGCGCCGCCCGCCTATGGCTCGATCCTGCTGTCCGTGGGGTGCGCGCTGCTGTCCCCGAAGCTGCTGACGGCCGTGCTGGACCGGTTGCCCCTGCCGGGAGCGAGCGGCTGGTTCGCCGTGCGGAACCTGCGGCGCCGCGCCGGAGAACTGTCCGCGGTCCTGATGCCGTTGATCCTTTTCACCTGCGTGGCGACGGCGACCCTGTACATGCAGGCCGTCGAGAACGACGCGATCGACGCCTCCGGCCTGCCGAAGTCCGTCGACGCCAAGAACCTGGAGACCCTGAACCTGGTGGTCGTCGGGATCATCGTGGTCTTCGCCTGCGTGATGCTGGTCAACTCCCTGTACGCGGCGACCACTTACCGGTCCGGGGAGTTCGGGCGGCAGCGACTGGCCGGCGCGACACCGGGGCAGGTCCTCGCGACGGTCGGCGTGGAGGGCGTGGTCCTGACGGTGACCGGGGTCTTCTTCGGCACGCTGGCCGGGCTCGCCGGGATCCTCCCCTTCACGCTGGTCAGGTCGGACACACTGCTGCCCGGCCGGGGGCCGGGAATCTGGCTCGGCGTCGTCGCGGTCGCGGCGCTGGTGACGGTGGGCACGAGCCTGCTCACGGCCCGGCACGCCGTGCGCGCACCCGCGGTGGAGGCCGTGACCCTGGCCGCGTGATCGCGTACCGGTAGGGGCAGGGGGCAGCCGCTCGACGAGCGGCTGCCCCCGGTCGTGCCGGGGGCGGGACGGAGGCACGGTACGGCGACGGACCGGGCAGGACGCGGGCTCGGTACGGGGACGAGTCGATGTACTCCGCAGCGTTGGCACACGCCCGGTGCAGTGGCGACGATGGATCCAGGAGCCCTGACCGACGACACACCCCGCCCGGAGGGGACGATGAGTCCAGACGCCCGTCCGGATGACGACGATCCGCGCAGACTGCGGGAAGAGATCGACCAGTTGAAGGCAGCGGTCACCTCACACGCCGTCGTGGACCAGGCCATCGGCATGATGGTGGCGCTCGGACGGGTGACACCCGAGCAGGGCTGGGACGTCCTGCGGGAGGTGTCCCAGCACACGAACATCAAGCTGCGCGCCGTCGCGGAGATGATCATCGTCTGGGGGCAGCAGGGAGAGTTGCCCGCGGACGTGCGCGCGGTGCTGGAGGAGACGCTCGACAAGTACGGGCCCACGGAGATCCCGGGTGCGCCACCACCTCAGTGAGCCCGGACGCCCGAGGCGCGCGGGTGTTTCGATCGCTCCCTCCCCGGTAGTCCGGAAGGAGCGAGGCATTGGCCAACCGCTCCCGGGAGGGTTCGGCAGTGAGCTCGCCACCGGCCGCCCTGCCGGGTCGACTCGGCAGGGCGGCCGGTTGAGCGTGCCGGGCACCGGGGTGCCTACGCCACATCGGCGAGCGCCTGTTCCCGCACCGTGCTGCACGAATTGCTGATCAGCCGGGACACGTGCATCTGCGAGATGCCGAGCTGCCGAGCGATCCCGCTCTGCGTCATGCCGCGGAAGAAGCGCAGGTAGAGGATGGTCCGCTCCCGCTCGGGCAACTCGCACAGCAGGGGCTTCACGGCCTCCCGGTCGACGACCAGGTCGTAGCCCGTGTCGGGCTCGCCGAGGGCGTCGGACAGCGCGTACCCGTCGTCGCTGCCCGGCAGATCGGCGTCCAGCGACAGAGCGGTGAAGCTGTCCAGCGCCTCCAGGGCGGTCCGTACGTCGTCCTCGCACAGGTGGGCGCACTCGGCGATCTCGGTGACGGTGGGCCGCCGGCCCGGGATCGTCTGCGACAGTTCCTTGAGCGCGGCACGCACGCGGTTGCGCAGGTCCTGGACCCGGCGTGGCACGTGCAGGATCCACATGTGGTCCCGGAAGTGGCGCTTGATCTCGCCGGTGATGGTCGGGATGGCGTAGCTCTCGAAGGCGTGCCCCAGGGCGGGGTCGTAGCGGTCGACGGCCTTGACGAGACCCAGTGCGGCGACCTGGACGAGGTCCTCGACGGACTCTCCCCGGCCGCGGAACCGTCCGGCGATGCGCTCGGCCATGGGGAGCCAGGTCCTGACGAGCTCGTCGCGCAACGCCTGCCGCTGCGGACCGTCGGGGAGAGTGGACAGACGTTCGAAGGCTTCGGCGGTGTCGGGGGCGTCGTCGTGGGGGTGATGCGTCGTTCTCGCGGTGACGGACATGGTGCTCACAACTCCCTCAGGAGGTGCTGACTGAACAGTCACCATGGGAGGGCACGCACACGGGCCGAGAGGAGACACCCGCGGTCCGGCACACCGGCTCCCACGGACGTGCCTCCTGTCCGAAGCACTCTTCTCCCAGTTTCCCTCTCTCGACACACGCAAACAAATTCGTGAATCCTATGACGCCCGGCGATCGCCCGACGCTGGAGCGTGACCGGGTTCGGCCCCCGGTGTACCGGACGCCGGGGGCCGCGGTTTCAGCGGTAGTCGGGGTTGGGTGCGTCCGGGCGGCAGCCCGCGTCCCATTGGGCACGCTGGTTGCCGTGGGCCGGGACGCCCGAGCCGGCGTCGAGGTACGACGGGCCGGGTCTTACGGAGCCGTGACGTGACGGGCGCGCTGCTGCTGTGGAGCGGGGCCGCCGCCCTAGCGTGAGCCGCATGCGAGTACTGGTCACCGGCGACGCCGGGTTCATCGGGTCCCATGTCGTACAGGCGCTGCGGGCGCGGGGGCACGAGCCGCTCGCGTTCGACCTGCGCGACGGCCTCGACGTGCGGAACGCGGACGCGGTCGCCACCGCCCTCCCGACGGTGGACGCCGTGTGCCACCAGGCGGCGATGGTCGGGCTGGGCACGGGTTTCGGCGACGCGGCGGAGTACGTGTCGCGCAACGCCCTCGGCACGGCGGTACTGCTGTCCGCGATGGCCGACGCGGGGGTACGGCGACTCGTGCTCGCCGGCTCGATGGTCGTGTACGGCGAGGGCGCCTACGCATGCGGACGGCACGGGGCGGTACGACCGGGGCCCCGGGCCGTGACGGACCTGGACGCGGGGCGGTTCGAGCCCCGGTGTCCGCGCTGCGGTGCGGAGTTGGCCCCGGGACTGGTGGGCGAGGACGCCCCCACCGATCCGCGGAACGTCTACGCCACCACGAAACTGGCCCAGGAACATCTGGCGGCCGCGTGGGCCCGGTCCACCGGTGGCAGCGCGGTGTCGCTGCGGTACCACAACGTGTACGGCCCCGGGATGCCCCGCGACACCCCGTACGCCGGGGTCGCCTCCTTCTTCCGTTCGGCTCTCGCCCGGGGCGAGGCGCCCCGCGTCTTCGAGGACGGCGGCCAGCGGCGGGACTTCGTACACGTACGGGACGTGGCGGCGGCCAACGTGGCCGCTCTGGAGGCGGGTTCACGCGCGGGCGCGCTCACGGCCTACAACACCGGCAGCGGCGAACCGCACACGGTCGGCGAGATGGCCGAGGCCCTCGCCACCGCGTCCCGGGGCCCCGAGCCCGTGGTGACCGGGGAGTACCGGCTCGGGGACGTGCGGCACATCACCGCCGACTCGACGCGGCTGCGGGCCGAACTGGGCTGGAAGGCCGAGGTCGGATTCATCGAAGGGATGCGGGAGTTCGCGACCGCACGGCTGCGTGGGGAGTAGCGGCGCGGGAGTCCGCGACCGCGCGGCGAGCAACGGCACCGGAGTCCGCGACCGCGCGAGTGCGTGAGGAGCGGCTTCGTAAGACCGTCGCGAGAGTCTCGCGCGCCCGCCCGCGACCGCGTGCGCCGGTCACACCTCGGCCGTCGGCAGTCTGACCTCGAAGCGGCAGCCCCCGGGGACGTTGCGCACGGCCGCCCGGCCCTGGTGGGCCTCCACGATGCCCCGGACGATGGCAAGGCCCAGGCCGGCTCCGGCGGGAGGGGTACGGGCGCTCGTGCCGCGCCAGCCCGTGTCGAAGACGCGCGGCAGGTCCTCCTCGGGGATGCCGCCGCAGCCGTCGGTCACGGACAGCACGACCCCCTCGTCCGACCGTTCGGCGGCGACCGCGACCGTACCGTCGGCCGGCGTCCGGCGGATCGCGTTCACCAGCAGATTGCCCAGGACCCGGCTCATCTCCTTGCCGTCCACCTCGACCGGGACCGGCTCGACACGGTCGCCGACCAGCCGGACCCCGTGCTCGCGGGCCAGTGGGTCCGCGCCCGCGAGGGCGTCGCCGACGAGGTCGTACACACAGACGCGCGACGGGGAGAGCGCGAGTGCGCCCGCATGGATGCGGGACAGCTCGAACAGGTCGCCCACCATGCCGTTGAGCCGTTCGACCTCGGTGCGCATCTGGCGCAGATAGCGCTCGGGGTCGGCCGCCACCCCGTCCTCCAGCGCCTCGGACATCGCGCGCAGTCCGGCCAGCGGGGTACGCAGGTCGTGCGAGATCCACGCGACCAGTTCGCGGCGCGAGGTCTCCAGGGCGCGCTCACGCTCACGGGACCGCGCCAGCTTCGCGCTGGTGGCCGCCAGTTCCCGGCCCAGCGCCTCCAGTTCGGCGGTCGCCGGGCCGTCGGGCGCGGCGAAGTCGCCGCCGTCGCCGAAGGAACGGGCGGCGAGGGTGAGCGCCCGGCTGCGCGCCACGACCCAGCGGCCCAGCAGCAGGGCGGTGGCCAGCGACACCACGGCCGCCATGGCGACGACCGTGGTCACCACGGTCAGGTCGTGGGAGGACAGGAACATCGCCCAGGCCACGGCGAGCGTCCCCGCGAGCATGGCGGTCACGGCGACCGCGGCGACGACGCCGAGCGACGCGGTGAGCGAGCGTCGCCGCAGCAGCCACAGGGCAGCCGCGCCGAGCAGCCCGGCGGCCGCGGCTCCCAGGAAGGCGTACAGCGCCATGAGCAGTATGTCGTGCATGGTCAGGCCGCCTCCTCGCGCGGCAGGGCGGTGGTCATGGACGGACCGCCTCCTCACGGGGCGTGGCGTCGAAGCGGTAGCCGACGCCCCACACCGTCTGGATCAGCCGGGGGCTCGCCGGGTCGTCCTCGACCTTGCCCCGCAGTCGGCGCACATGGACCGTGACGGTCGACAGGTCACCGAAGTCCCAGCCCCACACCTCGCGCATCAGGTCCTCGCGGCTGTAGGCCCGGCCCGGATGGCGCAGGAAGAAGGCGAGGAGGTCGAACTCGCGGACGGTGAGGGCGAGTTCCTCGCCGAGCTTGGTGGCACGGCGGGCCGCGGGGTCGATGGCCAGTCCGGCCGTGGCGAGAGGCCGGGCCGTGGGGGCGGGCCTGCTGCGGCGCAGCACCGACTCCACGCGCAGCACCAGTTCGCGGGGGCTGAAGGGCTTGGTGACGTAGTCGTCGGCGCCGACCTCCAGACCGAGGATCCGGTCGTCCTCGTCACCGCGCGCGGTGAGCATGATGACCGGCACGGGGCCGTGGCCGCGCATGCGGCGGCACACCTCCAGCCCGTCCATGCCCGGCAGCATGAGGTCCAGCACCACCAGGTCGGGCCGGTGGGCGGCGGCGCGGGCGAGCGCGGAAGGCCCGTCCGCGGCGCGGTCCACCAGGTATCCCGCGCGGTCGAGGTAGCCGGAGACGACCTCGGCGACGGTCGGATCGTCGTCCACGACCAGGACACGGGCGGCCTCCCCGTACCCGCCGGGAACGCGCGCGGCGGTCACGGCTTCACGGGGCCCGGAGCCGCCGTGCGCACCATGCTTCGCGCCGTGTCCACCGTGCCCGGAACCGTCGGGGCCACCGAGTTCTGAGCCCTCGTGTCCGCCGTGCCCGGACCCTTCGTGCGCGCCGTGTCCGGAGCCCTCTTGCGTACGAGATCCGGGGCCTGCGTGCGGTCCGGCGCCGGACGCACGGTGCGGTCCGGCCGTCACGGGATCGCGAGGAGCGCCCTCCGGCGGAGCCTTCGGTCCCGGTCCCGCGGGCCCGGCGGAGCCGGGCGGTGCGGGGTCGCGGCCGTCGGGGCCTCGACCGTCAGGGGCTCGACCGTCAGGAGCCGGAGCGTCCCGGCGCCGCGTGCCTGCGGATTCGTACGGCTGCTGCATGCGTCCAGCCTCCCACCTGCCCGTCGCCGATGCCGCCGGCCCGGTCCGACGTCCGTGTTTCGTAAGGATCCGAAGTCCGATATCTCCCCTTCGCGTTCGTAGGGTGAACGCCGTGACGACCTCTCCCTCCCCGGACCCTGAAGTCGACGTGGTCCTGCCCTGCCTGGACGAAGCCGAGGCCCTCCCCTGGGTACTCGCCCGCATCCCGCCCGGCTGGCGCGCCCTCGTCGTGGACAACGGTTCCACCGACGGCTCGGCGGAGCTGGCCCGCGCCCTCGGCGCGACCGTCGTGCGCGAGGAGCGCCGCGGCTTCGGCGCCGCCTGCCACGCGGGCCTCACCGCCGCCACCGCGGACATCGTGTGCTTCTGCGACTGCGACGCCTCGCTCGACCCGTCGCTGCTCGTGCCGTTCGTGCGCGAGGTACGGGACGGCGGGGCGGACCTGGTGCTCGGACGGCGCCGGCCGTTCGCACGCGGCGCGTGGCCCGCGCACGCCCGCGCGGGCAACGCCGCGCTCGCCCGGATGGTGCGCCGCCGCACGGGGCTGCGCCTGCGCGACCTCGGGCCGCTCCGCGCGGCGCGCCGCGAGCCCCTGCTCGCCCTCGGCCTCACCGACCGCCGCAGCGGCTACCCGCTCCAGATGGTCGTCCGCGCCGCCGACGCCGGCTGGCGCGTCACCGAGCACGACGTGCCCTATCTGCCGCGCACCGGTGCGTCCAAGGTGACGGGCACCTGGCGCGGCACCTGGCATGCGGTGCGGGACATGCGCCGTGTACTGGCTGAGCCGCCCGGCGCCGCCCCCGCAGCCACCCCGAGCCCCGGAGGATCCACCCAGTGACCACGCTCCTCGTCATCGCCAAGGAACCGCGGCCCGGACGGGTCAAGACCCGCCTGACGCCTCCGTTCACTCCACGGGAGGCGGCGACGCTCGCGGAAGCCTCGCTCGTGGACACCCTGCGCGCGGTGGCCGCGACGCCCGCGGCGCGGCGTGTCCTGGTGCTCGACGGAGCGCCGGGCGCCTGGCTGCCGCCCGGCTTCGACGTCGTACCGCAGTGCGCGGGCGGGCTCGACGCGCGACTGGCCGCGGCCTTCGCCGGATGCACCGGACCCGCGCTGCTCATCGGCATGGACACGCCTCAGGTGACGCCCGCGCTGCTCACCGTGGACTTCTGCGACTGCGACGCCTGGTTCGGGCCGGCCGAGGACGGCGGCTTCTGGGCCCTGGGGCTCGCCGCACCCGATCCCGCGCTCCTGCGGGGCGTTCCGATGTCGACGCCCACCACCGGCGCCGTGCAGCGGAACCGCCTCACGGCCGCGGGACTGCGGGTGCGCGATCTGCCCCGGCTGCGGGACGTCGACACGGCCGCGGACGCGGAGGCGGTCGCCGCCTCGGCACCCGGTGGCCGTTTCGCGGCCGAGCTGAGCCGCCTCGGGCCGGCGGCCGGTGACCGATGAACGGCGCCCGCGAGACCACCACGGCCGAGGTCGCCGGTCCGGACCGGTCGGCGGCCGCCCCGACAACGGACGTACCGGGCCCCTGGGGCGCCGACCCGTACTCGGACGCCCTGGCGCGCGGCCGGGGCCCGCTCTTCCTGCGCCGGACCGACGGCTGGCTGCTGCCCCTGGAGGTGGAACGCTGGTGCGCGCGGGCCGACGCGGTGGACCTCCAGGTCCTGGGGCGCTGCGAGGGCGCCGTGCTGGACGTCGGCTGCGGCCCGGGGCGGCTGGTCGCCGAGCTCGCGGCCCGGGGCCACCGCGTGCTGGGCATCGATGTGAGCGAGACCGCGGTGGCCCGGACCCTGCGGCTCGGCGGACAGGCGCTGCGCCGGTCCGTGTTCGAACCGCTCCCCGGTGAGGGGCGCTGGGACACCGCGCTGCTCGTCGACGGCAACATCGGCATCGGCGGCGACCCTGCCGCCCTGCTGCGCCGGCTGTCCCGGCTGGTGGCGCCCGGCGGCCTGCTGCTCGCTGAGACGCTCCCGGACATGGACGTCGACGAACGGGTCAGCGTCCATGTCGTACGGGCCCTCGACGCCGAGGGCGGGGCCGGCGGGCCGGCGTTCCCCTGGGCCCGCGTCGGCACCCCGGCCCTGTTGCGGCACGGGGTGCGCGCGGGCTGGCGCCCGGAGGGTCAGTGGGCGGCCGGCGGGCGCTCCTTCGCCGCCCTGCGCAACCGGTCCGACCGCGCGGCGCGCCACGTCCGCAGGACGAGCAGCGCCGCCGAACCGCCGAACAGCACCGCCGTGATCAGCAGCCAGCGGGCGAGGAAGCCGTCGCCGGGCAGGCCGGTCGCGGACCGGTAGTGGTCCGCGACCTGTCCGGTGACGAGCGGGAACCACACGAGCAGGAGGAGCGCGGACAGCGCCGCCGGGACACGGACGTGGAGCGTCCACTCCCGGCGGCCCACCCTGTCCAGGGCGCCGGTCAGCGCCCGGTCGGCTCCCGCGTACAGGGGCACCAGCACCAGGTCGTGCAGCACGGCGGCGCCCACGAACCAGAGCGCGACGGCGAACCAGTCGTCCGCGAGGAGCCGCACGCCCGCGTACCCGGCGAGGGCGAACGAGCAGGCGAGCAGCAGGAGTTGCAGCGGGCTCCCGATGTACGAGCGGAGCGGGCGCCGCGCGGCCGGCCGCGTACCGAACCGCGCGAGGCCGGGCCGCTTCATCGCGGGCCATCGCAGCACGGGCCGCTTCATCGCGGGCCATCGCAGCACGGGCAGCTTCATCGCGGGCCATCGCAGCACGGGCCGCTTCATCGCGGGCCATCGCAGCGCGGGTCGTCTCACCACGGGCCGCCTCATCACAGGTCTCCGAACGTCATCCGGGCCACCCATTTGGTGTTGAGCACACCGGGCGCCGCGGGGACGATGACGCGCGCCGGGTGACCGTGATCGGGCGTCAACGGCGCGCCGTTGACGTGGAGCGCGAGCAGGGAACGCGGGTCGCGCACCTGGTTGTCGCGCAAGGCCGCGCTGCGGAAGGCGCCGTGCCGCTGCAGGGATTCCACCAGGACGTCGGGCGCCTCCTGGGGCTCGTACCCGACGAGCGCCGCGAGGTCGCGCAGCCGCACCCCCCGCCACCACTGGTCGGAGGTGGACCAGCCCTCCACGCACGCGATGGGCAGGGCGGCACTGTGCTGCGGGAGTCCGAGCAGATCGGACCTGCTCAGCCGCACCGTGCGGCCACGTCCCCGCACGACCAGCCGCCACGCCTCCTCGGTCGTCTCGCTCGCGCTGATTCCCCGTGACGCGGCCGTCTTGTTGATCTGGAACCCGGCGGGTCCGCCGCCCGGTTCGGGTCCGCCGTGCGGCGTGAGCACGGCGGTTCGGCGCAGCGGCCCGTCGAAGCTGCGGCCGGCCGTCGTGACGAACAGCAGCAGCGAGCCGCCGCCCACGACGCCGAGGGCACCGCGCCGCGACACGGTGGGCTCGGCGGGGTCCGGCGCGACCAGGTCGCCCTGTTCGTCGTGCGGGTGGCGCAGCGCGCGGAGCGCCGTCGGCATCTTGAGCACGGCGTGTGCCACGAACGCGGCGAAGAACACCCAGGCTCCGTAGAAGTGCAGCGGGTAGAACGAGCCGGGGAAGACGTAGTCGAGCTGGATGTTCAGGATCCCCGTGGTGAACTCGAACAGCGCGCCACCGACCAGCAGGAGCAGCGAGATCCGCTCCAGCGCGTGGGCGAGCGACCGTGCGGGCGGCAGCGCGAACAGCTTCGGCACGACCGACCACAGCTTCGCGAGCAGGACGGGGACGAGCACGATGCCCAGCGTCACGTGCACGCCCTGGGTGAGGCGGTAGAGCCAGACCGGGCCGGTCGGCCAGGAGAACAGGTAGAAGCCGAGCAGCCCCTTGTCCGGGGTCTTGTCGTTGACCGGCGACAGGTCCGGGTTGTAGGCGGCGTACGACACGAGTCCGGTGACGAACAGCACGGTGATCCCGCCGAGCAGGACGACGCCGAGCACGGCGGTGAACCAGGGGCCGCGCAAGGGGCTGCGCCAGAACGCGGGCGAGGAGGGAGACCGAGGCATGGCCCGACCGTAGGCCCGCGACACCACCCGAAAGGGGTCGCGAACCATGACGAAACTCTGACGTCCGCACGAGCGGCGCCGGTCGAGGGGGTGCCGCGGCCTAGCGTGCCGGTGTGAACCGCGATCTTCTCCGTGACCTGTACGCCGTGCTGGCCGCCGCCCTGCTCGTCGCGGCCGCCGTCCTCATCGGCCACCGGATCGAACACCGCGACGGCACCCTGCACGTGTCCTGGCCACCGCTGTACGCCCACTGGGAACCGCACGCGGGACCCGGCACCGCCGCCGCGCTCGTCGTGGCGGTCGCCGTCGTCGCGTACGGTCCGCGCCTCGCCGCCCGGCTGCCCTGGCGCGCCCTGCTGTGGGCCGCCTGGGGCACGGCCATGGCGTGGACGTTCTCCCTGGCGCTGATCGACGGCTGGCAGCGCGGCATCGCCCGGCGCCTCACCACCGAGTACGAGTACCTCCAGGTCATCGACCGTTTCCACGACATCCCGGGCACGCTGCGGGACTTCACCCACCACATCCTGATCCACTCGCCGGACCACTGGCCGGCGCATGTGGCCGGGCATCCCCCGGCCGCCACCGTCACGTTCGTCCTGCTGGACCGGATCGGGCTGGGCGGCGGCGCGTGGGCCGGGGTCTGGTGCATCGTCGTCGGGGCCGCCGCACCGGCCGCGGTCCTCGTGGCCGTGCGGGTGCTCTGCGGGGAGGCGCTCGCCCGCCGCGCCGCGCCGTTCCTCGTGCTCGCCCCCGCGGCCGTGTGGATGGGCACCTCCGCGGACGGCTACTTCGCGGCCGTCGCCGCGTGGGCCGTCGCGTTCCTCGCCCTCGCCGTCACCGGGCACCGCCCCCGGTCCTGCGGTCTCGCCTCGGGCCTCCTGTTCGGCCTCACCTGCTATCTCTCCTACGGGCTGACGCTGTTCGCGCCGATCGCCGCCGCCGCGCTGCTGCTCGGCTCCCGTCGGCTGCGGCCGCTGCCCTACGTCGTCGCCGGGGCCGCGGTCGTTCCGCTGGTGTTCACCCTGCTCGGCTTCGACTGGTGGGAGGCGTACCGACTGCTGGTCACCCGCTACTACGAGGGCGCGGGCGGCATCCGGCCGTACGGCTACTGGGTGTGGGCGAACCTCGCGTGCACGGTGCTGGTCGTGGGCCCGGCGACGGTGGCGGGGCTGCGACGCGCCTGCGCGACGCCCGTCCTCGGTGAGCTACGGGCCGTTCTGCGCAAGGGACCCCGGATGCCCGGCAGCGTGCCGGAAGCCCGTCTCGCGCTGCTCGTGCTCGCCGCCCTGCTCGCCCTTCTCGTCGCCGATCTCTCCGGGATGAGCAAGGCGGAGACGGAGCGGATCTGGCTGCCCTTCGCGATGTGGCTGCTCGCGGCGGGTGCGCTGCTGCCCCGGCCCCGCGGCTGGCTCGCCGCGCAGGCCGTGCTCGCGCTGCTCCTCAACCACCTGCTGCTGACCGGCTGGTGACACCGGAGCGTCCCGGTGTCGCCGACCCGACAGGGCGTCCGGCGGATGCCCGGCGTGCTCCTCCGGCGGAAGCCCCGCGCGGGCGTCCGCCGGGTGCTCTGGGCGGGCCTCCGGCGGTTGCCCCGTGCGAGCCTCCGGCGTGGGCGCCGTCACAGGTGACAGAAGCTGTGAACAAGCGCTTAGATAGTGGGGCCCGACCTGGCCCGTGCCGAGCTGGAGGCCCCGTTGCTTTTCACGTCCGTCGACGATGTCACCGCGCGCCTCGCCGAGACCGGCTATCTCGCGTCGCCCGCCGTCGCCACCACGGTGTTCCTGGCCGACCGGCTCGGCAAGCCGCTTCTGGTGGAGGGCCCGGCAGGGGTCGGCAAGACCGAACTCGCCAAGGCCGTCGCCCAGGTCGGCGGGGCCCGGCTGATCCGCCTGCAGTGCTATGAAGGGGTCGACGAGTCCCGGGCGCTGTACGAGTGGAACCACGCCAAGCAGCTGCTGCGCATCAGCGCCGGGCGGGACGAGACGTGGGACGAGACGCGCACGGACATCTTCAGCGAGGAGTTCCTGCTGCCCCGGCCGCTGCTCACGGCGATCCGCGGGGACGAGGCCAAGGTGCTGCTCATCGACGAGACCGACAAGGCCGACGTCGAGGTGGAGGGCCTGCTGCTCGAAGTGCTCAGCGACTTCCAGGTGACCGTCCCCGAGCTCGGCACCGTCACCGCGACCCGCCGCCCGTTCGTGGTGCTCACCTCGAACGCGAGCCGCGAGCTGTCCGAAGCGCTGCGCCGCCGCTGTCTCTTCCTCCACATCGGCTTCCCCGACGAGGAGTTGGAGCGCCGGATCGTACGGCTGAAGGTGCCGGACCTCGACGCGGCGCTGACGGAGTCCGTGGTGCGGGTGGTCGGCGCGCTGCGCGAGATGGACCTGCGGAAGGTGCCTTCGGTGGCGGAGACCATCGACTGGGCCCGCACGCTCCTCGCGCTCGGCGCGGACACCCTGGACGAGAGCGTCGTACGCGACAGTCTGGGCGTCATCCTCAAGCACCAGGACGACGTCCTCAAGGCGGCGGCCAAGCTCGACCTGGACTCCCTGTGACGTCTGCGGCGCCCGCCGCGGACCTCGCGGAACGGCTGACCGGCCTGGTCGGCGCGCTGCGCTCGCACGGTGTGCGCATCGGCACCGGGGAGAGCGTGGACGCCGCGCAGGCACTGGAGGCGCTCGGCCTCGCCGACCGCGAACGGCTGCGCGAGGGGCTGGCCGCCACGCTGCTGCACAACCCGGGGCAGCGGCGGGTGTTCGACCCGGTCTTCGACGTGTACTTCCCGCGTCGTGTCGGCGCCCTGGACGCCGACACGACGGTGGACCGGGAGGACCTGCGCGACCGGCTGGCCGAGGCGCTCGCCGCCGACGACCGGGCGATGCTGGCCCGGCTGGCGCAGGAGGCGGTGGCCGGCTTCGGCGGCTACGGCGCCACGCCGGGCGGTGACGGCTGGTCGTCGTACCAGGCGCTGGACCGGCTGCGTCCGCAGACGCTGATGGCCCGGGTGCGTGACACCGTCCGTGCCCGCGGTGACGCCGCCGGTTTCACCGACCGGCTGCTGGAGGACGAGATCCGGCGGCGGATCGAGGAGTTCCGGCGGCAGGTCGCCACGGAGGCGCGGCGCCGGGTGGCCGAGCGGCGCGGCCGGGACGAGATCGCGCGGCGGGCGGTGGCGCCGACCGCCGACCGGGTCGACTTCCTCTTCGCGGGGCGGGACCGGCTCGCCGAACTGCGCAAGGTGGTGCAGCCGCTGGCCCGCAAGCTGGCCACCCGGCTCGCCGCACGCCGCCGCCGGGCCTCCCGCGGCACCATCGACCTGCGCAGGACGCTGCGCGGCTCGCTGTCGACGGGCGGGGTGCCGATGCGGCCCGTGCTGCGCAGGCGTCGCCCCGTCCGGCCGGAACTGGTGCTGGTGTGCGACGTCTCGGGTTCCGTGTCGGGGTTCTCCGACTTCACGATGCTGCTGGTGCAGGCACTGCACGACCAGTTCAGCAAGGTGCGGGTGTTCGCCTTCGTCAACCGGATCGACGAGGTGACCGGCCTGCTGGAGCGCGGCGCGGCCGACTCCGACGGACTGAGCGCCCGCATCCGCGACGAGGCGACGCTGACGGGGTGGCACGGCAGCAGTGACTACGGTGTCGCGTTCGGGGAGTTCACCGAGCGGTACGCCGACGCCGTGGGCCCCCGCACGACCGTGTTCGTCCTCGGTGACGCCCGTACGAACATGAGCGACCCGAACCTGCCGGCCGTGCGGGACATCTCCGAGCGGTCCCGCCGCACCTACTGGCTGAACCCCGAACCGCGTTCCCAGTGGGGCACCGGGGACTCCGCCGCCCCCGCCTACGCCGGACTCGTCGAGATGCACGAGTGCCGCAACGCGCGGCAGCTCAGCGCGCTGATCGCCCGGCTGCTGCCGGTCTGAGAGCGCACGCGAGCGATGTCGCCCACGACGATCCACCCCTCGTTCATGCCGCGGATCGGCAGAAGGATCGGTGAACTCGCCGTCGCGTCGGCCTGCCCCGACGGATGGTCAATGAGGCCGGCATCGGGTCGGTGTTCGTCCGGCCAGGGCCGACATCACCGGCCACGCCTTGGAATCGAGGGCGTCCCCGCAGGTCAACGCACCCGTCCGCGCGGCTTCAGCGGCACCGGGGGCAGGTCGGGGGCGGACAGCGGGTCGCCGTCGTAGCCCTTGACCTCGCCGAAGCGTGAGCCACCCATCCAGTCCTGCCGGGCCTGCTCGATGTCCTCGTTGGTCCGTCCGATGAAGTTCCACCACATGATCAGCTCCTCTTCGAAGGGCTCGCCGCCCAGGAGCATGAGGGCCGCGTCAGACTCGGCCCGCAGGGGGAGTTCGGTGCGGCCGCAGCCGAGGTAGAGCATCGAGCCGGGCAGCACCGGCACGCCGTCGACGTGCGCCTCGCCGGACATGGAGAGCACGGCGTACTCGAAGTCGGGCTCCAGGGGCAGCCGTACGTCGGCGCCCTGCGCGAGGGCCAGGTCGGCACCGACGATCGGCGTGTACGTCGTGCCGGGCGAGGTCGCGCCGTCGACCGAGCCCAGGACGATCGTGGCGTCGAGGCCGGGTGCCGTGACGACCGGCAGTTCGGCGTGGTGCTCGAACCGCGGGTCGGTGTGGCGGTGGCTGTCGGGGAGGGCGACCCAGAGCTGCGCGCCGTGCAGGAAGCGGGCGTGCGACCTCGGGCTCTCCTCGGAGTGGCTGATGGCCCGTCCCGAGGTCATCAGCCCGAGTTCGCGCGGACGGATGGTCTGCAGGCTGCCCGTGGAGTCACGGTGCAGCACCTCGCCCTCGTGCAGCCAGCTGACGGTCTGCAGGCCCATGTGCGGGTGCGGCGGGACCTGCATGCCGGCCTCGTCCGCGATGTCGTCGGGCCCGTAGTGATCGACGAAGCACCACGCGCCGACCATGCGACGGCCCAGGTTGGGGAGCAGACGGCGGACTTCGGTCGACTCGCCGAGCTTGACCCGGCGGGGGCTGAGGAGTTCGCGCACCGGCTCGGCCACCACGAACCCGCGGCCACCGCAGAGGGCGGGAACCGCCTCGCGATCAAGATTGCTCATGGGGCACAACCTAGCCCTGTCGAGGACCTTGCGTCAGGCCATCGGACCGCCGTACGGGGGGTCTTGGCCGAGAAACGGCAGGGGTCCTAGGTCCTCGGTCGCAGGTGCGTACGCCATCGGGCGGACCCTCGGGGAAATAGTAGCCATGTATATAGTAGCCATGTACGGTAATTGCCATGAGTTCGGTACCCGGCAGGGCGACGCCCGGCTTCCTCGTCTGGCGTCTGTCGATGAAATGGCGTGTGGCGGTCGACCGTGCGGTCGCTCCGCTCGGCCTGACCCACGCGCAGTACTCGCTGGTGGCGTCGCTGTACGGCATGCAACGGGACGGGCTGCGCCCCAGTCAGCGCCGGCTCGCCGATCACACCGGGCTCGAACCGCTCTACGTCTCGAAACTGGCCCGCGCGCTGGAGGCGGCCGGATTCGTCGACCGCGTACGGGACCCTGCGGACCCGCGGGCGGTCCAGCTGTCCCTGACCGAGGACGGGCGCGCCGTCGCCCGTCGCGCCATCAGGGTGGTCCAGAGCCTCCTGGACCAGCTCCTCGAACCCCTCGGCGGGCTCGACGGGGAACGCACCCGGGCGTTCGGCGCCGAGCTGGCCACCCTGCTCGACGTGCCTCTCGATCCGCACGCGGAGCCCGCCGCGCGAGAGTCGCCCGCGCCGGGAGCGTCCGGCGCGGACGGGAAGCCCGGCACGCCGGGAGCGCCCGGCGCCGGCAGGGAGTCCGGCACACCGGCAGAACGGGGCGCGCGCGGGGAGTCCAGCGCGCGGGAAGAGCCCGCCGCGTCCGATCCATCCGATCCGCATTCCGAGAAGGAGTCGTCATGACCACCACCACTCCCCCGGTCAACGGCCAGGTCATCGGCCTCGCCCACTACGCGAGCCGCGCCGCCCTGGAGAAGGTACTGGCCCGCACCGGCACCACCTTCAACCAGTCCGTCGCCCTCCGCGCGGTCTCCGACAACGGCGGGACCGTCGCACGCGAACGGCTCTTGGGCCGCCTGACCGGAGCCCTGAAGATAGACGAGTCGCTGGCCCGCGAGACCGTCGAGGAACTGACGGCACGGAAGCTGCTGGACGAGCCGGCGGCGGACCAGGTGTCGCTCACGGACAGCGGCAGGCAGCTGTTCGAGGCGGTCCGCGCCGGGGGCAACGCCATCGCGGCCCGGCTCTACGCCGGCATTCCGGCCGAGGACCTCGCGACGGCCGGTCGCGTGCTGGCGCTGATCACGGAGCGGGCCGATGCCGAGCTGGCCGAAGGCGAGTCGGCCGACACCGAGGCGGTCGGGGCGTAGGGGCGGCACCCTCGGCAGGGTTGTGGAATATTCAACCAACCGCCTCGGTTGTGGCCCGTCGAAGGAGGTCAGCAGTGGACACGACGTACTACGACCACGGAACGGCCGCGGAGCGCTGGGAGCGGGCGCGGATGTTCTTCGAGGCCAGGGACTACGCCGCCGCGGCGCGGATTCTGGGTGGGCTGGTCGAGGAGGTGCCGGAGCAGGTCGGACCCCGGCTGCTGCTGGCGCGCTCCTACTACCACTCGGCCCAGCTGCGCCGCGCGGAGACGGAGCTGCGCACGCTCGTGGAGCTCGACCCGGTCGAGCACTACGCCCGGCTGATGCTGGGGCGCACGCTTCAGCGCCAGGGGCGGCACGACGAGGCGGAGTCGCACATGCGGATCGCCTCCGCGCTCGCGGGGGACTTCGAGCAGGTGTGACCGCTTGTCCGGCGGGGCCGCTCGAAGGGTCCGTCGCAGACGCAGGGGCCGGCCACTTCGGGTGGCCGGCCCCTCGTGTGTCGCCGGTCGCGGCTCGCCGCTTGCCGCTTGCCGGTCGGCGCTCATCGCTCGCCGCTCGCCGCTCGCCGCTCGGCTGATCCCGTCATCCGGAGGCGGGGGTTCGCCTCTCCCTGCGGTGGGCGATCTCGCCGAGGAGGACGTCCACGGCGACGAACGCCGCGAGCGGGATGCCGAGCAGCGGCACGAAGTAGCCGAGGACGGTGACCGCCGCCAGAGCAGGGACCAGAATCTGCGGCGGGACCTGCTGCCACGCGCCACGCGGAATGGGCCGCCCGAACGCCGACGCCCGGCCGCGCAGCCACCACATGCGGTAGCCCCACACGATGAGGAGCACCAGCGAGAGCGCGAGGGCCATCAGCGCGATCTGGTTGACGAGGCCGAACAGCGTGCCGGTGTGCGCGTCGATGCCCCAGCGGGTCAGCTTGGCCAGCAGCGGGTAGTCGGCGAACCGGAGTGCGTCGATGACCTCGCCGGTCGCCGGGTCCACGGCCACCGAGTCCTGCTTCTCGGGCCAGCCGCGCTGGATCTGCTTCACGACGTACGCCGAGGAGGCGTCGGCGGACGCGACGATCTCGACGGGGTCGCCGAGCCCCTCGGCCCGTGCCACCGCGAGGACCGCGTCCAGGTCTCGCGCGGTCGCCTCGCCGGACTTCGCAGCACTGTGCGCCGCATGGTCGCCACCGGTCGTGGCCGAGACGGAGGGCGTGGCCTGGCCGAGCGCGGTCCGCAGCTCGTCGATGTTCGCCCCGGCGTACGCCGACCATGTCAGCCCCGTCGCGGAGAGGAAGACGAAGCCGGTGGCCGCCCAGACGCCGAGCGTGCCGTGCAGTCCGAGGGTGCGGCGCCGTCCGGTGGTGCCGCGCACCTTGCGCCGCTCCCTTCGGCGGCCGAACCACAGCACCAGGCCGCCGCCCGCGATCACCCACAGCCAGCTCGCGGCGAGTTCGCTGTAGAGGCGGCCGTTCTCGCCGAGGTGCAGGTCCCGGTGAAGCCCGTCGATCCAGGTGCGCAGCGGGAGCGCGCCCGTCGAGCCGTACTGCTCCAGGGCTCCTCGCACCTTCCCCGTGTACGGGTCGACGAACACGGCGAGGGTGTGGTCGGCGTCGACGCCGGTGACGCCGGAGAGCAGCACCCGGGTCGTCGCGTCCGCCTCCGGGGAGGGCCGCACGGCCGAGACCGTGCCCTCGGGGTGAGCCTTGCGGGCCGCGGTCACCTGCTCGGACAACGGCAGTTTGCGGTCGCCGGCCGGCACGGTCAGTTCGTGCGCGTACACGATCTTCTCGGCCTGGAACGAGGCGGCGTAGAGGAATCCGGTCACGGCGGCCACCAGCAGGAACGGGGCGACCAGTACGCCTGCGTAGAAGTGCAGGCGCAGAACCAGGGGGCGCAGCGTGGCCCGGATTCTTCGTGACGGGGTCGGTGGGACGGGCGTGGGGTCGTCCGTCGTGGTCGAGGGAGCGGTGGACATGGGCGGGGGTCTCCGGTCGGGCAGGGGACGGAAAGGGTCCACCGGACGGGGAGTCGGGATCCCCTTCGGGGTGGCGGTCCAGTAGTCGGGGGGCGGTCGCATCGAGTTCCCGGGGTCGTGTGTGGTGTGGGTCACGGGAGCGGGAGGGGTGGGGGTCACAGGAGCGGGAGGGGTGGGTGCGGGAGAGAGGCGTGGGTGCGGGAGAAAGGTCCGGGACTCGCCCGGCGCCGCCTCGCTCGGCGCGGGCCGGCTTGGCATCCTGGCGCGATGGCATCCGAACGTGACTCCAGCCTGTCCCGCCCTCTGAGCGACCTGGTCGAGGAACTCCTCGACCACGAAGGGCCGTTGCCGATCGTCGCGGCCGGCGACCCGGTGCTGCGGCAGCCGGCCGAGCCCTTCGACGGGCAGCTGGACGCCGGGCTGCTGGCCCGTTTCGTCGCCGCGCTGCGCGCGACGATGCATGCGGCGCCCGGCGTGGGGCTCGCGGCGCCGCAGGTCGGCGTGCCGCTGCGGCTCGCGGTGATCGAGGACCCGGCTCCCGTGTCCGAGGAGGTGCGGCTCGCGCGGGGGCGGGTGCCGCAGCCGTTCCGGGTGCTCGTGAACCCGTCGTACGAGGGGGTCGGCTCGGGGCGGCCCGCGTTCTTCGAGGGCTGCCTGAGTGTGCCGGGCTGGCAGGCAGTCGTGGAGCGGCACGCTCAGGTGCGGCTGCGGGCGCTGGACGAGCGGGGCCGTGAGGTCGACGAGGTGTTCAGCGGCTGGCCCGCGCGGATCGTCCAGCACGAGACGGATCACCTCGACGGGACGCTGTACCTGGACCGCGCCGAGTTGCGGTCCCTGGCGTCGAACCAGGCGATGGCGGAACTCTGGAGCCAGCCGACGCCCGAACGGGCTGCGGCGGTCCTGGGTTTTTCGCTGCCCGGGTGAGGGAGCCGTGGTGCTCGGTGGGCGTGTTGGCGGGTGCGGGTGCGGATGTGGTTGCGGCCGATTCGCCGTCTGTCCGGTGGGTGGGTCGGGTCCGTGCCGGTGATCCGCCCGTTGCAGCCCTTGTGCGGGGCGGGGCTGGTAGGACCTCGGTGGGTGCGTGGCGCTGTCCGCAACGGGCATTTGATTCACCGGCACGGCCCCTTCGGTGACATAGCGACTGCGGGTGCGACCGGGCTGAGGTCCAGCGGTGACCCGCCCGACGGCACCTCCCGTCCGGTCCGACGGCACCTCCCGTCCGGTCCGACGGCAGTCCCCGTCCGGTCCGACGGCAGTCCCCGTCCCGCCTTGAGGGCAGAGAGCAACCCCTCAGCCCGTCCGGCGCTTGAGGACGAGGCCGTTCAGGCCGATCAGCAACCAATACCGGGTGACCTACGAGAGCCAACACGGACACCCCGAGACGCCCGCAGCCCCATGAAGCCGGCGTCACCGCCCAGCCCGTCCGGAGGACGAGGCCGTTCAGGCCGATCCCACCGGTACCGGGTGACCTCCGAGATCCGGTACTCCCGCCGACCGACACGGCAACCGCTCGCGGAGCGAAAACCGGTGGCGGTCCGCAACCCGCGCTCGTTAGCCTGGGCCCATGTCTACGCCCCGAATCTCTTAGCTCAAGGACCCGCTTCCACGCCACACGTGTGTCCTTCTGCCGATTGATTCCCGGAGCGAATTCCCATGATCACCGTTCGCGGTGTCGACGTGCGCGCAGGCGCCCGTCTGCTGCTGTCCGACATCTCCTTCCACGTCTCCCCCGGCGACCGCGTCGGCCTGGTCGGCCGTAACGGCGCGGGCAAGACCACCCTTCTGAACACCCTCGCGGGGCAGGCGCGGCCCGCCGCCGGGTCCGTCTCCCGGACGGGGGCGCTCGGGTACCTGCCCCAGGACCCGCGCGCCGCCGACCCCTCGGTCACCGTCACCGACCGCATCCTGTCGGCGCGGGGTCTGGACGAGGCCGTACGCACGCTGCGTGCGGCCGAGGCCGCGATGGCCGACGGATCGGAGCGCGCGATGCACGCGTACGCGCGCGCCGAGGCCGAGTTCCAGGCACGCGGAGGCTACGCGGCGGAGGCCGAGGCGGCGCGGGTGGCCGCGGGCCTCGGCCTCCCCGACCGGGTCTTGGACCAGCCGGTCGGCGCCCTGTCCGGCGGACAGCGACGCCGCGTCGAGCTCGCCCGCATCCTGTTCGCGGACCACGGCACACTGCTGCTGGACGAGCCGACGAACCACCTGGACGCCGACTCGATCGGCTGGCTGCGCGGCTTCCTGACGAACCATCGGGCCGGACTGGTGCTCATCAGCCACGACACCTCGCTGCTGGCCGACGTGGTCAACCGCGTCTTCCACCTGGACCCCCACCACGCCACGCTCCACGTCCACAACACGGGCTGGCACGCCTACCTGGCGCAGCGCGAGGCGGACGAGCGCCGCCGCGCCCGGGAGCGGGCGAACGCCGAACGGAAGGCGGCGGCGCTGCACGCGCAGGCCGACAGGATGCGCGCCTATGTGTCGACGGCGGTCGCCGCGAAGAACATGGCCCGCCGCGCCGACCGGATGCTCGCCGGCCTGGAACCGGTGACCAGGCCGGAGAAGGTGGCCAGGATCCGGCTGCCCGAGCCCGCCCCCTGCGGGCGGATGCCGCTCGGTGCGGTCGCGCTGTCCAAGTCGTACGGCGAGCACCGCGTCCTGAGCGGGGTGGACCTGGCCGTGGACCGGGGCAGCCGACTGGTGGTCCTCGGCCTCAACGGCTCGGGCAAGACGACGCTGCTGCGGCTCCTCGCCGGGCAGGACAGCCCCGACGGCGGACGCGTGGTGCCCGGTCACGGGCTGCGCCTGGGCTACTTCGCCCAGGAGCACGACACGCTGGACCCCGCCGACACCGTCCGGGGCCATCTGGCCGCGGCGGCGCCGCACCTCACCGACGGCGAGGTGCGGCGGGTGCTCGGCTCGTTCCTGTTCACGGGCGACGACGCCGACAAGCGCGTCGGCGTCCTGTCCGGGGGCGAGAAGACCCGCCTCGCCCTGGCGGGTCTCGTGCACTCCGGCGCCAATGTGCTGCTCCTGGACGAGCCCACCAACAACCTCGACCCGGCTTCCCGTGCCGAGGTGCTGGGCGCGGTGGGCACCTACCCCGGCGCGATCGTCATGGTCACCCACGACGAGGGCGCCATCGAGGCCCTGCGTCCCGACCGGGTGCTGCTGCTCCCGGACGCGGACGAGGACCTGTGGAGCGACGAGTACCTGGAGCTGGTGTCCCTGGCCTGACCCCTCAGTCCCGGTACGCCTCCAGGAGGCGCAGCCACACCTCGCTGACCGTCGGGTAGGACGGGACCGCGTGCCAGAGGCGGCTGATCGGTACCTGCCCGGCGACGGCGATGGTCGCCGAGTGGATCAGTTCGCCGACTCCGGGGCCGACGAAGGTGACGCCGAGGAGGATCTCGCGGTCGATGTCGACGACCATGCGGGCCTTGCCGCGGTAGCCGTCCGCGTACAGGCCCGCGCCCGCGACGGACGCCATGTCGACGTCCACGGCGCGCACGCGGTGGCCGGCCTGCTCCGCCTCTGCCAGGGAGAGGCCGACGGCCGCGGCCTCCGGGTCGGTGAAGACGACCTGCGGCACGGCCGAGTGGTCCGCGGTCGCGGCGTGCGCGCCCCAGGGGTCGGACTCCAGCAGGGGCATCCCGGCGGCGCGGGCGGCGATGGCGGCGCCCGCGATCCGGGCCTGGTACTTGCCCTGGTGGGTCAGGAGTGCGCGGTGGTTGGCGTCGCCGACCGCGTACAGCCAGTCGCTGCCGGTGACTCGCAGGCTGTCGTCGACCTCCAGCCATGAGCCGGGTTCCAGGCCGATCGTGTCGAGGCCCATGTCGTCGGTGCGGGGCGCGCGGCCCGTGGCGAAGAGGATCTCGTCGGCCTCGATGCGGTCGCCGGCGCCGGTCACGACGACCACGGTGGAGCCCTCGCGCGTCACCGATGCCACCGAGGTGCCGGTGCGCACGTCGACGCCCGCCTCGGTGAGCGCCTCGGCGACCATTTCGCCGGCGAAGCTCTCCATGCGTGGCAGCAGGCCCTTGCCGCGCACCAGGAGGGTGACCTGCGAGCCGAGGGCCTGCCAGGCCGTGGCCATCTCGGTGGCGACCACGCCGCCGCCCACCACGACGAGCCGCCCGGGCACCGCGTGTGCGCTGGTGGCCTCGCGGCTGGTCCACGGCTTGACCTGGTCGAGTCCCGGCAGGTCGGGCAGGAGGGCGCGGCTTCCGGTGCAGACGGCGACGGCGTGCCGGGCGGTGAGCACCTGGGTCCCGTCCGCCCCCTCCACCGTCACCGTGCGCGGTCCGGCGAGCCGGCCGTGGCCGCGGTACAGGTCAGCGCCGATGCCGTCCAGCCAGGCGACCTGGCCGTCGTCCTTCCAGTGGGACGTGTAGTAGTCGCGGTGCGCGAGTACCGCGGGGGCGTCGAGAGGGCCCTGCACGGCCTGGCGCAGGCCGGGCACGCGGCGGGCGTCGGCGCGGGCGATCACCGGGCGCAGCAGGGCCTTGCTGGGCATGCACGCCCAGTACGAGCATTCGCCGCCGACGAGTTCGCTCTCCACGACCGCGGTGGACAGACCGGCCGCGCGGGTACGGTCGGCGACGTTCTCCCCCACGGGTCCGGCACCGAGCACCACTACGTCATAGGGGATGGATTCCGTTTCCGTCATGGGGGCCAGTCTGGTCGGTGGTGTGCGCCGTTTCCACATGGGTACGTGCGCGGAATACGTCCCTGGAAGGCGGCGTTGTGCAAACCGGTATGACCCGGACGCGAGGAAGAAGGAAACGCGCATGAGCAGCACCGTGGAGCTCACCAAGGAGAACTTCGACCAGACGGTCGCGGACAACGAGTTCGTCCTGATCGACTTCTGGGCGTCCTGGTGCGGGCCGTGCCGTCAGTTCGCCCCCGTCTACGAGAAGGCCGCCCAGGCCAACCCGGACCTGGTGTTCGCCAAGGTGGACACCGAGGCGCAGCCGGAGCTGGCCGCCGCCTTCGACATCCAGTCGATCCCGACGCTGATGATCGTGCGGGACCAGGTGGCGATCTTCGCCCAGCCCGGGGCGCTGCCCGAGGCCGCCCTGGACGACGTCATCGGGCAGGCCAGGAAGCTGGACATGGACGAGGTCCGCAAGTCCATCGCGGAGCAGCAGGCCCAGCAGAGCGGTCAGTGAGCCGACGACGGGCCGGCGGTCCCCCGGGACCGCCGGCCCGTCGTGCGCGCGTCCTCAGAACGGATACGTGGCGACGTCGCCGCGGACCGTCGTCCAGCGCACGTCGGTGAAGGCGTCCAGGTTGGCCTCGCCGCCGAAGCGGGCTCCGGTTCCGGAGGCGGCGATGCCGCCGAAGGGTGCCACGGCCTCGTCGTTGACGGTCTGGTCGTTGATGTGGGCGATGCCGGTCGGGATGCGCTCGGCGAGGTCGAGGCCGCGCGCGGTGTCCCGGGTGACGATGCCCAGTGAGAGGCCGTAGGGTCCCGCGGAGGCGAGGGCCGCGGCCTCTTCGGGCGTGCTGAAGGGGCGTACGGGGGCGACCGGGCCGAAGACCTCTTCCGTGTACGCGGGAGTCGTGTCGTCGACCCCGGCGATCACCGTCGGCCGGTAGAAGAGCCGCTCGTGCGAGCCGCCCGCCGCGAGCTTCGCCCCGTGGGCCGTGCTCGACTCCACCAGCCGCTGGATCTTGTCGAGTTGGGCGCGGTCGATGATCGGTCCCAGGTGCACCTGTTCGCGGTAGGGGTCGCCGACGGCGAGGGAGTCGGCCTTGGCGGCGAGCCGCTCGACGTACTCCTCGTAGAGCGAGGCGTGCACGAGATGGCGGCCCGTCGTCATGCAGATCTGCCCCTGGTGGAAGAACGAGCCCCAGGCGGCCGTGGAGACGACCGCGTCGATGTCGGCGTCCTCCAGCACGATCAGGGCCGAGTTGCCGCCCAGTTCGAGGTGCGCCCGCTTGAGATGACGGCCCGCGGCCTCACCGACCGCGCGTCCGGCCGCGGTCGATCCGGTGAAGGAGATCACCGGTACGTGCGGGTCGGCGACGAGGGCCTGTCCGGCCTCGGGGCCGCCGGGCAGGACCTGCAGCAACCCGTCGGGCAGGCCCGCCTCGGCGAGGACGGCGGCGAGTGCCAGGCCGCCGCAGACCGCGGTGCGCGGGTCGGGTTTGAGCACGACGCCGTTGCCGAGGGCGAGCGCGGGGGCCACCGAGCGGATCGACAGGATGAGCGGGGCGTTGAAGGGGGCGATGACGCCGACGACGCCGACGGGCACACGCCGCGTGTACGACAGGCGGGGCGCTTCCGACGGCAGGATCTGGCCGACCGGACGCGAGGCGAGCGCGGCGGCCTCGTAGCACTCCTGGGCGGCGACGTGCAGTTCGAAGTCGGCCTTGCCGGGGATGGAGCCGGACTCGCGGACGATCCAGTCGCGCAGTTCGTCGGCGTGCGCGGCGAAGAGGTCGCCCGCCCTGCGCAGTACGGCGGCGCGCGCGAAATGCGGGAGTCCGGCCCATTCCGGCTGGGCGGCGCTCGCCGCGCGGGCCGCCGTGGCGACGTCCTCGGCGGTGGCGAGGGTGACGGCGCCGAGGGAGTCGCCGGTGGCGGGTTCGGTGACGGTGTGCCCGCCGCCCGAGAGGGGACGGGGCTGCCAGTTCGTGGGGTCGAGCAACGGCATGACGGCTCTCTCCGATCGTTCTCTGGTCACCAGTGGGTCCGGCGGGCTCACACGGTGAGCGGAAGTCCCGTGTAGTTGGCGGCCAGTTCGGCCGCCGCGGAGCGGGATGCCGTGATCCGGCGCAGCCGTGCCAGCTGCACCTGGTGGTCGAAGGCGTCCCCGTCCGGTTGCGCGTGCAGCATCGTGGTCATGTCGTACGAGAAGCGGGTGGCCTGCCACACCCGGTCGAGACACAGGTCCGAGTAGGCGTCGAGGAGTTCGGGTGACCCGGTGCGGTAGAGCTCGGCGAGGCCGCGGGCCAGGACCCGTACGTCGGACACCGCGAGGTTGAGTCCCTTGGCGCCGGTCGGGGGCACGATGTGGGCGGCGTCGCCGGCCAGGAACAGCCGTCCGTAGCGCATCGGTTCGTGGACGAGGCTGCGCATCGGGGTGACCCCTTTGGCGGTGATCGGGCCGCGTTCCAGCCGCCAGTCGGAGTCGATGGCGAAGCGTGCGGCGAGTTCGTCCCAGATGCGGTCGTCGGGCCAGTCGTCGCCGACGGTGCCGTTCGGGACCTGGAGGTACAGCCGTGACACCGACGGCGAGCGCATGCTGTGCAGCGCGAAACCGCCCGGGCCGCGCGCGTAGACGAGTTCCTCGCAGGAGGGCGGCACCTCGGCCAGGACGCCGAGCCAGGAGTAGGGGTAGTCGTGGGCGTACGTGCGGCTCACGTCCGCGGGGAAGGCGTCTCGGGCGATGCCGTGGGAGCCGTCGCAGCCCACCACGTAGTCGCAGGTCAGGGTGAGCTCGCGGCCCTCGTGCACGAACCGTACGACGGGCGCCTCGCTCTCCGCCTTCTCGACGGCCAGCGCCCGCGCCCCGAACAGCAGCGGTGGCCCGTCGGCGAGTTGGAGGGCGACGAGGTCCTTCACGATCTCCGTCTGGGCGTAGATCGTGACCTTACGGCCGCCCGTGAGCGAGGGGAAGTCGACGCGGTGGCGCTCGCGCTCGAAGCGCAGCTCGATCCCGTGATGGACCAGGCCCTCGGCGCCGAGGCGCGCACCGGCTCCGCTCTCGCGCAGCGCGTCGACCGTGCCCTGCTCCAGCATCCCGGCGCGCTGACGCCGTTCGACGTAGGACCGTGTCCTGCTCTCCAGGACGACGCAGTCGATCCCCGTCCGGTGCAGCAGCCGGGCCAGCAGCAGGCCTGCCGGCCCGCCGCCGATGATGCCGACCGTGGTCCGCATGTCGCGCCTCCGGTGTCCGGTGTCCGCGGGGAACAGCCCCCAGCCTCACACAGACCCGGGTGCGGGCCCAGCCTCTCTCAGCTCGAATCGCGGTGCACGACCCGTGCGCCGAGGACCTCGTGCGTCTCGGGCGCCGCACCCGGCCGGCGGACGGCGCGGTCGACCAGTTCGGCGAGGTCGCGGCCGGACGGCAACTCGATGTGGACGGTGCTCAGGCGCGGCCGCAGGAGCCGGCCGAGCATCAGGTCGTCGGCGCCGATGACGGCCGTCTCGTCCGGGATGCCGACGCCCTCGTCCTGCAGGGCGCGCATCAGCAGCATGGCGTACTCGTCGTTGTAGGCGAACACACCGTCGAGGCCCAGGGTGCGCCAGCGCGCCGCGAGCCGGGCCGCGTCCTCCTCCGCGTACGCGAGCGGCAGTTCGGTGACGGACGCCTCGCTGCCGCGCAGGGCGCGGCGGACTCCGTCGAGGCGCGGCCGGGAGAAGATCTCCAGTCCGGATTCGCCGGGCATGACTACGCCGATCCGGCGACGGCCGCGGGCCAGCAGGTGGGCGCCCGCGCTGTGGCCGACGCGGTCGTGGTCCATGAGCAGTGCGTGGGCGCCCTCGACGCGTTCGGGCCCCAGGGTGACCACGGCGCGGGCGCCGGCCCGTTTGAGGACGGCGAGGCCCTCGGGGCCGAGGCCGCTGCCGGGCACCAGGACGGCGACCGGGCGGAGCTCCGCCCAGGCGCGGGCCGCCTCGTCGCCGTGCAGGCCGACACCGCCGTACTGCACGACGGTGTAGTCGAGGCGGCTCAGCGCCCATTGGAGTTCGTTGAAGAACTGGCTGTAGAGGGGGCCCACCGGGACGGTCGGGGCGGGCATGAGGACCATGCGGCTGTGTCCGGCGCGCAGACTGCGGGCGGCTGCGTGCGGGACGTAGCCGAGTTCCTTGGCGGCCTCGTGGACGCGGCGGCGGGTGGGTTCGCTGATCCGGACGGCGCTGGTGTTGTTCAGGACGTACGAGACGGTCGCGCGGGACACTCCCGCCAGACGGGCCACATCGGCGCTCGTCGGCACGGGGCGCTGGGCGGGGGACGACGGGGCGGACTGCTTCGGTATCTGCACCATGACGTACGGCATCCTTGCAGAACCCCGGCGAGCCGCTCCGTGCCGGGGGTCCAAGGGCCCCGCGACGTGCAGAACTCCATTTGGCTCAATGGAAGTTGCCCTTCCCGTACCGGTCGGAGCGTCCAGAGGTTACCGTTCGGTAGACAGAGTGCTTCGGAGGTGTCCCGAATGGTTCCCGACCGTGCCGCAGGTCTGGCCGAATGTGCCCGCGCCCTCGCCGACGGCGAGGTGAGCGCGCGGGAGTTGACCGAACGTGCGCTGGCACGGATCGACGCGACGCAGCCGACCCTGAACGCGTTCCGTGTGGTGCGCGCCGAGGCCGCTCTCGCCGAGGCGGACGCCGCGGACGCGGAGTTGGCGGCAGGGGTGCGGCGGCCCCTGCTCGGGGTGCCGGTGGCGGTCAAGGACGACATGGACGTGGCGGGTGAGCCGACCGCGTTCGGCTGTCCGGGCGACTTCCCGCCGAAGGACCGGGACGGCGAGGCGGTCCGCCGGCTGCGGGCGGCCGGAGCCGTCGTCGTGGGCAAGACCAACACGTGCGAGCTCGGTCAGTGGCCCTTCACCGAAGGGCCCGCCTTCGGTGCCACCCGCAATCCATGGCACCACGACCACACCCCGGGCGGCTCGTCCGGGGGTTCGGCGGCCGCCGTGGCGGCGGGGCTGGTTCCCGCCGCGCTGGGCTCGGACGGTGCGGGCTCGGTGCGCATCCCTGCCTCCTGGACGCATCTGGTCGGCATCAAGCCGCAGCGCGGCCGGATCTCCACCTGGCCGCGCCCGGAGTCGTTCCAGGGCATCACGGTCAACGGCACGCTGGCCCGCACGGTCGCCGACGCGGCTCTCCTCCTGGACGCGGCGAGCGGCAACCACGACGGCGATCTGCACCGCCCGCCCGCGCTGCGGGTCCAGGACGCGGTGGGGCGCGACCCCGGAAGGCTGCGCATCGCGCTGTCGCTGAAGCCGCCGTTCACGGCGCTGCCCGCCCGTCTCGATCCCGCCGTACGCGCGCGTGTCGTCGCGCTGGCGGAACGGCTGGCGGAGCTCGGGCACGTGGTGGAGGAGGCCGAGCCGCGCTACGGGCGCATCGGCCTCACCTTCATCCCGCGTGCCACGGCGGGGCTCGCCGAACACGTGCGCGAGGTGCCGCGGCAGGACCTGCTCGACCGGCGCACTCTCGACGCCGCCCGGCTGGGCAGGCTGCTCGGCGGCGCGCCCCTGCGGGCCGCCCGGAAGGCGGAGGCCGCGCTGCACCGGCGGGTCGGCGCGCTCTTCGAGACGTACGACGTGCTGCTCGCGCCGACGACCGCCGCTCCCCCGCCGCGGATCGGTTCGATGGTGAACCTCAACGGCCTGGGCACCGACCGGGCCATGATCGCGGCCTGCCCCTACGCGTGGCCGTGGAACATCCTCGGCTGGCCCGGGGTCAACGTGCCCGCCGGCTTCGTCGGTGACGGACTGCCCGTGGGCGCGCAGTTGCTCGGCCCCGCGAACAGCGAACTCCTGCTGGTGTCGCTGGCCGCGCAGCTGGAGGCGGACGGGCGCTGGCACGAGCGGTGGCCGCCACACCGGACTCCCGCGGACTCACCGGTGGCGTGAGGGAGTTCCGGCCTTACCGGGACTCTTGCAGAAAGCCCCGGCGTTCACGCCGGGGATGAATGCATCTCAAGGCAGCTCTGACGTGCACTTTAGAGCGGGCGCNGAAATACGAGGGCGACCACAGGTGTCCGTGCATGATGGCGCGGTTGATCTGACCGGTGAACTCCTGCCGTATCCGGCGGGCGGATACACCTTTGAGGCTGTTGACCAGCTTCGAGACGGCGACCTTGGGCGGGTAGTGCACCAGGAGGTGGACGTGATCGCGTTCGCCGTTGAATTCCGTGAGCTCTGCTTCGAAGTCCTCGCAGACCTTGCTCATGATCTCTTCACAGCGTGTCAGCATCTCGTCGTTGAACACCCCGCGCCGATACTTCGTCACAAAGACCAAGTGAACATGCATCGCCGAAACAACGTGTCTGCCACGCCCATAATCGTTCTGTCCATCCATGAGACCAATCGCAGTAGGATCTTGGGTGTGCAGCTCCGCTACAACTACCGGGCCTACCCGGACGCCTCCCAGCGCCGTGCGCTGGCCAGTGCGTTCGGATGCGCCCGCGTGGTGTGGAACGACTGCCTGCGTGACCGGAAGGAAGCGCACGCGGCCGGGCTGCCGTATGTGAAGTCGGCGGAGCTGTCCCGGCTGCGCATCACCCAGGCCAAGCGCACCGAGGAACGCGCCTGGCTCGCCGACGTGTCGGCGGTCGTCCTGCAACAGTCCCTGCGGGACCTGGACACCGCCTACAAGAACTTCTTCGACTCGGTCAAGGGCAAGCGGCAGGGCCGCAAGGTCGGACCGCCCCGCTACAAGTCGAAGAAGGACAGCCGGCAATCGATCCGTCTCAACATCAACGCCTTCTCTCTTCAGGACGACGGCACGGTGTATGTGGCCAAGGTCGGCAACCTCCAGGTCAAGTGGTCCCGTCCACTGCCGGCCGCGCCCACGTCCCTGACCGTCACCAAGGACAGTTGCGGCCGGTATTTCCTCAGCTTCGTCGTCGACACCGAGCCGGACATCCTCCCGGAAGTCGAGACGGAGTGCGGCATCGACCTCGGCCTGTCTGCCTTCGCTGTCCTGTCCGACGGCCGCAAGATCGACAGCCCGCGTTTTCTGCGCCGGGCCGAGAAGAAGCTCAAGCGCTTTCAGCGGGAACTGTCCCGCAAGATCAAGGGATCGAAGAACCGGGCCAAGGCCCGCATGAAGGTCGCACGCCAGCACGCCAAGGTGGCCGACCGGCGCCGGGACTTCCACCACAAGGCTTCCACACAGATCATCCGCGACAACCAAGCGGTGTACGTGGAAGACCTCGCGGTGTCCGGTCTCGGACGCACCCGGCTGGCCAAGTCCGTGCACGACGCGGGATGGTCCACGTTCGTCGGCATGCTCCAGTACAAGGCGACCAAGCACGGCCGCACCTTCGCCAAGGTGGACCGGGCCTTCCCGTCTTCCCAGGTCTGCTCGGCCTGCGGATTCCGGGACGGCCCCAAGCCCCTGCACGTCCGCGAGTGGACGTGCGGCGAATGCCACGCCGTGCACGACCGCGACCACAACGCAGCACGTAACGTCCTCTTCAAAGGACGCCGAATCGTCGCCGCCGGACGGGCGGAGACGCTAAACGCCTCGTGGAGCGCTGGTAAGACCGGGACGAAAGTCCCGGCACAGCGCGGTGAAGCAGGAAGCCCCTGGAAGGGTCAGACGACCCAGGCCGGAATCCCTGGACTTTAGGCCAGGGAGCACGTCAACCTGTGACCATGGACGACGCGTCGATGGTCGGTTTGATGGGGCGGGTGACCGGCACGGTCGGGCCCGGGCTCGTCGGCGAGGTGATCGTCCGGGTGCGTGGCGGCGCCGAGCACTTCCTCGCGTACCCCGCCACGTCGAAGGACCGCATCGAGCGCGGCACGGTCGTGATGGTGGTGGAGTACCTGCCGCCGCGCACGGTGTACGTGTCGGCCGCGTACGACGACTGACGCCGGCGCGCGCGCCTACGCCGACGCCGACTGGAGTGCGCCGCAGGGGAGTTCGGCGTGCGGCGCCCTCCGCTGCACGGCATCACTCGGCACCGCGCACCGCAGGGCTTGAGCCGGTGACCGCGCCCTCCGCCGTACGTGTGAACCGCTGACCGCGCCCTCCGCCTACGTGAACCGATCGCCGCGCCGTGACGACGCGGCCGTCGGCGTGTGCCCCGCGCACCGTCGTCAACAGCTCGTATGTGAGGCCTTCGTCCCAGGTGAGAGCCGTATGCGTCAAGATTGCGACAAGGATCTGTCAGCGTCTGTACCCCGGCCTTGCGCAGGAGCACACTCCCGTTCGTTCGGTGCCGAAAGGGCACCATGCAAAGGGGGCGTATGCCGATGGTTGTCGGCGTCGTCGCGGGGGCAGCCGTCCTCGCGCTGATCTTCGTCGTTGTGGTCTTCAAGCTCATGTGGCGCGTCGCGGAGCCCAACGAAGCACTGATCATCTCCGGTTCGAAGCATCGGACCGAGGGCCTTGAAGAAGGCATGGGATTCCGCATCGTGACGGGCCGCGGCACGCTGGTGCTGCCGGGCGTGCAGGCGGTGCGCAAGCTGTCGCTCGACCTCAACGAGACCCAGCTGTCCGTGGACTGCGTGACGCACCAGGGCATTCCGCTCAAGGTGCGTGGCGTGGTCATCTTCAAGGTGGGCGACGACTTCGTGTCGATCGCCAACGCGGGCCGCCGCTTCCTCGACCAGCAGAAGCTGATGTCGGAGCGGGTGCACAACGTGTTCGCCGGTCATCTGCGGTCCATCGTCGGCGGGTTGACCGTCGAGGACATGATCCGCGACCGGGAGAAGCTGACCGGTCAGACCCGTGCCGCGTGCGGTACGGAGATGGAGAAGCTCGGCCTGATCGTCGACTCGCTGCAGATCCACGAGATCGAGGACCCGACCGGGTACATCAAGAACCTCGCCATGCCGCACGCCGCCGCCGTCCAGCGCGACGCGCGTATCGCGCAGGCCGAGGCGAATCGTCTGGCCACCGAGGCCGAACAGCAGGCAGCGGCACGGATGTCGGAGGCGACCCGGGACAGCGAGATCCTCCAGGCCGGCTACCAGGCCGAGCGGGACAAGGCCGCCGCCAAGGCCCAGCAGGCCGGCCCGCTCGCCTTCGCGGCCGCCCAGCAGGACGTCGTCGTCCAGGAGACCCGGGTCGCCGAACTCGAGGCGCACCGCCGCGAGCAGCAGCTCCAGGCGGACGTGCGCAAGCCGGCGGACGCGAAGGCGTACGAGATCCGTGCCCGCGCCGAGGCCGACCGCGACGCACGCATCTCGTCGGCCCAGGCCAAGGCCAAGGAGACCGAACTGGCGGCCGCGGCCGAGGCGAACCGGGTCAAGACGGCCGCCAACGCCGAGGCCGAGGCGACGAAGGCCCGGGGTGCGGCCACCGCGACGGCGACCCGCGCCACCGGCGAGGCGGAGGCGGCCGCCGCTCAGGCCAAGGGTCTGGCGGAGGCCGAGGCGACGCGCGCGCGGGGTCTCGCGGAGGCCGAGGCGATCAAGGCGCGGGCCGCCGCCCTGGCCGAGAACCAGGAGGCGGTGGTCGCCCAGCAACTCGCCGAGAACTGGCCGGAGATCGTCCAGGCGGGCGCGAGCGCGTTCGGCAACGTCGACCACATGGTCCTGCTCAACGGGGCCGACGGCATGTCGGACATGTTCGCCAAGGCGCTCACCATGGGCGGCACCGGCCTGGGTCTGGCCCGGCAGCTGCTCGCGTCGATGAACCAGAACGGCACCGCGCCGAACGGCACGGCCGCCGGGCTCAACGGCTTCACGGGCCCGCGCACGGAGAAGGTGGCCGTGGAGAACGACGAGGGATGAGGCGCTGAGGCTTCGGGCGTACGGGAGTTGGCTCCCGTACGCCCGAAGTCGCGTGTCCACGGGGTCTCGTAACAGGGGCCCGCGGGCCGGCGTCCCGTCAGCGGAGGTCGGCCCTGCCCGTCGGTGCGCGCCCGGCAGGCTCTAACGTGGCCCGCGTGACTGCCTTTACCGACGAAGACGTGCCCGGCCGCCACGGCCCCTCCGCGACGACCGAGGCCGAGCCCCGCGAGGTGGGGCGGGTGCGGACCGAGTACTCCCCCGCGCACGACGGGGACCCCGATCCCGGTGAGATCGTCTGGACGTGGGTGCCCTTCGAGGAGAACGACGGACGGGGCAAGGACCGTCCGGTGCTCGTCGTCGCCCGCGAGGCCGCCGGCACGTTCCTCGCCGTGCAGCTCTCCAGCAAGCGGCACGACGGCGACCGTGAATGGGTGCCGATCGGCAGCGGTCCGTGGGACCGGTCGGGGCGCGACTCGTGGGTGGACGTGGACCGGGTGCTGCGGCTGCACGAGGCCGGCATGCGGCGCGAGGCGTGCGCCCTGGACCGGATGCGCTTCAACCTGGTGGTGCACCGGCTGCGGGAGCGCTACGGCTGGCGGTGAGCGGATCGGCTACCGACGCACGGCCAGCTCTGCGAATGCCCGTTCGAAAGCACCCAGGGTGACCGACCCGCGGGTGCGGTCGAGCACTCCGAACACGACGTGGGTGAAGGCGCCGGCGAACCGGCCGTCGGCGCCCAGCAGCGTGTGGAAGGCGTCCGCCACCTGTGCGGGGTCGTTGCGGAAGACGCCGCAGCCCCACGCTCCGAGCACCAGTCGCCGGTAGCCGTGGGCCACGGCCGTCTCCAGGACCCGCTCTGCGCGCACCGCGAGGGCGCCCGGCAGCTCGGCCGCGCGCTCGGGTGTCCTGCGCAGGACGACGCCCGCGTTGGGCGCCGCGGCGGTCAGGAATCCGGCGTGGTACGGCGCGTCGAGGAGGGCGCCGCGGTCGTCGCGGAAGACGGGCACGGCGGGCGAGTGGATCACCCGGTCCGTGTAGAACGGATCGCGGTGGGCGCGGTGGTGGTCGTAGAACTCGCGGACCCCGGCCAGGCACGTGTACAGCGCCGAGGCCCGGCACAGGGCCTCTTCCTGGGCCTGCGCGCCGTTCAGATAGCCGCCGCCCGGGTTGCGCGCCGAGGCGAAGTTCAGTATGGCGACGGGGTCGTCCCCGGTCAGCCTGCGGGCGACCTGGAGGCTGCTCTCGGCGGTGACCTCGACGACCGTCTCCCGCGGAGCGAACGCAGGGACCTCCACCGGCTCCGGACCGTGCATCCTCGTGCCGGCACGGGCGGCGGCCACGGCCGCGCCGATCGGGACCTCACGTCCGTCGGACGCGCGATAGGCCCCCGCCGCGACGATTTCCTCCGTCCGCAGTGCCGTCGCACGCAGGCGAGCGCTCATGGCGCGACCCCCGTACGTGCCGCGAGCGCCCCCTGCGTGATCTCCCCCGTCGTGCCCATGAACGCATCGTGAGCGATGCTGGTCATGCGGCGCAACAGAGTTTCGCGGCCCCGCAAACAGTGTTTGGCGGTCCCGAAAGCGGCGATCTGCACCCTTGTGCGAACCGCCGCGAGGGTCTTGGGTGGGACGGGTGATTGCCGGTCCGGCCCACAAGATCCCGGGCCGGCGGCATGCTGGAATCTCAGGAGGATCCCTACATGTCCGATTCGGTGAGTGACTGTACGGAGTCCCATTCCGTCGTCACCGAGGCCGAGGTCGACGCTCTGGTCCGAGGCATCTGCTTCAAGACCGGGCCGCCCCGGTACCTCGGTGTCGAAGTGGAATGGCTCGTCCACGAGCTGCGGCAGCCGCGGCTCCCCGTCCCCTCCGCACGACTCGAAGCGGCCTACGCCGCACTGCGGACCCTGCCCCTGCGTTCGGCGCTCACCGTCGAACCCGGCGGCCAGCTGGAGCTCAGTTCCGCTCCCGCCGCCTCCCTGATGGAGTGCATCGGGTCCGTCTCGGCCGACCTCGACGCCGTCCGCGCGACGCTGCGCGCGGCGGGTCTCGGCCTGATCGGCTACGGCCAGGACCCGTGGAACCCGCCGCGCCGCTTCCTCCATGAGCCCAGGTACGACGCCATGGAGCACTGTCTCGACCGCGCGGGGCCCGAGGGCCGGGCCATGATGTGCACCTCCGCGTCCGTCCAGGTGTGCCTGGACGCCGGGTACGAGGAGCCGGGCCCGCTCGGCCACGGGCGCCGCTGGTGGCTGGCCCACCAGCTGGGCGCGGTCCTGGTGGCCGCGTTCGCCCACTCCCCGATGGCCCGGGGGCGGCGCACCGGCTGGCTCTCCACCCGGCAGTCGCTGTGGACCGCCATGGACCCGGGGCGCACCGACGCGCCGACGCCGGGCGTCGAGCCGCGCGCCGCCTGGGCCCGGCACGTCCTGGACTCCCCGGTGATGTGCGTACGGGCGTCCAGCGGCCCCTGGGACGTGCCCGAGAACATGACGTTCCGTGACTGGACGCGGTCGGGCAGCCCGCCGTGCAAGGAGGATCTGGACTATCACCTGACGACCCTGTTCCCGCCGGTCCGGCCGCGCGGGCATCTGGAGCTGCGCATGATCGACGCGCAGCCGGGCGACGACGGCTGGATCGTGCCGCTCGCCGTGACGGCGGCGCTCTTCGACGATCCGGACGCTGCCGAGACCGCCTACCGGACGGTGAAGCCGCTCGCGGAGCGGGCCGGCCCCCTGGCCGCCCCGCGCAATCCGCTGTGGCGTGACGCCGCGCGGTTCGGTCTGGCCGATCCGGAGCTGCGGGAGGCCGCGACCGTCTGTTTCGCGGCGGCGGCCGAGGCGCTGCCCCGGCTCGGTGCCACGACGGACGTCCTGGACGCCGTGGCGGAGTTCATCGAGCGCTATGTGGCCCGCGGTCGCTGCCCCGCCGACGATCTGCTCAGCAGCCTCCAGGGGCACTCCCCGGCCCGCACCCTCGATCCTTCACACAGTCGTTCGAACGGTCAGTTCCACGGGAAGGACATCCGCACATGACCGCCCCCGAATCGCTCACGGACCCGGAGTCGCTCAGGGAGCGTGCGCTGGACGCGCTCACCACGGCCCGCGACCGCACCGCGCTCCTCACGTCCTGCGTGGAGGACCCCGAGCTGACCGCACAGCACTCGCCGTTGATGTCGCCCCTGGTGTGGGACCTCGCGCACATCGGCAACCAGGAGGAGCTGTGGCTGCTGCGCGCGGTCGCGGGGCGCGACGCGATGCGCCCCGAGATCGACGGGCTGTACGACGCGTTCGAGCACCCGCGCGCCGAGCGCCCGTCGCTGCCGCTGCTGCCGCCCGCGGAGGCCCGGAAGTACGCGGCCGAGGTGCGCGGCCGGGCCCTGGACGTCCTGGAGGGCACCGCGTTCCACGGCACGCGGCTGACCGAGGCGGGGTTCGCCTTCGGGATGATCGCGCAGCACGAACAGCAGCACGACGAGACCATGCTGATCACCCATCAGCTGCGCCGCGGGCCGGCCGCGCTGACGGCGCCGGACCCCGCTCCGGTGCCTCGGTTCACCGGGCCCCGTGAAGTCCTCGTCCCCGGTGGCCCGTTCACGATGGGCACGTCCACCGAGCCGTGGGCGCTGGACAACGAACGGCCCGCGCACCGGCGTACGGTGCCGTCCTTCTTCATCGACACCACGCCCGTCACCAACGCCGCCTACCTGGCCTTCATCGAGGACGGCGGGTACGGCGACGAGCGCTGGTGGACTCCCGAAGGGTGGGACCACGTCCGGGGTCACGGCATCGAGGCGCCGCTGTTCTGGCGCCGCGAGGGCGGACAGTGGCTGCGGCGCCGGTTCGGCGTCACCGAGGTCGTGCCGCCCGACGAGCCGGTGCTGCACGTCTCCTGGTACGAGGCCGACGCGTACGCCCGCTGGGCGGGGCGGCGGCTGCCCACCGAGGAGGAGTGGGAGAAGGCGGCCCGGCACGACCCGGCGGCCGACCGCTCCCGGCGCTACCCGTGGGGCGACGCCGACCCGACGCCCGAGCACGCCAACCTCGGTCAGCGGCATCTGCGCCCGGCGCCGGCCGGCAGCTATCCGGCGGGCGAATCCCCGCTGGGTGTCCGGCAGTTGATCGGCGACGTGTGGGAGTGGACGTCGAGCGACCTGGCGCCCTACCCCGGCTTCGCGGCCTTCCCGTACCCGGAGTACTCGGAGGTCTTCTTCGGGCCGGAGTACAAGGTGCTGCGCGGCGGCTCGTTCGCCGTGGACCCGGTGGCCTGCCGGGGCACGTTCCGCAACTGGGACTACCCGATCCGGCGGCAGATCTTCAGCGGGTTCCGCACCGCGCGCGACGCCGGACCCGGGAGTGCCTGATGTGCCGTCATCTGGCGTTCCTGGGGCCCGAGGAGACCCTCGGCGCACTCCTCGTGGCACCGGAGCACAGCCTGTTCCGGCAGGCGTGGGCGCCCCGGCGGCAGCGGCACGGGACGGTCAACGCCGACGGCTTCGGCGTGGGCTGGTACGCCACCGGGGACCCGGTGCCCGCCCGCTACCGGCGCGCCGTGCCCCTCTGGGGCGACCAGTCGTTCGCCGACCTGGCCCGTGTCGTCCGCACCTCCGCGCTGCTCGCCGCGGTGCGGGACGCGACCGTGGCGGGTGCCGACGGGGAGGCCGCGGCGGCGCCGTTCGCCGCGGGTCCCTGGCTGTTCAGTCACAACGGCGCGGTCGCCGGGTGGCCCGGCTCGCTCGCGCCGCTCGCCACGACCCTGCCCGCGCAGGAAGTGCTGTCGCTGGAGGCCCGTTGCGACTCCGCGCTCGTCTGGGCGCTGGTCCTGCACCGGCTGCGCGGCGGCGACGACGAGGGCCAGGCGCTGGCGGACACGGTCGTGGAGGTCGCCGAGGCGGCCCCCGGCTCCCGCCTCAACCTGCTGCTCACCAACGGCGAGACGATCGTGGCGACCGCCTGGGGCGACACCCTCTGGTACCTCTCCGGGCCCGGCCCGCGCACCGTCGTGGCCTCCGAGCCGTACGACGACGACCCGCACTGGCGGGAGGTCCCCGACCGCACCCTGCTCACGGCGAGCCGCACCGAGGTGCTGCTCACCCCTCTCAAGGACATGAACGACGACATGGCACCCGCACAGCCGAAGGAGCCCCGTACGTGAGTCCGTTCCTTCTGACCCGCACCCTCCCCGAGGACGCCACGGACGCCGCGCTGCGCGCGGACGTCCTGCACGGCCTCACCGGTACGCCCAAGACGCTGCCGCCCAAGTGGTTCTACGACGCCCACGGCAGCGAACTCTTCGAGAAGATCACCGAGCTCCCGGAGTACTACCCCACGCGCGCCGAGCGGGAGATCCTGCTCGCCCGGGCGGGGGAGATCGCCCGGGCGAGCGGCGCGCGCACCCTCGTCGAGCTGGGTTCCGGCTCGTCCGAGAAGACGCGCCATCTCCTCGACGCGCTGCCCGGCCTGCACACCTACGTCCCCGTCGACGTCAGCGAGAGCGCGCTCACCCAGGCCGGTCAGGCGCTGGCCGCCGAGCGTCCCGGCCTCGGCGTGCACGCGCTGATCGCCGACTTCACCGGTTCCCTCACGCTGCCCGACACCCCCGGGCCGCGGCTCGTCGCGTTCCTCGGCGGCACGATCGGCAATCTGCTGCCCGCCGAACGCGCCGCGTTCCTGGCGTCCGTACGGGCGCTGCTGTCGCCCGGCGACGCGCTGCTGCTCGGTACCGACCTGGTCAAGGACGAGTCGGTCCTGGTCGCCGCGTACGACGACGCGGCCGGGGTGACGGCCGCGTTCAACAAGAACGTGCTGAACGTCGTCAACCGTGAGCTGGAGGCGGACTTCGACCCCGACGCGTTCGACCATGTCGCGCTGTGGGACACCGAACAGGAGTGGATCGAGATGCGGTTGCGCTCGCGGGCCGCTCAGACGGTGAAGATCCCCGCTCTCGACCTCGCCGTGCACTTCGCGCGGGGCGAGGAGTTGCGCACCGAGGTCTCGGCGAAGTTCCGCGAGGACGGTGTGCGGGCCGAACTGGCCTCGGCGGGCTTCGCGTTGACCCATTGGTGGACGGACGCGGAGGGCCGCTTCGCGCTGTCGCTGAGCGTCGCGGGCCAGGACCGCTGACAGGATCGCCGACAGGGCCGGGGCGGGCGCCGAAAGGGGCCCGCCCCGGCCCCTGCGGGGGTCCGGCGCCGACGTGGTCCGGCGCCGGCATGCTCCGGCTCCACGGCCCTCGCGGTCCCACGGCACCCGCCGCCCCGCGTCACTCGCCTTCGTCCGCCAGGGTCTTGGTGATGCGAGCCGAGGCGCGCCGCGCCTCCGTCGCCGGGTCGGCGCCGCTCAGTACCTTCGACATGTAGACCTTGATCGGGTTGTCGGCCTCGACCGCGGCCCACCGGGGCGAGGAGGGGGTGGCGCGGCCGTGGGCGGCGCCGGCCGCCATCGCCGCGGCCCCTTCCTCGCCCGCGACGGCGTCGGCGAGGGTCGTCTTGTTGGGCACGTAGTTCATCGTGCGGGCCAGCTCGGTCTGCCACTTGGCGCCCGCGAGCGCGGCGACGACGGCCGTCGCGCCCTCCCGGTCGTCCGTGTTCTTGGGCACCACGAGGTCGGAGCCGCCGGTGAAGACCGCGCCGGGAGCGGCGGCGGTCTTGCCGGGCACGGGGAAGAAGCCCAGTTTGCCCTTGAGCGCGGGATTGGTGCGCTCGATCGCCTGGACGAGTCCGGGGACGGCGACGATCTGCGCGACCCGGCCCTTGGCGAACACCCCCGACTGCGGCGGGTGTTCCTCGTCGGCGTCCACGGGCCCGTCGCCGAGCGCCTGGAGCCGCCGGTAGAAGTCCATGCCCCGTACGGCGGCCGGCGTCTGGAGTGTGCCCTCCCAATTGCCGCTGGTGGTCTCCTTGGCGAGGTCACCGCCCTCGTCCCAGATGAACCCCGACAGGGTGTACCAGTCCTGTCCTGCCAGGTATATCCCCTGGTTTCCGCCGGAGTTGAGCCGTTCGGTGTCGGCGAGCCACTGTTCGCGGCTCTTCGGCGGCTGCTTGATCCCGGCCCGTTCGAACAGGTCCTTGCGGTAGACGACGACGCGGTTGGCCGCGTACCAGGGGACGCCGAACTGGCGGGTACCGAAGCGGCCGGGCTCGGCGAGGCCGGGCAGCCAGGCGTTCATGCCCCAGTCCCGCATGGATTCGAGGGTCAGGTCGCTCAGTCCGCCGCCGTCGACGTACTGCGCCACCTGGGTGTTGCCGACCTCGATCACATCGGGCGCGGACGTGTCCCGCTCCTTGAGTGCCGCCTGCACCTTCTCGCCGATGCCGGTCCACTCCTGGATGCGGATGTCGAGGCGCAGGGCGCCGTGGGTGCGCTCGAAGTCCTCGGTGAACCTCTTCAGGAAGTCCTTGGAGGCGCTGTCCTTCATCAGCCACACCGTGACCGTCCGCTGCCCCGATCCGCTGTCGGGCAGGGCTCCGCAGGCGGTGGCCAGGAACGCGGTGACGGATACGACGGCGAGGAGGCGGAGTCTCACGAGGGGGTCCTGTTCTGCCTTGCGGACAGGGGAAGGGAGGCCCGACGTGGGGGACGAGCATGGCGCTCGCACGGGTGTTCTGGATTTTGGTATGGACCAATCATTCCGTCAAGGGTCGACTACGGAAGGCTGCCTCGGGAGCCGGGCGCGGGTGGTCCGCACCGGGCCTCCGGACGCGAACGGGGAGCGGCTTTCTCCGCGACACGCTCCCGACATCTCGCGGACCGTCGCACCGTGGGGCACCGTGGAATGACGCGGGGCACACCCGCCACGGAGAGGAGCACCCGCATGTCCGAACACACGTACCGGGTCACCGAGATCGTCGGCACCTCCCACGAGGGGGTCGACCAGGCCATCCGCAACGGGATCACCCGTGCCTCGCAGACCCTGCACAACCTCGACTGGTTCGAGGTCACCCAGGTCAGGGGGCAGATCGAGAACGGGCGGATCGAGCACTACCAGGTCGGCCTGAAGGTCGGCTTCCGCCTGGACGAGAGCGACTGAGCGCCCTCATCCGACCCGGTCCCTTCGGGCCGCCCCGCCCTGCCCCCTTCGGCCGGGCCCCCGACGGCTCGGTCAGGTCCGCCCTTCCCGCTCCTGCGCGTCCTTCAGCGCCGCCGACGTGGCCGCCCAGCGCGCCCGTACGACCCTGAAGCCCGCCCGTTCGGCGTCCGTGCAGACGAGTTCGTCGTCGTCGACGAGGACGCGGACCTCGCGGTCGCGCGCCAGTCGGCGCAGGATTTCCAGCTTGGTGCGGCGGGCGGGCCTGCGGTCGTCGTTGCGCCGCATCCAGATGCGCCCGGCGGGCAGGCCCTGCGCGGCGAGCCAGTCGACGGTGTCGCGGCGGCACCGCTCAGGGCGGCCGGTGAGGTAGACCACCTCGCACTCGCGTGCACTCTCCAGCGCCAGCGCGATCCCTTCGGGCAGCGGCGGGTCCTGCGGCGCCGCCGCGAAGAACGCGTCCCAGTCGCGGGGCGTGCGCTCCAGGAACCGCTGCCGGTGCGCGCTGTCCGCGAGCGTGCCGTCCAGGTCGAACACGGCGAGTGGTCTGCTGTTCGTCTCCTTCACGGGCCCACCCTATGCAGGTCCGCCTGCCGCGCCGCGCCCGACCGCGCCCCCTCCCTCACCGACGCGTTCGACACCCGTGCCCGGCATGCGGATTGAGGCTGCGTCAGGAAGCTTCCGCCAGCCAGGGCCTGACCTGCTTGCGCGCCTCGTGCAGCCGGGACTTGAGCGTGCCGAGAGGAATCCCGACGCGCTCGGCGACCTCGGCGTACTCCAGCTGGCAGATGTCACGGTAGACCAACGGCGCCACGAGGTGGGGGTGTTCGCGCTCCAGACGCTCCAGCGCCTCCAGCAGGTCGACACGGGAACCGGCGATGACACTCGTGGTGCGCGGATCGACCTGCTGGGAGGCGTCGATCGCGACCGGCTGCTCGGCGGCCCGCCGCTTCAGTTCCCGGTACTTCTGCCGGGAACAGTTCGCGACCACGGTGTAGAGCCAGGTGCCGAAGCGGCTGCGGCCCTCGAAGGTGGTGATCTTCCGCGCCACTTGGAGCAGGACGTCCTGGGCGGCCTCCTCGGCGTCCTCCCGGCAGGGCAGGAAGCGTCCGCAGCGCCGTACCACCTCGGGGCGGATCCGCTGGAGCAGTCCGTCCAGCGCCGCCTCGTCGCCGGCCGCCGCCCGCAGGGCCAGCTCCTCGGTCTGCGCCGCGTCCCGCACCGGGTGCTCCCCTCGCTGTCGATCAGAGGCCAGGCATGATAGTCGCATGCACTCCCTGGAGCGGATCGGCCGTTACCGTCTGGACCGGCGTCTGGGTGCCGGCGGCTTCGGCGTCGTCTGGCTCGCCCATGACGACGTGCTGGAGGCGCCCGTCGCGGTGAAGGTGCTCTCCGAGAACTGGATCGACCACCTGGACATCCGGGAGCGCTTCCTCTCCGAGGCACGGCTGCTGCGCCGGGCGGATTCCAGCCGGGTCGTGCAGGTCTATGACATCGGTGAACTCCCGGACGGCAGGCCGTACTTCGTCATGGAGTACGCCGACGGCGGCACCCTCGCCGACCGCGTCGGGACCGGTCCGCTGCCGGTCGCCGAAGCGCTGCGGCTGACCGCGCTGGCCGCCCGGGGAGCCGCCGCGCTGCACGAGGCCGGGATCGTCCACCGTGACATCAAGCCGTCCAACGTGCTGCTGCGCAGCACGGCCGGCGGGGGCGACCGTGTCCTGCTCGCCGACCTCGGCCTGGCCAAGAGCCTGGCCCAGGCCTCCGGCCTCACCATGGCGGCGGGCTCCGCGGGATACACGCCTCCCGAGCAGGCCGAGCCCGGTTCCGGGATCGACGCGCGCGCCGATGTGTACAGCCTGGGCGCCCTCGGCCACCACCTCGTCACCGGCTCGGTGCCGGGCCCGCCCGGCAAGGTCGTACGGCCCGACCGACTGCGCGCGGATCTCCCCGCGGACGTGGGGCGGGCGCTGACCCGGGCCATGGAACCCGACCGTGAGCGGCGCTGGCCGACCGCCGCCGCGTTCGCGGCGGAGCTCGAACGGCTGGCCGCGGACGGTCCGGGCGGGACCCCGGCCGCACCACGGCGCGGCAGGCGCGGCCTGGTCGCCGCGCTGGGCGTCGCCGTCCTCGCGGGCGCCGTCACCGTCGCCGCCACGCTCGCGACGCGGGAACCCTCGGCGGGGACCCTCCGGGTCGAGGACGGCACGGGACGGGTCACCGCGCGGGTTCCGGACGCCTGGGGCCGTCAGATACGGGACTCCGGCTGGAATCCGCGCGCCCTGGGGCTCGGGGACGGGCGGGAGCCCGGACTCGCCGTCGCGGACGACCTCGCCCGGTGGCAGGACCTGCGGTCGGACGTCAACGGCGCCTTCATCGGGCTCAGCGAGCGGGGCGACGTCGCCGCCGAGGTGCGGGCACTGGCGCACACCGGATGCCACTACGAGGGCAGCCGCGCCTACAGCGGCGCCCGCTGGCACGGTCTCATCCGGACCTGGGACGACTGCCCTGGCAGCGGCGGCTCCGTCGTCGAGGCGGGGCTGAGCCCGGCGGGCGGTGCCGCGCAGCCGCAGGTCTACGTGCAGATCCGTCAGAAGCACGCGGCCAAGGACACGGCCGACCGGGTCATCGGGTCCGTACGGGTCGGCACCTGAACGGTCGCGCCCGGACCGGCGCATTTTCCCGGCCGATCCCGCGAACTTTTCCGTGCGCCGGTGCATCGGACAGGGGTGACGGGGCACAACGCGCCGTGCGTACGCGTGAGGAACGCGTGCGGTGATTCCCAAGGAGTGGTGACATGGCGACCTTCCGGCGCGCAGCGGCGGACACGGACCCGGTCTACGCGGTTCCCGCGCACCGCACTTCGGCCCACGCCCGGCGGGCGGCGGTGCTCGCGGGCATCGCGGTGCTCGGCCTGCTCACGGGCTGCGGCACGGACGACTCACCGAAGAGCGCGCCGCAGACGCTCTCCGGCACCGCCGAGCCCGCCTCGGGCGACAGGACCGCGGACAGCGGTTCGAGCGGCACGGCCACCCCGGGCGGGGACGACACCTCGGCCGGGTCCGCCACCGCGTCCGGTACGACGTCGGGGGCGGCCCCCACGTCCTCGGGCAACTCCTCGGGCGGCGGCCGCTGCCACACCTCCGAACTGCGCGCGTCCGTGGGGAACAACGATCCGGGCGCGGGGCAGGAGAACTTCCCCGTCGTCCTGACCAACAAGTCCGGGCGGACCTGCACCGTGCGCGGCTTCCCCGGGGCCGCGTTCGTCGACGCGTCGGGCAAGCAGCTCGGCCCGGACCCCAAGCGCTCCTCGGAATCGCCGAGGACACTCACGCTGAAGCCGGGGCAGAGCGCCTGGGCAGGTCTGACCTTCTCCAATCCCGAGATCAGCGGGGCCAGGACGGCGACGCCGGCCGCGCTCCTCGTCACTCCCCCCGACGAGAGGGACCCGCTCAAGGTGACGTGGACGCGGGGCGAGGTACCCATCTCCGGCAACGCCTCGACGGTGTCCCTGACGGTCGTCCGGGCGGGCACCGGCACCTGAACCCAGCGGCCCCAATTCCCCCTGCCCCGCCACCTGCCCCGCAGGTCGGCGGGGTTTGTCACGGAACGGCTACGTGTCCTGGATCACGCGACCCTTTCCGGATGCCCGCGCATCCCACCGATTGACGCACCGCACGGAGCGGGGCGTCACAGGTACGGGGGCTCCGGCCGCAGAGCGGGAGCCGTGGCGAGAAACCCGGGGGACGATCATGAGCGGTATCTCACGCAGGCGGCTGCTGACCGCGGCGGCATCGGCGGGCGCCCTGGGCGCGCTCTCCGCCTGCTCGGCGAACGACTGGTCGGTGGGCAGTACCGGCGACGGCGACGGCGGGTCGCGGAGCAAGCCGCCCAAGCCGATCGGTGACGGTTCGACGGCCGACACGGGGGCCCAGCCCAAGCAGCCGAAGGCGCAGCGGCTGAAGCCGGGTGAGCGCCCACCGCAGTTCGTCGTCTTCTCCTGGGACGGCGCGGGCGAGCTCAGCAACAAGCTGTTCTCCCGGTTCCGCAAGGTCGCCGCCGACCACGGGGCGTCCATGACGTTCTTCCTCAGCGGCATCTACACGCTGCCCGAGTCGAAGAAGGACCTGTACCGCCCGCCGCAGCACCCGGTCGGTGCCTCCGCGATCGGTTACCTCTCCGACCGGCACATCCACGCCACGCTCCAGCAGATACGGGCCGCCTGGCTGGAGGGGCACGAGATCGGCACCCACTTCAACGGGCACTTCTGCGGTACGGACGGGGTGCGCCTGTGGTCGCCCGCCGAGTGGCGCAGCGAGATCGAGCAGGCGATCGGGTTCGTCACGCGCTGGAGGACGAACACCGGCTTCACCGATCTCGAACCGCTGCCCTTCGACTACCGCAAGGAACTGATCGGCGGGCGGGCCCCGTGCCTGGAGGGGCAGGCCAACCTGCTGCCGACCGTCGCCGACCTGGGCTGGAAGTACGACGCCAGCTCACCGGGCGGGCTGCAGATCTGGCCCGGGAAGGTGCAGGGCGGCCGGGTCTGGGACCTCCCGCTCCAGTCCATCCCGTTCCCCGGTCACTCCTTCCAGGTCCTGTCCATGGACTACAACCTGATGGCCAACCAGTCGAACGCGAACCCGCTCGGCGACCGTTCCCGGTTCGACGCGTGGCGGGCGCAGGCCCGTGACAGCTATCTCGCCGGCTTCCGCCGCGCCTACGAGGGCAACCGGGCGCCCCTCTTCATCGGCAACCACTTCGAACGCTGGAACGGCGGCATCTACATGGACGCCGTCGAGCAGGCCATCGCCCGGATCGCCGAACACGACGAGGTCAGGATGGTGTCCTTCCGCCAGCTCGTGGAGTGGCTGGAGGTGCAGGACCCGGCGGTCCTGCGGAAGTTGCGCACCCTCAGTCCCGGGCAGTCCCCGCTCGGCGGCTGGGCGGAGTTCCTGGGCACGGCGTCCCGTTCGGGCACGCCGTCGTCCTGACCGGGCGGCTCCGCCGTCATGACGACGGCTCGGTGGTTTCCGGTACGGCGGCGGGGCGGGGTGTGCCGGAGTCACCGGCGGCCTCCCCGCCCTCCCTCGCGTGCGGAACCGTAGTCCCCGTAGCCGTATCCGGGGTCGCGGCCGGAGCCGTACTGCCCGTCCCCGAGGCAGTAGGCGTACGGCGAGGTGCAGTACTCGTACGGCGGGGCGGAGGTCGTCGGAGCCGGCTGGGCGGTCGACGGGGTGGTGGACGACCCGTGGGCGGCGGGCGGTGCGGGTTCCGTCGACTCCGTGAGCGGTGCGGGGGTGGTGTCCGGTCCGCCGTCGGCGGAGCCCCAGTTGACCACCTCCATCTGGAGCGTGGGCGAGGAGCTGTCGAGCTCCCAGCGCTGGACGGCTCCGTCGTCGCGGACTTTGAGGAGCAGGGCCGCGCCGTCGTCGGCTGAGGCGGGCGCGAGGGCCAGGTCCTGGTTCCAGCGCGGCACCAGCGCGCCCTGGAGGGTGAAGTCGTAACGCCGGTCCTTCGCGCCGGGGCCCGACACGCCCGGGCAGGCGGTCAGCCGGACCGAGTAGCCGAGGTGGGAGTCGAGGCACAGGCCGGGGTCGGCCGCGTCGCTCAGCAGGCCGTCGGCTTCGTACGTCCACCGGCGGGCGGACTTCGAGGTGCACGAGGTGAGCCGGGCCTCCACCCCCTTGGCGGGCTTGTCGCCCACGATGCCGACGCACAGTCCGGTCGCGGCGTTGCGCAGCAGTCCCCGCGCGGTCTCGCCGGGCCGGGCCCCGGTCCCGATCCACGAGGGGTTCGCACCGGGCGACCGGCTCGGACCGGGCGCGTCCGAGCGGCCGGTGCCGTCGGCCGTGCCGTTCTCGCCGCCGGAGCTCGTGCCGGCCGCCCAGACGACCAGCGGGACCAGGATCAGGGTGCTCACGGTGAGGACGGCGAGGGCCACGTCGCGGCGGCGCGGTGCCCGGCGGGGGGCCTTGTGCGTGCCGGCCCCCTGTCCCCGGGGGGCCCGGTGCGTGGGCGTACGCGGGTCGCCGGCCCCGCGGCCGCGCGCGGCGGTGCGCGGGCGGAGTCCCGGCGGGAGCGGGACCTCGCGAACGGCGGGCGCGTCCGCGGGCGTCCCGGTCCAGGCAAGCACCCCCGTGTCGGCGGGAGTTCCGGTGAGGTCGGATGCCGTGGCGGCGGCCTCGTCGGCGGTATGGACCCCGTCGGCCGCGGGGATCGCGGAGGCGCGTCCGGGACGGGAGGCGACGTAGTCGCGCGCGGCCCAGCCGAGCACGGCCTCGGCGAGCGGGAGTCCCAGCGGGCGGTTGAACTGGTCCAACTGGTCGGCGGTGTGGCGGCAGTGACCGCACCGGGCCATGTGATCGCGCAGATCGGGGTCGAGTCCGGCCTCGCGGCGGCGCAGGGAGACGTCGAGCATCCGGTTGTAGCGTCGGCACTCCTGCTCGGGGGCCAGCTCGCGGTGGATCTCCAGACAGCCGGCGCGCAGCCGTTCCCGGGCCCGCTCCAGCTCCGGCGGGACGTCCTCGACTTCGTATCCCAGCAGGGCCGCGGGTACCTCAGGTCGCTCGGCCTCGACCTCGATGTGCCACAGCAGACAGCGGGCGGGCTCGGGCAGCCGCTGGAACGCCCGGGACAGCAGGCGTCTGCCCTCGGGCGGGAGGAGCCGTGCCGCGGCCCGGTCCTCGCGGTCCGAGCCGGTGAGCAGGTTCGGGTGGAGCATGTCGCGCCGCGGGTCGGTGAGCCACTCGGCGGCCATGCGCCGGACGGTGACGAGGAGTTGGGGCCGCCATGCGGCGCCGGGTCCCGACTGGTCCAGGGATTCGCCGAACAGGCGGGTGAATGCGGCCGTGGTGAGCATTCCGGCGGGCCGTACGCCGTGAGCGCACAGGCGCGCGTAGGAGTACACCGCTTCCCAGTGGCGGTCCAGCAGTTCGCCGACGGGATAGTGCACGGGTGCGTTCCCTTGGCTCTTCTTCATCTCGGCCGCGAGCCGTTCATCCGATACCTCGAACAACCGCGCCGGAGCCGGGGAATGAGGCAGCCTGGCATCATTCACGTCCGCTTTCCTCCCAAAGGCAACACGGAAATTAGTCCATACCAATGGGTATGTAGACCGCCCGACGAGGCGACCGGCCTACCCATGGGGGGCTGCGCCGCGCACGACCACCCCGGACCGCACCCGTGAAGCAATCCAGCCGCACTCGTGAAGCAAGGGGACGAACGGCCGGACCGTACGGGCACAGAAGGCAGCACAATATTGTCTGCACGCCGACAACGCACACCTTTGCACAGGCCCCCGAGACGGAACAAGCCGTCCGGCGATTTCCTTTTCCCCTGGCAGTCCGAGATATTGACAGAATGTCAGCGGGTCCCGGGAAAACGGAATTCGGAAACCCCGCCGCCACCGAGCCGCACGCGAGCCCGACTCATTGGGGCATCCCATTGGGAGCGCTCCCAATGGGATGCAGAGTCCACTCAATTCCGGGAACCGGGAATTCCGCCGCTCAGTGGCCGCTGATCGCCCTGGGCGTGTAGGCCCGCTCCAGCTCCTCGATCTCCTTGTCGGTGAGCTCCACCTCGACGGCGGCGACCGCGTCCTCGATGTGCAGCGGCTCGGTGGCACCGACGACGGGCGCGGTCACGACGCCGCGGTGCAGCAGCCAGGCGAGGGCGATCCGCGCACGCGAGGTCTCCCGTCCGGCGGCGATCCGGGCGACGGCGTCGACGATCTCGCGGTCGCCGTCCAGGTAGAGGTTCCGGCCGAACTCGTCCGTCCGGCTGCGCGCCGTGGCGGTGTCCCAGTCCCGGGTGAGCCGTCCACGGGCCAACGGGCTCCAGGGCAGTACGCCGACGCCCTGGTCCTCGCACAGCGGCAGCATCTCGCGCTCTTCCTCGCGGTACAGGAGGTTGTAGTGGTTCTGCATGGAGACGAACCGCGTCCATCCGTTCAGCCGCGCCGTGTACTGCGCCTTGGAGAACTGCCAGGCGTACATCGAACTCGCCCCGATGTAGCGGGCCTTGCCCGCCTTGACCACGTCGTGCAGCGCCTCCATCGTCTCCTCGACGGGGGTCGCCGGGTCGAAGCGGTGGATCTGGTAGAGGTCCACGTACTCGGTGCCGAGGCGGCGCAGACTGTTGTCGATCTCCGTCATGACCGCCTTGCGGGACAGACCGCGGGCGTTGGGCCCGTCGTGCATCCCGCCGTTCACCTTGGTGGCGATGACGATCTCGTCGCGGCGCGCGAGGTCGCCCAGCACCCGGCCGACGATCTCCTCGCTGGTGCCGTCCGAGTACACGTTCGCCGTGTCGAAGAAGTTGATCCCGGCCTCCAGCGCCTGGCGGATCAGCGGGCGGGAGGCCTCCTCGTCCAGGGTCCACTCGTGGACGCCGCGGTCGGGAAGACCGAAACTCATGCAGCCCAGGCAGATCCGGGACACGTCCAGGCCCGTCGAACCGAGCTTCACGTACTGCATGCTCACTCCTGCTCTCGCGCACCGTGGGATGGCGGCACTGCGGCCACCCGTTTCCCTGCCCGCCACAGGCCCGGTGAAGCCCTACTCGACGGGCGCCTCCACGTCGTCGTACACATGCACGGCCGAGATCAGGCCACCCTCGCCGCGCGTGCAGACGACCAGGCCCGCCTGCGGCGGAAGGTCGGCGTCGCCCCAGCGGTCGCAGACGTACTCGACGGCGCTGCGGGTGCCGTCGTCCGTGACGGTGCACAGCTTCAGCGGGATGCCCCCGCCCGCGGCGAAGAAGCCCTTGAACAGGTCGTTGAGCGCGGCGGTGCCGACGTACCGGTGGGTGTCGCCGGACGGTTCGCGGAAGTAGCCGTCGGCCGCGAAGGCCGCCACCACGGCGGCGACGTCCCCCTCCGCGAGGGCCGCCCGGTAGACGTCCACGACGTCGGAGGCGTGCGCGTCCGGGGCGTGCCGCACCAGCGGGGGCCGGACGACGTGACGGCCGAGCAGCGGCCACCGGGAGTGGTAGATCCGCACCGGCATATTGGAGGCGGGCTCCACCGCGACGGCGACGGGGAGCCCGATGCGTCCGCCGTCCGGTCCGTCGAGGCGCACGACCCATTCGCCGACGGCGCGCCGTGCGGTGACCGTGACGGCGGCCGGCTCCACGACGGCGGCGTGCTCCGTCCGCCACTCCTCCTGTTCGGCCAGCCAGGCGGCCAGGACACCCACGCCGCAGATGCGCCCGGCACCGGGATCGTCGAGCGCCACCGGCACGGTGGCCGTGTCCGGGTCGCGCAGGGCACCGGCGAGGTCGGCCGCTCCGAGCCGCTCGACGAGATCCGTGATCTGAGGAATCCAGACCATGAGTACTCCAGTGGGAATGCGAGACGTTCGTCTTCGCATCGTGTGCCTGTACGCGGCCGGGCGCGACCGCAGCGGCCCGGCTCCGGGCGCGTGCGGGTGACGCCGTTGGGCGTCCGCGGTGCGGGGACGGCGAAGGAGCCCTGACCGCCGCATTCGCATGCACGTTCGATCCAAGCCCGGCTCCCCCGGGCACCGGGGGACGTGCGCGGTCGCTGTCCGAGTCGCAGTCGCGAGCATGGGCGCCGGTAGCGGCACGGACGACCGGCGCAGACAGGGGCACCAGCACCGGTGCCGGCACCGGGAATCCTGAGGGCCCGCATGCGTTGAACCCCCTGTGAGCTCTGTGATCGCGGAAACCCGTTTCTCCGTACTCGACCGCTCGCGCACCCGGGAGGGGCACGAGCCGGCCGAGGCACTGCGTGACACCGTGCGCCTGGCACAGGACCTGGAAGCCCTCGGCTACCACCGGATCTGGGTCTCGGAGCACCACGGGGTGCCGGGAGTCGCCGGATCCGCGCCCACCGTCCTGGCCGCCGCCGTCGCCGCGGCCACGCGCACGATACGGGTGGGCACCGGCGGAGTGATGCTGCCGAACCACCGGCCGCTCGTCGTGGCCGAGCAGTTCGGCGTGCTCGCGTCCCTGTTCCCCGGGCGGATCGACATGGGTCTCGGCCGCTCCGTCGGCTTCACGGACGGTGTGCGCAAGGCGCTCGGACGGGACAAGGACGCGGCCGCGAGCGACGACTTCGCGGCGCAGCTCGACGAACTCCTCGGCTGGTTCCGCGGCACCTCCCCGACCGGCGTGCACGCCCGCCCGCCCGAGGGGCTGACCGTGCCGCCCTTCGTGCTCGCCATGGGTGAGGGCGCCGGCATCGCGGCACGGGCGGGCCTGCCCATGGTGATCGGGGACCTCAGGAACCGGGACAGGATGCTGCGCGGCGTCGACCACTACCGCGCGGCGTTCCGGCCGTCCGTCTGGGCACCGGAGCCGTACGTCGTCGTCTCCGGCACGGTGGCGGTCGCCGCGACCCCCGAGCGGGCACACCGCCTGCTGCTCCCCGAGGCCTGGTCGATGGCGTACTCCCGCACGCACGGCACCTTCCCGCCGCTGCCTCCCGCCGAGCGTGTGGAGACCCTCACGATGAACGGCAGGGAGCGCGCGTTCTACGAGTCCGGACTCACCGGCCACATCGCCGGTACCGAGGAGCAGGTCGCCGACGAACTGGCGACGCTGATCAAGGACACCGGCGCCCAGGAGGTACTGGTCACGACGAGCACGTACGACCGGGACGCCCTGCTCGACTCCTATCGCGGGCTGGCCCGGGTCGCGGGACTGACCCCGGCCTAGAATCGTGGGGTTTGCCCCGAGCCGCGCCGCCGTCCCGGCCCCAAGGCCCCACAGGAGTTTCCCCGATGCCCATCCCCCACGGTTCCCACGACCCGTACGTCCGCGTCCGGGGCGCCAGCGAGCACAATCTGCGGGGCGTGGACGTCGACGTGCCGAGGGACGTGCTCGCCGTCTTCACGGGCGTGTCCGGTTCCGGGAAGTCGTCGTTGGCCTTCGGGACCATCTACGCGGAGGCGCAGCGCCGCTACTTCGAGTCGGTCGCGCCGTACGCGCGGCGGCTGATCCACCAGGTCGGCGCGCCGAAGGTCGGGGAGATCACGGGTCTGCCGCCCGCGGTGTCCCTCCAGCAGCGCCGGTCGACACCCACGTCGCGCTCGTCCGTCGGCACGGTCACCAACCTCTCCAACTCGCTGCGCATGCTGTTCTCCCGCGCCGGCGACTATCCGCCGGGCGCGGAGCGGCTCGACTCGGACGCCTTCTCGCCGAACACGGCGGCCGGGGCCTGCCCGGAGTGCCACGGGCTCGGACGAGTGCACCGTACGACCGAGGAGTTGCTGGTCCCCGATCCGTCGCTGTCGATCCGCGAGGGCGCGATCGCCGCGTGGCCGGGCGCCTGGCAGGGCAAGAACCTGCGGGACATCCTCGACACGCTCGGCCACGACGTGGACCGGCCCTGGCGGGAACTGCCCGCCCGGGAGCGGGAGTGGATCCTGTTCACCGACGAGCAGCCGGTCGTCACCGTGCACCCGGTGCGGGACGCTGAGCGGATCCAACGCCCCTATCAGGGCACGTACATGAGTGCCCGGCGCTATGTCATGAAGACCTTCTCCGACACCAAGAGCCCGACGCTCAGGGCGAAGGCGGAGCGGTTCCTGACCAGTGCTCCGTGTCCGGTGTGCGGCGGCAGCCGGCTGCGGGCCGAGGCGCTGGCGGTGACGTTCGCGGGGCACACCATCGCCGAGCTGGCCGCGCTGCCGCTGACCGAGCTGGGGCGCGCGCTGCACGGCGACGGAGAGGCGGCGCGGGTCCTCACCGACGACCTCAGGTCGCGTGTCGCGCCGGTCGTGGAGCTCGGCCTCGGCTATCTCAGCCTGGACCGGCCGGCCCCCACGCTGTCGGCGGGCGAACTCCAACGGCTGCGTCTGGCCACGCAGTTGCGCTCCGGCCTGTTCGGAGTCGTCTACGTCCTCGACGAGCCGTCCGCCGGGCTGCACCCCGCGGACACGGAGGCGCTGCTCACGGTCCTGGACCGGCTGAAGGGCGCGGGCAACTCGGTGTTCGTGGTGGAGCACCACCTCGACGTCGTCCGCGGCGCGGACTGGCTCGTGGACGTCGGTCCGCGTGCCGGTGAACACGGCGGGCAAGTGCTGCACAGCGGCCCGGTCGCGGACCTGGAGGGCGTGCCGGATTCGGCGACCGCCCGCTTCCTCTTCGACCGGTCCCCCGCGCCGGTACGCGAAATCCGCCCGGCCCGAGGCCAGTTGAAGGTGGGGCCGGTCACCCGGCACAACCTGAGCGGGGTCACCGCGGAGTTCCCTCTCGGTGTGTTCACCGCGGTGACCGGGGTGTCCGGATCCGGCAAGTCCACGCTGATCGGGGAAGTGACGGAGGAACTCGACGGGGTCGGGCGTCTGGTCAGGGTCGACCAGAAGCCCATCGGCCGCACTCCGCGCTCGAACCTCGCGACGTACACGGGGTTGTTCGACGTCGTGCGCAAGGTCTTCGCCGGGACGGACGGGGCCCGCCGTCGCGGCTACGGCGTCGGCAGGTTCTCCTTCAACGTCGCCGGGGGCCGCTGCGAGACCTGCCAGGGCGAGGGCTTCGTCAGCGTCGAGCTGCTGTTCCTGCCCAGCACCTACGCGCCGTGCCCGGACTGCGGCGGGGCGCGATACAACCCCGAGACCCTCGAAGTGACATACCGGGAAAGGAACATCGCCCAGATTCTCGACCTGACGGTGGAGGCGGCGGCCGGCTTCTTCGCGGACACCCCCGCCGTCGCCCGCAGTCTGGCCACGCTGCTCGACGTGGGCCTCGGCTATCTCCGCCTCGGCCAGCCCGCGACCGAGCTGTCCGGCGGCGAGGCCCAGCGCATCAAGCTGGCCGGCGAACTCCAACGGGTGCGCCGCGGACACACCTTCTACCTGCTCGACGAGCCGACCACCGGTCTCCACCCGGCCGACGTCGAGGTTCTGATGCGCCAGCTGCACGGTCTGGTCGACGCGGGCCACACTGTCGTGGTCGTCGAGCACGACATGTCGGTCGTCGCGGGCGCCGACTGGGTGATCGACCTCGGTCCCGGCGGTGGCGACGCGGGCGGCCACATCGTCGCGGCGGGACCGCCGGCGGAGGTGGCACGTTCCGCCGCCAGCCGCACCGCCCCCTATCTGGCACGGCAGTTGGTCAGCCCCGCTTGATCCGACCACGGACGGCGAGCACGGCGAGCCCCAGGAACACCGGTTCGGTGAAGCGGCTGATCATCTCGGTGTAGGTGCCCCAAGGTCCCCCGCACCCGCTTCGAGCGAATCGACACTGAAGCCGTCGACTCCAAATCACGTGCATCAAGCGGGAGTTGAGGAATCAGGGGTGGACCTCCGTCTGCGCCCGCACCCAGTCCGGCGCTCCTTGCGCCGCCGCGGCCAGGCCCCGGCGGTCCGGGTGGTTGCGGGACGCGATCGGTGGCCGTACCTCGACCTCGGCCACCAGGCCGCGTGTGGTGGCGACCCGCCACAGTGACGCGAGGAGCGAGTCGTCGCCGACGAACGCGGCCGCGGTGCTCTCCTCTCCCCCGCTCGACCGGTAGTGGACGCGCACCGGCTGCACGGGAGCTCCCGAGTCCAGCGCGGCCTGGAAGACGGCGCGCCGGAAGCGGCCCTGGGCGCGGCCGCACCAGGTGCTGCCCTCGGGGAAGGCGACGACGGCCGCACCGGCGTGCAGGGCCTCGGCGATGCGGGTCACCGTGCCGGGCAGCGCGCGGAGCCGGTCCCGTTCGATGAAGAGGGTGCCGCCGCGTGCGGCGAGGGCTCCCGCCACGGGCCAGGCCCGGACCTCGGTCTTGGCGAGCATCCGCGCCGGGCGGACCGCGGCGAGCAGCGGGATGTCGAGCCAGGAGATGTGGTTGGCCACGAGCAGCAGGCCACCGGTGGGCACGGCGGTCCCGGTGATCCTGGTCCGTACGCCGCCGGCCCGGACGACGGCCCGGCACCAGCGGCGGATCATCCGGTCCCGTGGCGCCGCCCGCATCCGGGCGATGCCCGGGGCGAGCAGGACCCCGGTGAGGACGACGGCCAGGACCGCGGCGAGCCGCAGCACGGCGCGGGGCACCGCGGTCCAGGACGCCGTCGACTGCACACAGGCCCCGGGAGAGCAGGGAGCGGTGGGCAGCCAGGCGCTGCCGGCGCCGGAGGGTGGTGCGGCGCCTCGGGCACCGCCTCGCTCCGGGGCGGCGGCTTCAGCACCGCCTCGCTCCAGGGCGGAGGCTCCGGCACCGCCCCGCTCCAGGGCACCCGGCGGCGGGGCGTCCGGCCGGGACCGGGGCCCGGGTGCGTCGGCGCGCGGCCGGTCCGGGCTCCCGGCACCCGGCCGGGCCGGGCCCGCGCCGAGTGTCCCCGGTCCCGGCGCTCCCACGTCGTGGGTGCTCATCACGCCGGGACGAGGGAGAGGAAGTGCCGCAGATAGCGCGGGTCGACCCGGCTCATCGGGAGCAGCACGTACAGGTCGGCGACCCCGAAGTCCGGGTCGTGGGCGGGCTCTCCGCAGACCCAGGCGCCGAGTCGCAGATAGCCGCGCAGCAGCGGGGGAAGCTCGGTGCGGGCGGGCCGGGTGACGCCCTCGGCGCTCCACGGCAGCAGGGGACGTACCCGGTGCTCCTCGGGTGCCAGGTGCCGGGTGCGGACTCGGTCCCAGGTGCCCGCGGCGAGGGTGCCGCCGTCGGCGAGCGGGATGGAGCAGCAGCCGGCGAGCCACTCGTGGCCGCCCTCGACCATGTAGCGGGCTATCCCCGCCCAGATGAGTCCGATGACGGTGCCGTCGCGGTGGTCGGGGTGCACGCAGGAGCGGCCCACCTCGACGAGCCCGGAGCGGATCGGGGCGAGCGGATCGAGGTCGAACTCGCTCTCCGAGTACAGCCGTCCGGCGATCGCGGCCCGCTCGGGCGGCAGCAGCCGGTAGGTGCCGACGACCTGGCCGGTCACCGTGTCCCGGACCAGCAGGTGGTCGCAGTACGCGTCGAAGGCGTCGACGTCGAGGCCCGGTTCCGGGGTGGACAGGAGGGCGCCCATCTCGTCGGCGAACACGTCGTGGCGCAGCCGCTGCGCGGCTCGCACGTCGGCCTCGTCGCGGGCCAGGGTGACGGTGTAGCGGGTGGGGGCGACGGACTGGGGCGGGGTGTCGAGGGTGGAAACGCCGGTCATGGCACTCTCCTGGTCACGGGCCGGTTCGGCGGCGCGGCGGGCGCGGACCAGCGGTGTTCGGTCCGTGCGCTCCTGTTCTTCCGATGCCGGTTGGCGTGCGCGTGACCTGTGCCAGGAGAGTGGATGTGGGGTTGTTGAACGCCGGGTCCCCGGCCCGGTCAGCCGTCCTTCGTCACGCACCCGGCGAGCAGGCGCCCGGCCTCCTCGGGGGCGAGCACCCGCTCCAGGACGAGGTCGCCCGTCATGTTCGGGAAGAACCGGCCCGAGGGCCAGCTCCGCTCGTAGGCCGGCGGGTCGAGGACGAGCAGGCGGACTCCGTCGACGACGGGGATGTCGCTGGGCGTGCCCTCGTTCCACACCCACTCCCCGGTGGGGGCGACGAGGTTGAAGGAGCCGGTGGTGTGCACCTGTCCGGGCTGGTCGCGGCAGACCGCGGCCTCCTGCGGGGACGGGGCCCGGCCGGGTATGTGGCCGCCGACGACGAGGACGTCGGCGACCAGCGTGTGCAGCTGGAAGTTGTCGCCGATGCCCCGCATGCGCATCGCGTAACCGGTTCCGGTCGGACGGTGCAGCACGATCAGCGGCTCGTCGAGGACCAGCAGGGCGTACGTCAGGCACTTGAAGTGGTGTCCGGACGCCTCCTCGACGGTCCGCGTGGCCCGCAGCAGCCGGTTGCGCAGGGCGCTGTCGAGGGCGCCGCGCACCCCGGCGTGGTTCAGCATGGCGACGGACGCCATCTCGAACTGGGGCAACGTCATCCAGGCCAGGGCCGGTTCCGCTCCGACGCGGTCGAAGAGCGCCGGGTCCGGCGCACCGCCCTCCGGGTCGGGGAAGTCCCCTCCGCCGGTCTCCTCCCAGCGTTCGCAGAATTCACCGGCGGCGGCGAGCGTCTCGGCGAGTTCCGCGAAGACGTGCGGCGCGCAGGGCCCGGCGTCGGCACCGCGCTCCACGCAGGCCCCGACGAGCACGGCCACGGTGCCGCGCGGCCCCGGGGGCACTTCGGGCAGCAGCGCGGCCAACAGCGGTGCCGCCCGGCCTACTTCCCGCTCCCCCGCGTCCCCGAACTGCCGGTACAACTCTCCGAACGCGCGTTCCGAACGGTCGACGTCCCGTTCGCGCACAGCGGCCTCGAAGTCCGTGACGGCTTCGAGGAACCGCTCCCTCCCGTTGTTGTCGAAGATCATGCCGGCAGCCTACCGACGGCAGGGGGCCTGGCGGGACCGGCTACCGAGGGCAGGGGGTGCCTGGCGGGACCGGCTAGCGACGGCAGGGGGTGCCTGGCGGGACCGGGGATGAGCACCACTCCCGGTCCCGCCCGTCCGCACCCTTACGGCGAACGGCGTACGGCTAGCGCTTGCCCGACGAGCGGGTCGCGCGCAGCCACTCCTTGTTCATGCTGGTGATGGAGAACAGCGGGATGCCCTTGGGGCACGCCGTCGCACACTCCCCGGCGAGCGTGCAGCCGCCGAAGCCCTCCTCGTCCATCTGGGCCACCATGTCGAGCACCCGCGACTCGCGTTCGGGCGCGCCCTGCGGGAGCACGTTGAGGTGGTTGATCTTGGCGGAGGTGAAGAGCATGGCCGCGCCGTTGGGGCAGGCGGCGACGCAGGCACCGCAGCCGATGCACTCGGCGTGCTCGAAGGCGAAGTCCGCGTCCGGCTTGGGCACAGGCGTGGCGTGGGCCTCCGGCGCGGCGCCGGTGGGGGCGGTGATGTAGCCGCCGGCCTGGATGATGCGGTCGAAGGCGGAGCGGTCGACGACGAGGTCCTTGACGACCGGGAAGGCCGAGGCCCGCCAGGGTTCGATGTCGATGGTGTCGCCGTCCTGGAAGGACCGCATGTGCAGCTGGCAGGTGGTGGTGCGTTCGGGGCCGTGCGCGTCGCCGTTGATGACGAGCGAGCAGGCGCCGCAGATGCCTTCGCGGCAGTCGTGGTCGAAGGCGACCGGGTCCTCGCCCTTGAGGATGAGTTCCTCGTTGAGGGTGTCGAGCATCTCCAGGAAGGACATGTCGGCCGAGATGTCGTCCACCTGGTACGTGGACATGGCGCCTTCGGCGTCGGCGTTCTTCTGCCGCCAGACGCGCAGGGTGAGCTTCATGCGTAGCTCCGCTGGGTGGGGTGGACGTACTCGAAGACGAGGTCTTCCTTGTGCAGGACGGGTGACTGGCCCGTCTCGGTGAACTCCCAGGCCGCCGCGTAGGAGAACTCCTCGTCCTTGCGGGCGGCCTCGCCGTCCGGGGTCTGGGACTCCTCACGGAAGTGCCCGCCGCACGACTCGGAGCGGTGCAGCGCGTCGAGGCACATCAGCTCGGCGAGTTCGAGGTAATCGACGACGCGGTTGGCCTTCTCCAGCGACTGGTTGAACTCCTCGCCGGTGCCGGGGACCTTGATGCGCCGCCAGAACTCCTCGCGGATCTGCGGGATCCGCTCCAGCGCCTTGCGCAGTCCGGTCTCGGTGCGGGCCATGCCGCAGAACTCCCACATCAGTTCGCCGACTTCGCGGTGGAAGGAGTCCGGGGTGCGGTCGCCGTCGACGGCGAGGAGCAGCCGCAGCCGGTCCTCGGTCTCGGCCAGCACCTCCTGGACGGCCGGGTGTTCGTCGGTCACCTCGTCGTGGTGGGGGTTGCGGGCGAGGTAGTCGTTGATCGTCGAGGGCAGGACGAAGTAGCCGTCGGCGAGGCCCTGCATCAGAGCGGAGGCGCCGAGGCGGTTCGCGCCGTGGTCGGAGAAGTTGGCCTCGCCGATCGCGAACAGGCCCGGGACGGTGGTCTGGAGGTCGTAGTCGACCCACAGCCCGCCCATCGTGTAGTGCACGGCGGGGTAGATCCGCATCGGCACCGTGTACGGGTCCTCGGCGGTGATCCGGGCGTACATGTCGAAGAGGTTGCCGTACTTCTCCTCGACCGCCTTGCGGCCCATCCGCCGGATGGCGTCCGCGAAGTCGAGGTACACGCCCTGGCCGCCGGGGCCGACACCACGACCCTCGTCGCAGACGTTCTTCGCGGCACGGGAGGCGATGTCCCGGGGCACGAGGTTGCCGAAGGACGGGTAGATGCGCTCCAGGTAGTAGTCGCGCTCCTCCTCCGGGATCTCGCCCGCCGGGCGGGTGTCGCCCTTCGCCTTCGGCACCCAGATGCGCCCGTCGTTGCGCAGCGACTCGCTCATCAGCGTCAGCTTGGACTGGTGGTCGCCGGTGCGCGGGATGCAGGTCGGATGGATCTGGGTGAAGCACGGGTTGGCGAAGTACGCGCCGCGCCGGTGCGCCCGCCAGATCGCGGTCGCGTTCGAGTTCATCGCGTTCGTCGACAGGTAGAACACATTGCCGTAGCCGCCGGAGGCGAGGACCACGGCGTCCGCGAAGTACGTGTCGATGCGGCCGGTGATCAGGTCGCGGGCCACGATGCCGCGCGCCCGTCCGTCGATCACGATCAGGTCGAGCATCTCGGTCCGCGGGTGCATCTCCACGTTGCCCGCGGCGATCTGCCGGGACAGTGCCTGGTAGGCGCCGAGCAGTAGTTGCTGGCCCGTCTGGCCGCGGGCGTAGAAGGTGCGGGAGACCTGGACGCCGCCGAAGGACCGGGTGTCGAGGAGGCCGCCGTACTCGCGGGCGAAGGGCACGCCCTGCGCCACGCACTGGTCGATGATCTCCACGGAGATCTGCGCCAGCCGGTGCACGTTGGACTCCCGCGCCCGGAAGTCGCCGCCCTTGACGGTGTCGTAGAAGAGGCGGTGGACGGAGTCGCCGTCGTTGCGGTAGTTCTTCGCCGCGTTGATACCGCCCTGCGCGGCGATCGAGTGGGCCCGGCGCGGCGAGTCCTGGTAGCAGAACTGGACGACGTGGTAGCCCTGTTCGGCCAGCGTCGCGCCCGCGGATCCGCCCGCGAGACCGGTGCCCACGACGATCACGGTGTGCTTGCGGCGGTTGGCCGGGTTCACGAGCTTGGCCTCGAAGCGGCGGGTGTCCCAGCGTTCGTCGACCGGGCCCTGCGGAGCCTTGGCGTCGGCGACCGGTTCACCGGTGCGGTACGCGGAGTATTCGGACGATACGGTCATGTCAGCTCACCACTCCGGTCATGACTCCGACGGGTACGGCGATGAAGCCCGCCGTCAGCACCAGCGCGAGGACGTTCGCGCCGGCCTTGAGGGCGCGGTCGCGGCTGCGGCGGCCGGCGCCGAGGGTCTGTGCCGCGCTCCAGAAGCCGTGCCTGATGTGCAGGCCGAGCGCTAGCATCGCGACGATGTAGACGACGTTGCCGTACCAGGTGGAGAAGGTGTCCACGACGTTCTGGTACGGGTGGCCCTCCTGGAAGCCGCCGGAGTGCACCGTGCCGGTCGTCAGGTCCATGAGGTGCCAGACGATGAACAGGCCGAGGATGATCCCGCCCCAGCGCATGGTGCGCGTGGCGTAGCTCGTCCGGGCCTTCTTGTGCACGTACTTGCTGGGGCGCGCCTTGATGTCGCGGCGGCTGAGCTGGTACGCGGAGACGGCGTGCGCGACGACCGCGACGACCAGCGCCACGCGAAGGACCCAGAGGGTCCACTCGTAGTGCATGACGGGTTCGCCGAGGGTGCGCAGCCAGTGGGCGTAGTGATTGAACTCGCCGGCCCCGAAGAAGATCTTCAGGTTCCCGATCATGTGGGCCACCAGGTAGAGCAGCATGATCAGGCCGCTGACCGCCATCACGGTCTTCTTGCCGACGGAGCTGTCCCACACGGTACGCGCCAAGGACGGCCGTCGGTCCGTCCGCGTTGCCAGAGCCATGCCGTCGAAGCTAGGGCCCACAGGGCCGATCGGTCCAAGACATGGTCCAGCTTGTTTCCATAGGCATGGACTATCGTCGAGGTATGCAGTTCCAGCAGCTCCAGTACTTCGTGGCGGTCGCCGAGACCCGGCACTTCACCCGCGCCGCCGATCTCGTCCATGTGGCGCAGCCGTCCCTGTCCCAACAGATCAAGGCGCTGGAGCGGGAGCTCGGGGCGGACCTGTTCCAGCGGGCGCGCGGGAACATCACGCTGACGGACGCGGGCGAGGCGCTGCTGCCGCTGGCCCGGCGCATCCTCGCCGACGCGGACACGGCCCGGCACGAGGTGCAGGAACTGGCCCAGCTGCGCAGCGGCCGGGTCCGCCTCGGTGCCACCCCCAGCGTGTGCACCGGCCTGCTCCCCGATGTGCTGCGCGCCTTCCACGACCGGTATCCGGGCATCCGGCTGCTCATCGAGGAGGGCGGCTCGCACGATCTCGTACGGGAACTCGCGCGCGGCGCCCTGGACCTCGCCCTGGTCGTCCTTCCCCTCCCGACGCCGTCTCCCGCGCTGACCACCCTGGAGCTGCTGCGCGAGGACCTGGTGGTGGTGTCGTCGCCGGACGCACCCGCGCCGGGCACCGGCCGTACGGTGCGCATCGCCGACCTCGAGGGCGAGCGCCTCGTCATGTTCCGGCACGGCTACGACCTGCGGGAACTGACCGTGGCCGCCTGTCGTGCCGAGGGCTTCGAGCCCGACTTCGCCGTCGAGGGCGGCGAGATGGACGCCGTGCTCGGCTTCGTCCGTGCGGGACTCGGCGTGGCCGTCGTCCCGCGCATGGTCGCCACGCGGTCCGGGCGGGGGCTGCGGGTGACCCCGCTGGCCCGGCCCGGACTGCACCGGACGATCGCGCTCGCCCACCGCAGCGACGTGGCTCCGCCCCGGGCGGCGCGGGAGCTCCAGCGGATGCTGCTGGAGCGCTGACGGGCGGACCTGCCGCCCGGAGGCGGGCCCGGCCGCGGCAGGACCGCGGGGGTCGGCGGGCGGGGCGGTCCTGCGGGGCGGTCACCGGCCGAAGTCAGGCGGGCGAGGTCGGCGGCCGGGGCGGCGCTGCCGCCGACCCGGCGCATCCCCGCCGACGCGGACACGGCCCGGCACGAGGTGCAGGAACTGGCCCAGCTGCGCAGCGGCCGGGTCCGTCACCGGCCGAGGACGGGCCCGCGGGGCCGGCGGGCGGGGCACGCCCACCGAGCGGTCACCGGGTGGGAATGAACCCTCCGTCGATGACCAGGTCGCTTCCGGTGATGTTGCGTGCGCGGTCGCCCGCCAGGAAGAGCACGGTCTCCGCGACCTCCGAGGGCAGCGAGAAGCGGCCGGTGACCGTGGCGGCGGAGGCCTGTGCGACGACGTCGTCCGGCGTGATCCCGGCGGCCGAGGAGACGGTCGCGGCCACTCCGTCGCCACCGAGCCACAGCTCGGTCTCCACCGGCCCCGGACTGACCGTGTTGACCCGGATGCCCCGCGGCCCGACCTCCTTCGACAGCGCTTTGGAGAAGGCGACGAGGGCGGCCTTGCTCGCGCTGTAGTCGATCACCAGGGGGTCGGGCAGGGTGGCGTTGACCGAGGCGACCGTCACCACGGAACCCTCGCCCGCGTCCAGCATCACCGGCAGGGCGGCCCGGGTGACCCGTACGGCCGTCAGCAGATTGAGGTCGACGACGCGCTGCCAGTCCTCGTCGGTCACCGACAGGAAGCCGCCGGTACGGGCCGGGGCGGCGCCGACGTTGTTCACCAGGACGTGGATCCGCCCGTCCGCGGCGGCGACCAGGCGCTCGGCGGCGTCCGGTTCGGCCAGGTCGGCCGGGACCCAGACGACCGAGCCCTGCTCGACCAGCGCGTCCAGTTCCTTCGTCGTGGTCCGGGATCCGGCGACGACCCTCGCTCCCGCGCCGGCGAGCGCCTCGACGATCGCCAGCCCGATGCCCTTGCTGGCACCGGTCACCACGGCGGTCCGGCCCTCGAGTTCCTTGCCCATGCCGCTCAGCTCCTGCCCGTGGGGGTGTGCCGGGAGTCGGGGCGCCCGCACCTGGCCGCCCCGTTCCAGAAGACCACGGCACGCGCGCGGTCTCAGCCCGTGGCGTCCACCAGCGCCAGCTCGTGCAGCCGCTCCGGCGGTCCCGGGCGGGCGTAGTACCAGCCCTGGGCGGTGTCGCAGCCCAGTATCCGAAGCTGTTCGGCCTGCGCGCCCGTCTCCACGCCCTCGACCGTGACCGCGAGGTCGAGGGAGTGGGCGAGGGACACGATGCCCTCGACGATCTTCAGGTCGACGGGGTCCGCGGGGAACTGCTGCATGCCCTGGGTGAAGGATCGGTCCAGCTTGAGGATGCTCACGGGCAGCCGGCGCAGGTTGGCGAGGTTCGAGTAGCCCGTGCCGAAGTCGTCCAGGGCGATGTCGACGCCCATCTCGGCGAGCCGGCGCAGCGGCTTCAACAGGTCGTCGTCGGCGCCGATCAGCGCGGACTCGGTGACCTCCAGGCACAGCGCGTCGGCGTCGAGTCCCTCGCGCTCCAGGATGTCGACCGTGTCCTGCACCAGGCCGGGGTGGGTCAGCTGGCACGGCGACAGATTGACGTTGATCCGCAGCGGGCCGGCGCCGCCATGGCGTTCCTGCCACGCGCGGGCCTGGCGCACGGACTGCTCCAGGACCCAGCGGCCCAGCGGCACGATCAGGCCGGTGTGCTCGGCGAGCGGGATGAACCGGTCGGGGCCGAGGACGCCGTGCTGCGGGTGCAGCCAGCGCACCAGCGCCTCGGCGCCGCGGACACTGCCGTCGCCGAGGTGCACGAGCGGCTGGTACTCGATGAAGAACTCGCCCCGGTCCAGGGCCGCGGGCAGCGCGGTGGTCAGTCCGTGCCGGGTGATGGCGCGGGCGTCGGCCTCGGGGTCGGCCAGCTCGAAGCGGTTGCCGCCCGCGGACTTGGCCCGGTACATCGTGATGTCGGCGCTGCGCAGCACCTCGGCGGGACCGCGTTCCCCGGCCGGTCCCTCGACGATGCCGATGCTGCCGCGCACGGTCAGCTCGCGGCCGTCGATGCTGATCGGCGTGACGAGGGCGTTCATGATCCGCCCGGCGAGTTCGTCGACCTCGTGCTCGGTACCGGGGCCGGTGGTGAGCGCGACGAACTCGTCGCCGCCGAGCCGGGCGACCATCTCGCCGGGGGCGGTCGCGCAGGACTGCAGCCGGTCGGCGACCTCGACGAGCAGCCGGTCCCCGGCCGCGTGCCCGAGGCTGTCGTTGATGGTCTTGAAGCCGTCGAGGTCGAGGTAGCACAGGCCGAAGCGCTGGCCGTCGCCCGCGGACAACGCCTTCTCCAGGCGCTCGAAGAAGAGGGTGCGGTTGGGCAGTCCGGTGAGCGCGTCGTGCGTGGCCTCGTAGCGCAGCCGCAGATTGAGCAGCCGCCGCTCGGTGGTGTCCTCCATCAGCGCCAGCTGGTACTGGGGTTCGCCGTCCGCGTCGCGCAGCAGGGAGACCGTCAGATTGGTCCACAGGGCCGTGCCGTCGGGCCGGTAGAAGGCCTTTTCGACGTGGTAGTGCTCGCGCTCGCCGCGGACCAGTTCCTCGTACAGCCGCCAGACCTGGGGAGCGTCCTCGGGGTGGGTCCACTCGGGGACCTTGCGGCCGAGCATCAGCTGCTCGGAGCCGCCGAACATGCGCAGCAGCGCCCCGTTGACCTGGAGGACGTTGCCCTCCAGGTCGGCGATGCCGATTCCTATGGCCGCGCCTTCGAAGACCGCGCGGAAGCGGGCCTCGCTGGCGTGCAGCGCCTCGGCCACCGCGCTCCTCGCGCTCAGCGCCGCCCGGGAGATGGCTTCCTGTTCGGCGAGGGTCCGCTCCCGCAGGGCCTGCGCGAAACCGGCGGCCATGGCGTGCTGGAGCCGCGCGGACCGGGTCCGCAGCGCCTCCTGCGGCCCGTCCTCTCCGCAGTACAGCACCAGATAGGCGTCGACGCAGTCGAGCGCGCGGCTGAGCGCCTCAGGGTCCGTGCAGTGTGCGGCCACGAGCGCGGCGCCGACCGCATGGCCCTCGGCCGCCTCGAAGGTCCGGGCCCGCAGCGCGTCGCTCAGCCGCCGGGCCAGCGGGACCAGCAGTTGTTCGAACTCGGGCCGGGTCAGCGATGTCGAGGTCACCGGGAACACCGCCCGGCTCCAGATCGTCGCGAACCGGCGCAGTCTGTCTTCCGGCCCGTCCGGCTCGGCGGTCACGCGGTGCGCCCCACGCCGCCGAACCCGGAGAAGGAATAGGGATCCTCGTCCTCCGGTGCCGTGTCGGGCCTCCAGTCCGGCATCGGCACCAGTCCGGGTTCCACCATGTCGTACCCCTCGAAGAACCGCGCGATCTGTTCGCGCGAGCGCATGATCAGCGGATTGCGGATGTTCTTGTAGACGTCGACCGCGCCTTCGGCCCGCTCCGGCGGGAGCGGAATCCCCTCGTACGAGGCGTGCGTGACGATGAGCAGGCTGCCCGGCGCGAGCGCGTCGCGCAGCTCCGCCACCGCTCCGTACGGGTCGTCCGCGTCTTCCACGAAGTGAAGTATGGCAACGAGAAGCAGGGCGACCGGCCGGTTCAGGTCGATCAGCCGCTGGAGCTGAGGGCTCGCCAGGATCTCGTGGGGCTTGAGCAGATCGGCGGCGAGGACGTCCGCGTCGTCGTTGTCCCGCAGTACGGCCTCGCTGTGCGCGACGGCCACCGGGTCGTGGTCGACGTAGAGGACGTGTGCGCCGGGCCTCGCCGACTGGGCGACCTCGTGGACGTTTCCGAAGGTGGGAATGCCCGAACCGATGTCCAGGAACTGGTCGATGCCCTCGTCCGCGGCGAAGCGCACGGCACGGCGCATGAACGCGCGGTTCGCCTGCATGATCTTGGGAAGTCCCGGCATGAACTCCATCGCCTTGCGTGCCGCTTCCCGGTCGACCTCGAAGTTGTGCGAACCGCCCAGGTAGTAGTCATACATACGGGACACGCTCGGCATCGAGATGTCAATGCTGCGGGGGGCCCAGGCGGGACGCTCCATCTATCTCTCCAAGGCGTAGGCGACGGCGTAGGCGATCCGGTGTTCGAGCTGAGGCTACTGATCGCCCGCCAAACGGGCGAGCCAAAACGGAAATTGACCATCCGTTCCCGGTCACTGCCTCCGGCAAGTGCCGAATTGACGTCCCGCGAACCGCTCACGAACAAGCGGTGCGCCGCCCCTGCGAAATCGCTCCGAAGCATTCCAAAAAGCTCGGAGGAGTGACGAAGCGTGGTCGCGCCGTCCGAAGAGTCGCGGTGATCGGCCGCTGCACCGACGGCCATTCACCGTCGGCCGGAGATCACGGAAATCTTTGAAATCCGGACGGACTCCGTCAACTTCCTTCGGCGCACGGACTCCGCCGACACCCGGTGCCGATCGGCCGCCTCCGTGTGCTGCCCGAGCACGCCCGACCGGCCGCACCGGCACCGCCACGGGCACGGACACGGGCACGGGCACGGGCACGCCGAACGGTCCGCCCCCTCCGTTGCGGTGCGGAGGGGGCGGACCGAGGTCGCGCGCGCTGTTCCGTTGGTCCGGCACACTTGCCTGTCTGCGTCCACTCCCTTCCGCGTTCCGTTGTTCTCTGGGCGAGACGATCGACCCTGGGGAGGTGATCAACTACTTCTGCGCGCCGACCGGCTTTCCGTCGGGGGCGACGGCGTACCAAGTGCCGCCCACGCCCTGACCGTTGGTGTCACCGGGAGCCTTGTCCCCGGAGAAGGTGTAGATGGGCCAGCAGTTGACGGTCATCTGCTTGATGCCGTCCGGGCGGGTGAAGGGCATGAGGCCCTTCTTCTTGACGCCCTTGGTGTCGTTCTCGGCGACCGGCGCGACGGCCGGCCACTTCTCCAGGCAGGCACCGGTGCAGGCCGACTTGGAGACGGGCCAGGCCTGGTCCTTCATGAATCGGTAGACGGTCATGCCGTTCTTGTCGACGATGATGTCGCCGAGCTTCGGATCCTTGTGGACGGAGAGGCCGGGCAGGTCGGCCAGCGTCGCCTTCTTGCCGTCGGGGGCGGAGGCGTACCAAGTCCCGCCGACGGCCTGGCCGTTGGTGTCCCCGGCCTTGGTGTCCTTTGCATAGCGGTACATCGGCCAGCCGCCGATGGTCAGCTGCTTCGTGCCGTCCGAGCGGGTCACCTCGCCGAGCAGGGCCTTGTCCACACCGGTCGCCGCCTCGGCGCCCTCGGCGGGCACGGGCGGCCAGGCCTTCGCGCAGTCGCCGTCACAGCTCGACTTGGGCGGCTCGGCCGTGTCCTTGTCGAAGCGGTACAGGGTGAAGCCGGCGCTGTCGGTGAGCACCTTGCCGAGCTTCGTGCTTTCGGTGACATCGAGCTGACCTGCGGATTCCGCCTGGGCCGCGGCGCTCTGCTGGTCCTTGGAATCGGCGCCGTAGCCGTTGCCGACAGTGGTGCCGGTCCCGTAATCACCCGCGGCGGCGGTCGCACCCACGTTCTGGCTGCCCGTCGACTGGGCGCCCTGATCCTGACCGCACGCCGTCGTGAGCGCCAGCACGGCCGCAGCTGTCGCTACGAGCGAGGCGCTCCGCCAGGAGGTCTTCATTGGTAACTCCCGCTGTTCGCATAAGTGTTGCAGCGCCCTGCTGCGCCGCGCATGGCCCTAGGTACGGGCGGGGGTGGCGGGAGTGTTCAACCGGCTCACAAAATTCTTTCCGGAACCTGTGACGCGGTGTGCGCTCCGGCGCGCGAGCGCGCATGTCACCGGCGCGCTCCGCCCGTGTTCGGGCGCGGGCGTGCGGACCCGGTGCGCCCGCCCCGCCCGCGCCGCCCTGGCGCACCTGTACGGACCCGTCCGGGCCGCCCCTCCCCGCCGTCAAACCGCGACAGGGCAGGCGTCCCCCCTTCGGGGCATTCCCCCGGCACTCCGGCGTGGCCGGGCCGCGATCGCTCCATGATCTCGGTCGTGCATGGACCTCCGCGGACCCGATCCGCCCTCGTCATACGGGTGCTGACGCTGCTGACGCTCACCTGGATCCTCGCCGGGGCGCCGAGCGGCACGGCCTCGGCCGATGCCTGTGCGTACGCCTCGACCGGCCCGGACGGAACCACGGCGGTGGCCGCCGCGGGAAGCGGCGCGGTCGCCGTGGCCGGGGACACCGCCTGGTGCCCGACCCCCACGCCGACGCCGCCCTGCCCGCCCACACCCACGCCGACTCCGACACCCACGCCGAAGCCCACCCCGCCCCCGAAACCGACGCCTCCGCCGAAGCCGGCACCCCCGCGTCCCCCGAAGCCGGACCCACCGCCTCCGCCGCCCCCGCCTCCTCCCGCGCCGGAGCCACGGCCCGTGGTGCGACGGCCCGCTCCCCCGCCGGCGCCGAAGCCGCCGCCCGAGCGCCCCGAGCCGTCGCCGACGCCGGTGAGTTATCCGGCGTACCACGCCGCGCCGCACAAGCACCCACCGCGCAGTGGGCCGTCGCTCGTCTCGCTCACCCTGCTCATCACCGCGCCCGCGGTGCTCGCCGTCGCGGCGCTGCGCCCGCGCTGACCCCCCAGGAGGCAACCTTGTCGGATTGGCTTGTTCTCGCCCTCGCGATGGCGGCCGCGTGCGTCGTCGTACTCATCGTGGTCCTCGTGCGCCATCGAAGGGCCCGCGAGGACGAGGATCCGTCCGAGACACCGGACGTCATCGAGTACATGACGATGATGATCGGCGTGGTGTACGCCATCGTCCTCGGGCTGGCCATCGCGGGTGTCTGGGAGGCCCGGGGCGCCGCGCAGGACCATGTGCAGGCGGAGGCCCAGGCCCTGCACGAGATCTCGGAACGGGTCCGCGTCTATCCGCCCGAGGTGCGCGACCGCGTCCGTGACGACGTCAACGCCTATGCCGGCCACGTCGTCACGACCGAGTGGAAGGCGATGGAAAAGGGCCGGATGACCGCCGAGGGCGGCCGGCTCCTCGACCGCATCCGCCAGGACGTCACCGACTACGAGCCGAAGTCGGACTTCGAGGCCCAGGCCTACCAGCCGCTCGTCGACCAGGTCACGGCGGCGGACGCCGCGCGCAACGCCCGCGCCGACGCGACCGGGGCGACCATGCCGGGCGTGGTGTGGTTCGGGCTGATCACCGGCGCCCTGGTGACCGTCGGGATGGTGTTCGCGCTGCAGATCCGGCGCACCGCCCGGGAACTGATCCTCGCCGGGCTGTTCTCCGCGCTGATCGCCTTCCTGCTCTTCCTGATCTGGGACTTCGACGCGCCCTACAGCAGAGGGATCGCCGCCTCGGCGGAGCCGTTCACCGCACTGTTCCCGCACCTGACCGGGTGACGGAACCCCGACGACCACCACGCGGCCGGAGGCCGGGAGCCACGCCGCTCCCGTCCCCCGGCCGTACGTACGTCATCCCCCGTTCGGCCCACACGACTGACCCGTTCGCGCGACTGCGATCGCGCCCGTGCGCACCCTTTCCTAGCGTTTCGTCCCGTCGAGGCGCATTTCCGACGCGAGCGGAACGGTCCGCAGCGAGGCTCCTCGGGACCCGGAGGCTTCACCATGCACGCGATACGCGTCGCGTCGGCCGCACTGCTCGGCGTGACCTTCCTGGCCTGCACGGCACCCGCCGCGCTCGCCGACGACGGCAGCGACTCGAACATCACGCCGTTCGGTTTCGCCGTCCAGCCCTCGACGGTCGTCGCGGGCGGCCAGGTCTCGCTCCAGCTGAAGCGGGACAGCGGCGGCTGCAGCGGCGCGGCCACGGTCTCCTCGGGCGTCTTCGACACCGTCAGCATCCCCGCGGCGCAGTCGTCCGCCACCGTCGTGGTCGACCGGAACGCCAAGCCGGGTGCCGTGTACGAGGTGACGTTCTCCTGCGGCGGCACGACCGGTCACACGGACCTCGCCATCGCGGGCGGCGGTTCGGCCGACGTGACGACCGTCCCCGCGCAGCAGGGCGTCGACGCCGGTGTCGGCGGCAGCAGCGACGGCTTCGACCTCCGGGAGATCGGCCTGGGAGCGGCTCTCGTCACCGGTTCCATCGGCGCCGCGTGGTACGTGGCGCGCCGCCGCGCCACGCCCGACAACTCATGACGGGCTCCGAGGGCCCCACGGCCGGAGCGGCAGGACCCTCCGCCCCGGCCGCCCTGTCGGGGGCATCCGGGGCGGAGGGCTGTCACATGCGGTCTCCGCGCGGGCCGACGGGTCCCGGAGGAGGACGGACGGTCTCCGAAGGGGGACGGGACCGGTTCTCTTCCGGGGGACGCCGGTCAGATCTTCTTCTCGGACCTGCGGCGCAGCCAGAAGACGCCGCCGCCGATCACCGCCGAGGCCACCAGACCGCCGCCGATCGCCATGTCGGCGGGCGCCGCACCGGTGGTGCTGCCACCGAGGCCACCGCGCACACCGCCGATGACGGTGTAGGCGTTCGGGCGGGTCAGCGCGCCCACACCGACGCAGTTGACGGTGATGTCGTACGGGCCGGGGCGCGCGTCACGGTTCACGGTCGCCGTTCCGCTCGCCGTGTCGTTGTTGCCGGGGACCCGGGCGAGGGTGGCGCGCCCGAATCCGGGCGAGGTCATGGTGCCGCCGTTGCGGCATCCGTCGACCGTCACCGTCAGCCGGCCCCCGGCTGCGATGACGTTGGGCTGGGCGACGATGTTCCGCGAGCCGCCCCCGTGGTTGTTGCCGAACCCGTTGTTGTTGCCGAAGCCGTTGTTGCCCCCGTGGTTGTTGTCGAACCCGTTGTTGTTGTTGAAGCCGTTGTTGTTCCCGTGGTTGTTGTTGAAGCCGTAGTTGTTGTTGAAGCCGTTGTTGAAGCCGTAGTTGTTGTTGAACCCGTTGTTGTTGCCGAATCCGTAGTTGAACCCCGGCACGAAGCCGTTGCCCGGCACGACGCCGGTGCCGGGCACGACGCCCACGATGGTGCCGTTCTGGTTGCCCGTGCCGCCGCCCACGATGGTGCCGTTCTGGGTGCCCGTGCCGCCGCCCATACCGTCGGCGAGAGCCGCCGGGGCGACTGTCCCGAGGAGTGCGGCCGCGGCGGCCGAGGCCGCCAGGGCGCGTGCGTTGCGCATGTGATCCTCCGCGGAAGACGCCCCGGGAACCGTCCCCGGTGGATCGGCGAGACAGCGCCTCCCAGACCGACCTTCAGATGCGGGGCACGGGCCCGCATTTCGAGAATGGTCCGTCCTGGTGAGAGGACACGCCGAAGGAATTCCACACAATCGGATATTGCCGCAGGTCACGGACCGTCAGAAAATTCCTGGTCCCGGGGACTCGGATGGCTCACGACCGATGTACTCCGCCACCCGTTCGCTCGCGTCCCGTCGCCGGACGGCCGTGCTGGAATTAGCGTTCTCATATGCTCGACGGACGTGGCGACGGCCACGTCGAGAGGGGATGGCGAATGCTTGCGTCCGAACTGGCCGAAGAGGAGGAGAGGCGGAGGAAGCGCGCCCCTTGGGGCGTTATAGCGCTTGTTCTGCTGACCGGCCTCGCACTCATTCGAAACGGCTCCGGTGAGTTCGACGTGGGTCCCCCGCAACCCGCCTCGGCGGCCGCGGCGGACAGCCGCACGTCGGCCGGCACCTTCTCGAACGGGCCGTCCGGCCTGCCGTTCTCCTCGGTGCAGCGGGTGAAGATCCCGGCGATCCAGGTCGACGCCCCGACCGTGCCGGTGGGCCTGGACATCGGCGGCTGGGTCGACGCGCCGCCCCCGGACGACCCGAACCTGGCCGGCTGGTTCACCGGCGCGGTCTCGCCCGGTGAGAAGGGCACCTCGGTCATCGTCGGCCACGTGGACAACATGCAGGGCCCCGCGGTCTTCTACGGACTGGGGGCGCTCAAGAAGGGCAACAAGGTCGAGGTCCTGCGCGAGGACCGGAAGACGGCCGTGTTCGAGGTGTACGGCGTCGACGTGTTCGAGAAGAGCAATTTCCCCGGCGACCGTGTGTACGGCAGCAAGGGCACCCCGGAATTGCGGGTCATCACCTGCGGCGGCGGTTTCTCCAAGCAGCACGGTTACGACGGGAATGTCGTGGTGTTCGCCCGCCTGGTCGAGGTTCGCTGAGCGTTCCCGGCCGGGCGGGCGAATGCCCGCATGCCGTCTCTACACGAATTTCCGGTGCGGCACGGTGATGTGGTAGCCGGAGTCCAGCAAATGCGGAAGGTATTCGCGCAGCGCCCGCACGCTCTGCGAACGGTCACCGCCCGCGTCGTGCGAGAGGATCACGACGCCCGGGGCGGCGCCCTCCTCGACCCGGTCGACGATGGTGCGGGTGCCCGGGGTCGTCCAGTCCAGCGAGTCGACCGTCCAGGCCAGCGGCTCCATGCCGAGTTCGGCACCGATCTTGAAGGTGTTCCGGTTCCATGCGCCGTACGGTGCGCGGAACCAGGCGGGCGGCTCGCCGTAGGCGTCGTCGATGACCTCGCAGGTGCGCTCGATCTCGCGGCGGATCGCGGAACGCGAGAGCTCGGTCAGCTGCGGGTGGGTCCAGGTGTGGTTGCCGACGATGTGGCCGTCGTCGGCCATCTCGCGCAGCAGGTCCTTGTTGTCGACGGCCATCTCCCCGCACACGAAGAACATGGCCCGCACGTCGTACTCGCGCAGGGTGCTCAGGATGTGCGGGGTGTACCGCGGGTCCGGACCGTCGTCGAAGGTCAGCACCATGCGGCGGCCGCTTCCGGACATCTGCAGGATCGGCTCGCGGCGGACGGCGGTCTTCACCGGCCGGTGCCGAGGCGGCCCGTATCCCGCCATCGGCTGGAGGCGGAAGGCGGAGGGCTTGAGCGCCGTGCGCAACTGCGGGCCCTGGCCGAGCGGGACACTCGCCGGTCGCGCGGCCGGCTCGGCCGTCAGGACTCGGGCCGTGCCCGCCGCCCCCGCCGCACCCAGGACGGCAGCACCGGCGATCAACATACGGCGCCGGGTGAACAGCTGATCCTTTTTCATGACTCATGAGTCACCCCGTGGAGGGGCGGCGCGGCTGAGCAACACCGGTGCGGACCCACGAAAACACCCGATGGGACCATTTCAGCGGCGGCGCACCAGCGGGAACGGCAGCGTCTCGCGGATCGTCAGACCGGTCAGGAACATCACGAGCCGGTCGACTCCGATGCCGAGACCCCCGGTGGGCGGCATCGCGTACTCCAGGGCGTCCAGGAAGTCCTCGTCCAGCTCCATGGCCTCCGGGTCTCCCCCGGCGGCCAGCAGGGACTGCTCGGTCAGCCTCCGGCGCTGCTCCACGGGGTCGGTCAACTCGGAATAGGCGGTGCCCAGTTCGGTGCCGAAGGCGACGAGGTCCCAGCGTTCGGCGAGACGCGGGTCGACGCGGTGCTGCCGGGTCAGCGGGGAGACCTCGGTCGGGAAGTCCTTGTAGAAGGTGGGCAGCCCGGTCCGCTCCTCGACCAGCCGTTCGTACATCTCCAGCACGACGTCGCCGCGCGAGTCCTTCGGTCCGTACGGCACATCGGCACGGTCGCACAGCCGCAGCAGCGTCGCCAGGGGCGTGCCGGCATCGACCTGCTCCCCCAGGGCCTCCGAGAGGGCGCCGTACACCGTCTTGACGGGCCAGGGCCCGGAGATGTCGTACTCGGTGCCGTCCTTGCGTGCCACGGGCGTGCCGAAGGCGGCGGTGGCCGCGTCCTGGATCAGCTCGCGGGCGAGGTCGAGCATCACGTCGTAGTCGGCGAACGCCTGGTAGGCCTCCAGCATCGTGAACTCGGGGTTGTGCTTGTAGGAGACGCCCTCGTTGCGGAAGGTGCGGCCCATCTCGAAGACCTTCTCCAGGCCGCCGACGCACAGCCGCTTCAGGTACAGCTCGGGCGCGATGCGCAGATACAGGTCGAGGTCGTAGGCGTTGATGTGGGTGGTGAAGGGCCGGGCGTTGGCGCCGCCGTGGATCTGCTGGAGCATCGGCGTCTCGACCTCCAGATAGCCGCGGTCGAGCAGGCCCTGGCGCAGAGCCTGTACGGCCGTGGAGCGGGCCCGCACGACGGAGCGGGCGTCCGGGCTGGACACCAGGTCGAGGTAGCGGCGGCGGACCTTCGCCTCGGGGTCGGCGAGTCCCCGGCGCTTGTCCGGCAGTGGGCGCAGGCACTTGCCGGTGAGCTGCCAGGAGGTGGCGAAGACGGTTCGCTCGCCGTGGTCGCTGGCGCCTGCGAGACCGCTCGCGGTGATGTGGTCGCCGATGTCGACGTCCTTGCGGAACCGGTCGAGCGCGGCGCCCGACTCCGCCCGGGTGAGGGCGATCTGAAGGTCTCCGGACCAGTCGCGCAGCACCGCGAACAGGACGCCGCCGAAGTCGCGTACGAGGATCACACGGCCGGCGACGGTGACGTCGGTGCCCTGCGGGACGTCGGCGAGGGTGTGCGTGCGGGACGGGACCCCCACCGGGTAGGGGTCCGTGCCCTCGGCGCGGAGCCGGTCGAGGGTCCGGTGGCGGATCCGGACCTGCTCGGGCAGGCCCTGGTACGGCTCCTCCGCCCCGGCTTCCTCCGTACCGCCCGCCCCGGGGGCCGACGGCGCGGGCAGGCCCTCGGCGGTGGCGGGCACCGGTGCGCCGCGGGGGTGTCCGTTGCCCCAGAGCTTGCGCAGCGACGGCACGGAGACGAAGCCCTCGGCGATGCCGGAGGCGAGGCCGATCCGCGCGAGGGCGCCGGTCTCGCCGTAACAGATGAAGCGGGGGTACCACTGCGGGTGGTACTTGGCGTTGGAGCGGTACAGGGCCTCCAGTTGCCACCACCGGGAGAAGAACAGCAGCAGCCGGCGCCAGAGCCTGAGCACCGGGCCGGCACCGATGCGGGCGCCCTCCTCGAAGACCGAGCGGAACACGGCGAAGTTGAGCGAGATCCGTCGTACGCCGAACTTTCCGGCCACCGCGCACAGTTCGGCGACCATGAACTCCATGACGCCGTTGGGTGCGCTGCGGTCGCGGCGCATCAGGTCGAGGGAGATGCCGTCCGGTCCCCAGGGCACGAAGGAGAGCAGCGCGAGGAGCCGGCCGTCGGCGCCCAGCGCCTCGACGAGCAGGCAGTCGCCGTCGGCGGGGTCGCCGAGCCGGTCCAGGGCCATCGAGAAGCCGCGTTCGGTCTCCGTGTCGCGCCAGGCGTCCGCCTTGTCGACGACCTGTCTCATCTCTTGGTCGGTGAGGGTGGAGTGACGGCGTACGCGGCAGGTGGCGCCGGCGCGCCGGACCCTGTTGACCGCCTGGCGCGTGACCCGCATCTCCCGGCCGCCGAGGTCGAAGTCGGCGACGTGCAGGATCGCCTCGTCGCCGAGTTGCAGGGCGCCGAGGCCGCAACGGGCGTACGCCTTGGCGCCCTCCTCGGACGCGCCCATGGCCGCGGGCGCCCAGGCGTAGCGGCGGGCCATGTCGAGCCAGGAACCGATGGCGTGCGGCCACGCCTCACGGTCGCCGACGGGGTCGCCGCTGGCGAGACAGACGCCGGCCTCGACGCGATAGGTGACGGCGGCCTTGCCGCTCGGGGAGAAGACGACCGCCTTGTCGCGACGGGTGGCGAAGTAGCCGAGGGAGTCGTCCGCTCCATAGGTGCGCAGCAGTGCCCGGATGCGGGACTCCTCGTCGCCGCGCAGTGCCGCTTCCAGGCGCTGGGAGCGGAAGAGGGTGGCGGCGGCGTTGAGGAGGGCGAGGGCGCCGAACAGCCCGAGGAGGAAGAACAGCCAGCGGGGCGGACGTCCGTCGAACGACTGCCCGGAGACGAGGCCGCCGCAGACCCGGTTGGCCGCCCAGAGCAGTCGCTGCCCGCGCGGCAGAGTGCCGGGGAAGAGCTCCACCAGGCCCCAGCCCACCAGGATCGCCACGGCCAGCCCGGCCAGCAGGACGACGAGGGCCCGCCGGACGGCGCCGTGCCGGGAGTCGGCGTAGAACGCGCCGCGGGCCACGATCAGGAGCGCCAGCAGCAGTGCGCAGACGACGAGGGAGGGGATCGACTGGGCGAACAGACCCGCCGCGACGCCCAGGATGTCGACCAGGACGAGCAGGCCCAAGTAGACCACGACCAGCCACCAGGCGATCTTCTTGCGGGCGGCGATCGCCGCGGCCAGCAGGAAGAGGAACACGGCGTACGCGAGGTTGGCGCTGACGGGCACGATCAGCAGGTCCAGGAAGCGCACCACCGGCCGCAGCAGCCTGCGCAGCGGCGCGAAGAAGGCGAGCAGGACGCAGAGCAGTCCCAGGGCTCCGAAGAAGGTGGCGAAGCCCTCCGGCACCCTGTCGAGGAAGCCTCCCCCGGGCCGCCTCGCCGCGCCCGCCGAGTCCTTCGGCGGGCGGGCCTCCACGGTGGCACTCATGGTTCCGACTGTAGGAAGGCCGACGCACCCCCGCCCGTCGAGCCCCGTCGGGCCGCCCGGCGGACGTCCTCCAGTCGCCGGACGCCCTGCCTTCCGTGCACCGCGCGCCTCGGGTCCCGTCCTCGACCGAGCGGCTCGGGACCGCCTGGGAAGCTGCGGCTCCTGACCGTGGCGCGGCTGCCGGGCCCCGGCGTGCCGGTCCGCCTCGTCCGGCGGGCTCGGTCCGCTGCGCCGGCCGGGCAAGATCCCTCGGTCTCGTACGGCCTTCGGACCTGCAGATTCCGATAACCTCAAGGCCGTGACGGAACAGCAGCACTCACCTCAGTCCGAGCCGCATCAGTTCGAGCGGGGCACGGACGGGCCGAAGGTCATCCTGGTCGGTGTGGACGGCTCCGACTCGTCGCTCCGCGCGGCGGCATATGCCGGAGGCCTGGCCAGACGGCAGCGTGCGCTCCTCGCGGTCGTCTACGTCCAGCCGGTGATGGCGGCGGGTGCGGCGCTCGGCGTGCCGGTCGCGGAGACGACCGACGAGATCGCCGAGGACCTCGTCAAGTACATCCGTGACGCGACCGAGCGGGTCAAGGGGATATTCGAGGTGCGCTGGGAGTTCCACACCTTCCGCGGTGATCCCTACAACGGCCTGGTGAAGGCAGCGGACGAACTGAAGGCGGACGCCGTGGTGGTCGGGGCGTCCGAGCAGGCGGGACACCGGATCATCGGTTCGGTGGCGATCCGGCTGGTGAAGGCGGGCCGCTGGCCGGTCACGGTCGTCCCGTAGACCGGCCGCCGGCGTTCGGCGCCCCGGCCGCGCGGGATCACTGCGCCATGACCAGCCCGGCCTGGGCCGCACCCCGGCTCAGGACGACGTCCCGGATCCGGTCGCGCATGTCGCCGACGTCGGCGCCCTGCCGCAGGGCGGCGTTGAGGTCGACGACGCGGCCGGCGTCCACGTCGAACGCCTGCGGGACGAACTCGGCCCTGGCCACCGGCCAGCGTTCGCCCTCGTGCGCCGGCGGCGCGAACGTGAACCGCGCGATCGTGCTCTCGTTGCCCCGCGGGTCCCGGACCCCGCGGTTGTCCGTCTCGCCGGCGATCTGGTCGCCCAGGCCGTAGACGACCCAGGTGCCGTCGACCTTCTCGTACGCCTGCGGGACGTGCGCGTGGGTGCCGAGGATCAGGTCGATGTCCGCCCGCCCGTCGGTACGGGACGCCGTGAGCTGCTTGGCCAGCTTCAGTTGCTGCGCGTCCGGCGCGTCCTGCCACTCGGTGCCCCAGTGCAGGGACACCACGACCACGTCGGCGCCCGCCCTGCGGGCCACCCGGGCGTCCTCGACGATCTTGTCGCGGTCGAGGAGGTCGACCGCCCAGGGCTGCCCCTCGGGCAGCGACCGGCCCTTCGGGCCGGCGGTGTAGGCGAGGTGCGCGACCTGGGCGTCGCCGGCGCGCATCATGGTCACGCTCTTCGCCTCCTCCTGCGTGCGTGCCGACCCCGCGTGCCGCAGGCCGGCGCGGTCGAACGCGTCCAGGGTCCGCCGGATGCCGTCGGCGCCGTCGTCCAGGCTGTGGTCCGAGGCGGTGGAGCAGCCGTCGTAGCCGGTCGCGGCCAGCGCGTCGGCCATCTGCGGGGGCGCCTTGAGGGCCGGGGAGCCGGACGCGTCGCCGCCCTCGCCGTAGACCGCGTTCAAGTGGCAGATCGCCAGGTCGGCGCCGGACACCGCGGGTCCGGCCCCCGCGAGCATGGGCCGGAAGTCGTATCCCAGGCCCCCCGCGTCGAACTGCGCGCGCTCGATGATCGAGGTGTCGGGCAGCATGTCGCCGGAGGCGACGAGGGTGAACCCTGTCCGGGGCGCGGGCGCCGCCGGATGCCCGGACGACGGCGCGGCCGGCTGTCCCGACGACTGCCCGGACGGTGAGGCCCCGGGGGCCTGGTGCCGGGCCTGGCAGCCCGCGAGAGCCGTGACGACCACGGCCGCGAGGGCCAGGGTGGTCCGTCGTGTGCGTGCGTTCATCGAATCGCCCCGATGCAGTCGGATTTCCTTATGAACAGATATGAATTGAGAAGAATCCACATATGGGGGACGTCGGGAGTCAAGGAGCAACGCACGCCGGTAGCCCGTCCGGCGCTCCGGGACGGGCCCGTCAGGGCGAAGGAGCGCCGGGGACGGGCACCCGTCACACCCGGCCCGGACTCCGACTCCGACTCCGACTCTGCCCCTGCCCCTGCCCCTGGCTCTGGCTCTGGTTTTGCCTCTGGCTCTGGCTCTGGTTTTGCCTCTGGCTCCGGATCGGGCCGAGGCTCCGGCTTCGACCCCGGCCGCGACTGCGGGCCACAGTCCGGCGGACGCGGCCCCGGCCCCGGGCTCGCGCGACCGTTCGGCGAGCGCCGCTCCGGACCCGGTTGACCGTTCGGCGCACCGTTCACCGACGGCTTCGACCGCCCACCGCACAACCATGTGCCCGGCCTGTCCGAGCGGCGCGCATCGCGCTGGCATACGGGCCATGACGGCCGGAACCACCACCATCACGCACGGGACGACCGCCGAGCACGAGCTGGCCGCGCTTCAGCGCGAGCACGGCCGGCCCCTCTTCGCCCTGCTGCTCCGCCTCTCCGACGGCGACCGGCAGCGCGCCGAGGATCTGCTGCAGGAGACGCTCGTGCGCGCCTGGCAGCATCCCGAGGCATTGCGCGCCGACGACTTCGACTCCGTACGCCCCTGGCTGCTCACCGTCGGACGGCGGCTCGCGATAGACGCCCGGCGGGCCCGTCAGGCGCGCCCGGCCGAGGTCGGCGACGCGGTGCTGGAGAGCGCGCGCGTCTGCGCCGATCACGCCGAACGGTCCGCGGCGACGCTCGACGTACGGGAGGCTGTGAAGACACTCACTCCGGAGCACCGTGAAGTCCTGGTGCTGGTGTACTTCCAGGGGGCGAGTGTGGCGGAGGCCGCCGCAACGCTGGGGATTCCGCCCGGTACCGTGAAGTCCCGCGCGTACTACGCGCTGCGCGCCCTGCGCCGAGTCCTTCCGGGATACGCGGCCGACCTGCGGTGAAACCGTGGGCTGAGTCAAACCTCCGTAAAGCGCCTTGCTGAGGACCATGGTTGAGCAATCAGCTTGCCTCATCCGTGTTCCGGACTGGGGGCCCGGGTTCGGGCGACGCGCACGTACCGGAGGAAGGCAGGAAGGGATGCTGCACAGAGGTCAAGAGAGCACGGACGGCACCGGCGGTGGCGAACTCACCGTCCCTATGGCCTGGTTGTACGCCGAGTACATCGCCGACGAGCTGCTGCGGACCGGCGACCTGATGCCGCCCACGTCCTTCGAGTTCCGTGCCGGGCGCGACGCCCTGGCGCTGACCATCTACCTCGCCGACAGCGGGGACGAACTCTCCGGCATCCGGGTCGTCACCCAGCTCGACACCTGGCTCTCGCTGACGGCGTACGACCAGCCGTGGCAGGACTGGGTGCGTGAGCACATGGCGCGGCGGACCGCCGAGGCGACCGCGTCCGGCGCTCCCGCCCCGGACCTGGAGCTGGCGGCCGCGGCCTGGCGCTGGCTGGAGGAGACCGAACTGCTCGCGCCCGACCTGGACGCGGTGCCAGGGGGCGGTTCCGTACCCGGCGAGGACGACGGCCCGAAGGTGTGGACGCCGGCCTGGCGGCTGGGGCTGCCGCTCGGGCATCTGGCGATCCACCTCTTCTGAGACGGCGCCGGGACACCGCCGAGACGGCGGTGCCACACCCGCGGGCAAGTTTTTTCGGCTCGCACCAATCCGCGGGGCCTCCCGCTCCGAAGGTCTTGTCCGCGATTCCGGACGAGTCTTGAATGATTCGCCGGTCCGGTGCGTATCGGTGGGCAACAGCAACACCACCCCCACCCCGCACCATGGCCACGAGGATTCGGTATTCGGTATGAGGTCCCTGGAACGGCATCGCGACGTCGGCGCCTACGCGCTCGGCGTGCTGGACGAGGCGGAGGCTTTCCGTTTCGAGGATCACCTCATGGAGTGCCCCCAGTGCTCGGCGCAGGTGAGTGAGTTCCGCCCCGCCACACGGCAGTTGATGCTGTACCGACGAGCCACCCCGCGCTCCGTGCATCCCTTCGCCGCACCCGGGCCCCGGCTGCTCGACCGGCTGCTCGGCGAGGTGGCCGCCCGCAACCGCACCGGGCGCAGGCGCTGGCTGTACGCCGTGGCGGCCTCCGTGGTGCTCGCGGTGGGCGGTCCCGCGATCGCGATCGTCAGCTCGCACGAGCCGCGTTCGGACCAGATCTCCGCGACGGACACGCGGACCGGGGTGTGGGCCCAGGTCACGACCCAGGACCGGGTGTGGGGCAGCGAGGTCGACGTCCAGGTCAAGGACAGCGGCGGGCCGCGCGCCTGTCAGCTGGTCGTCGTCGGCATGGACGGCTCCGAGCAGACCGTGACCAGTTGGATGGAGCCGCCGAACGACGGCAGGACCACCAGCATGCAGGGCGGCGCGGCGATGCGGCCCGAGGACATCCGCCAGTTCGAGGTGCGCACGACCGACGGCAAACACCTGGTGACCCTCAAGCCCCGCTGACCACGCCGTGCGCTCGCCGGGAGCCCCGGGCGGGAGCCCCCGGTGGACGTCGTCACTTGAGCAGCCGCGACATCCTGCGGTCCGCCAGCGGCTTGCCGCCGGTCTGGCAGGTCGGGCAGTACTGGAGCGAGGAGTCGCTGAAGGACACCTCGCGGATGGTGTCCCCGCACACCGGGCAGGCCTCGCCCGTTCTGCCGTGCACCCGCAGCCCGCTCTTCTTCTCCGCCTTGAGGCGCCCGGCGGCCAGCCCGTGGGACCGCTCGACGGCCTCGGTGAGGGTGGAGCGCAGCGCCTCGTACAGCCGTCCCGTCTCCTCGGGTGTCAGCGAGGAGGCGAGCTTGAAGGGCGACATCTTCGCGGCGTGCAGGATCTCGTCGCTGTACGCGTTCCCCACGCCCGCGATCACGCTCTGGTCGCGCAGCGCCCCCTTGAGCCGGCGCCGCTCCCCCGACAGCAGTGCCGCGAGGCGGGCCGCGTCGAAGTCGTCGGCGAGCGGGTCGGGACCGAGTCGGGCCACGCCGGGGATCCCGGCCGGGTCGTCCACGACGTACACCGCGAGGCGCTTCTGGGTGCCCGCCTCGGTGAGGTCGAAGCCTTCGCCGGTCTCCAGCGCCACCCGCAGCGCCAGCGGGCCCTTGCCGGGGCGGGGCGGCCCGTCGGGCAGGGTGTCCTGCCAGCGCAGCCAGCCCGCTCGGGCCAGGTGCGTCACGAAGTGCAGGCCGTCCGCCTCGATGTCGAGGAACTTGCCGTACCGGTGCACGGCCGTGACCTCGCGTCCCTCGAAGGCGGTGACCGGAGGGTCGTACGTCTTGAGGACACTGATGGCGACGGGCAGCACCCGCACCACCTGGCGGCCGACGAGATGGTCGGTCAGGAAGTCCTTGAGCGCTTCGACCTCGGGCAGTTCCGGCATACGTCCAGGGTGCCATCCGGCACCGACAACCCCACGGCGCACGGGCGCGCGCGGCAGGTCCGGCTCGATCCAGGTCCGGGTCGGTCCGTCCCGGTCCGGGCGTCCCGGTCCGGGACGCTCCCGGTCAGTCCCGGTCCGGGACGACGAACTCGCACCACACGCACTTGCCGCCGCCGCGGGCCTCCACACCCCACACGTCGGTGAGGCGGTCGACGAGGAGGAGACCGCGGCCGGAGACCCCGGACTCGCCGGCCTCCCGGCGGCGCGGCAGAGCGCTGGAGGCGTCCTCCACCTCGGCGCGCAGCCGGCGGTCGGACCCGGTGAGCACGCGCAGGGTGACGATCGCCGGGCCTTCGGTGTGCATGAGGGAGTTGGTGATCAGTTCGTCGGCGACCAGCTCGATCTCGTCGGCGCGCTCGCCCGCGCCCCAGGCACGGACCGCGGCGCGGATCATGTGGCGAGCATCGGAGAGGGCCTCGGGGTCGCCGGGGGCGACGTGCTGCTGGAGCCGTCCGCCCGACCGCTGGTCGGTGAGGCCGCGACGGCGCAGGAGGAGCAGCGCCACGTCGTCGTCGCCGCCGCGGTCCTCCGCCACGTCGATCAGCCGGTCGGCGAGCTCGCGGACGTCGTCCGGGCCCGAGCAGATGAGCTCGCGCAGGGCGTGCATGCCGTCGTCGAGGTCGGTGCCGGGCTGCTCGACGAGGCCGTCGGTGCACAGCAGGAGGGTGTGTCCGGGGTCGAGCTCGATGCTGGTGACCGGGTACTCCAGTCGTCCGAACTCGGCGGACAGGCCGAGCGGCAGGCCTCCTTCGACGCTCACCCTGCGGCAGGTGCCGTCGGTGTGCCGGACCAGCGGGTCGATGTGGCCGGCCCGGACCAGCTGGACGACCCCCGTGGACAGGTCCGCCTCGGCGTACAGGCAGGTCGCGAAGCGGTCGGTGTCGAGCTCGTGCAGGAAGACCGAGGCACGGGCCATCACGGTGGCCGGTGTGTGGCCCTCGGCGGCGTAGGCGCGCAGCACGATGCGCAGCTGGCCCATGACGGCGGCGGCGTGCGTGTCGTGGCCCTGGACGTCGCCGATGACGGCGCCGACGCGTCCGCCGGGCAGCGGGATCAGGTCGTACCAGTCGCCTCCGATGTCCCGTCCGAGGGAGGCGGAGCGGTAGCGGACGGCGACGTCGGCGCCGGGGACGCTCGGGATGGAGCGCGGCAGCATCGCCTGCTGGAGGCCCTGCGCGAGGTCCTTCTCCTGCTCGTAGAACATGGCGCGCTGGAGGCTCTGCGCGATGCTGCTGCCGAGCGCGACGAGGACGTTGCGGTCCTCGGCCGAGAAGCCGTGCCGGTCGTTGTAGAGCAGGCCCATCGCCCCGATCGGGCGGGCCTGGGCGATGAGCGGCAGATACGCGGCCGACGTGATCTTGAGGTCGGTGATGTGCGGCCACAGCAGCGGGTAGGACTCGGCGAAGTCCTCGGGCGACTCGATGAAACGCGGGGCGAGGGTCCGTACGACCTCGCTCATCGGGTACTGCTCGTCGATGCGGGTGACCAGGGTGCCGGGGACGAAGCTGCCCGCGGGCCCTTCGGCGACCAGCCGGATGCGGCCCGCCTCCACCAGCCCCATGACCAGGCTCGTCGCACCGAGGTGGGTGAGGCCGTGGGAGTCCTTCAGTACGTCGATGACGTCCTGGACGGTGCGGGCGTGGGCGAGCGCGGCGGTGGTGATCTGCACGACGTTGGTCTGCTGCCGGCGGGCCTCGTCCTCGGCGGCCTGCTCACGGCGTGCCGCGCTCTCGCTCAGCTCCTCGGTGGCGTCGCGCACGATGCCGATGATCCGGCGTGGCCGTCCGGTCTCGTCGCGGCGGATGTAGCCCTGGGTGTGCGTCCAGCGCAGGGAGCCGTCGCGGCAGCGGATGCGGAAGTAGGCGCCGTAGTTCTCGCTGCCGTCCTTGAGAGCCTGGGACACCATGGTGTCGAGGCGGTACGACTCGGTGGCGGGCACGCGCACGGACAGGGTGGCGGGGTTGCCGTCGTATTCGCCCGGGCGCATGTCGAAGACCGCGTGGGCCTGGGCGTCCATGTGCATCAGACCCGTGTCCAGGTCCCAGTCGAAGCTGCCCATGCGGTTGAGCGCCAGGATCGGATCCGGGTGGGCGGGCCAGTCGTCCGGGAGTGACAGGGCGCTCGCTCCCCGATGAACCATGGGGCCACCTTGCCAGGGTTTGTCCGATTGTTCGACTTCTGGGGAGCCCGTTTCCGGGCGCCCCGAGCCGAGCGGACGGTCAGCTGCCGAACACGTCCGTCGCCGCGTCGAAGATCGTGTCCGTGTCGGCGGACTCCTCGGGGACGAGCCCACCGCCGTCGGGGACGTCGGGATCCTCGGGCACCGTGTCGGGGCCCATGTCCTGGTCGGGGGTGCCCGGGTCGCTCGGCGGTGCGGGCGGTACCGCGGGCGCGGACCGCCCGGGCGCGGCGCTCCTGTCCGGCGGGCTCTGCACGGTCCCGGATGCCGTCGCCGACGGCGTGGCCGTGGGGCATGCCGCCGCCGGGTTCCCGGCCGAGGGGGCGCCCGTCGGGGTGCCCGACCGCGTGGGACCGGACCTGGCGGCGTCCGCCGCGGCCAGATCGGAACCGCTGTCCGAGCCGGGGGGCCGCGAGCCGGGAGTGGCCGTCCCCGGGGTCTCGCCCGGGACGGTGGCCGTCGGCCGCGACGGCACGGGGGCGGCTGCGGTCGGCGTGCCGCAGTCCGGACCGGTACCCCGACCGTCCGGGCCGACGCCCGGGGTCGAGTCGTGCGGGCCGGGTGACGAGCGGTCGGGGCGCTGCGTCACGGCCGAACCGTCCGGCGCCGGTACGACGTGGTCGTGGCGGTGGCCGTCGTGCCCCGTCGGGCGCTCGATCCACTGGTGGTCGTCGACGTCGACGATCGTGAGGTCGCTGATCACCGTGGGCGCCGGGGCGACCTCGACGATCTGGGACTGCCGATATCCCGACCAGGGCGTGCCGCGGGTGCCCGAGCCGCTCCCGCGCGCGGCCGGCGTGCCGATCGGGTTGCCGCAGGCGCAGCGGACCCGGGGCACGCCCCGGTCGTCGACGAGGACGGCGGTGCCGGTCTGGAGAACGGACTGGAACGTGGTCGCCCGTCCGTCGCTGAACCCGTGGTTGGTGACCCGGGTGTCGGCGCGCAGCACGACCGAGGTCAGCCCGCGCAGGAAGCCCGGGATCGACGACCGGGAGATGCCCACGACCCCGGCGAAGGCGCCTGCCTTGCTCCGGTCGGCGGCGAGGAAGCGGATCTCCTGCTCCACGTCGCAGCTCCCGGTGTTCCGGGTGCCGCCGTACAGGCCCGGCAGGGAGCCCGGGACGACGAGCGTGCTCCGCGGGTCGAAGGCGCCGTCGCTCGCCGCCGGTTGCGGCGTTCGGGTGACACCCGGCTCGGCCCTGCCGCCGGTGGCGGTGGAGTCGGTGAAGGGGTCGGGCCCCTGGGCCGCGACGGGCTGGAGGTAGACGTCCTCGCCGGACGAGGCGCCGGACGCGCTGGCCTGATCGCTGTCGCCGCCGCACCCGGCGACGAGGAGCGCCGCCGCGAGCGTGCAGGCCGTGACGAGGGCCCTGGTGGGTATGTGCACCACGTTCTCCCGTTCATCCCGGGCAATTCGACCACCATTGTCTGCGTCACCCGCTCGGGTCACGCAAGCCGAAGCGGTCACCCAGCGTCACAATGGAAGGGAGAGGAGCGCCCGTCGTGGAGTGGTTCGTCGCCCCCGAGTACTGGTGGAGCCGGCTGGTCTTCCAGCGGGCGCTGGCCGTCGTGTACCTGATGGCTTTCCTGGGCGCGGCGCTGCAGTTCCGTGCGCTGCTCGGGGAGCGCGGGATGCTGCCGGTCCCGCGCTTCGTGGCGCGGGTGCCGTTCCGTGCCGCGCCGAGCGTGTTCCATCTGCGCTACTCGGACCGCTTCTTCGCGCTCTGGTCCTGGACGGGCTGCGCGGTGTCGGTGGCACTGATCGCGGGGGCCGACTCGCTGCTGCCGCTGTGGGGCGGGATGCTGTTGTGGCTCGTGCCGTGGGCGCTGTACCTGTCGATCGTCAACGTCGGCCAGACGTGGTACTCGTTCGGGTGGGAGTCCCTGCTGCTCGAAGTGGGCTTCCTGGCGGTCTTCCTCGGCAACGACGAGGTGGCTCCGCCGATCGTCGTGCTGTTCCTGCTGCGGTGGGTGCTGTTCCGCGTGGAGTTCGGCGCGGGGATGATCAAAATGCGGGGGGACGCGTGCTGGCGGAAGCTGACCTGCCTGTACTACCACCACGAGACGCAGCCGATGCCGGGCCCGCTGAGCTGGTTCTTCCACCATCTCCCCAAGCCGTTCCACCGGATCGAGGTGGCCGCCAACCACGTCACCCAACTCGTCGTGCCGGTGCTCCTCTTCACGCCGCAGCCGATCGCCACCGCGGCCGCCTCGCTGATGATCCTCACCCAGCTGTGGCTGGTGCTGTCCGGGAACTTCGCGTGGCTGAACTGGACGACCATCGTGGTGGCCCTGTCGGCGGTCCGGTTCCCGGGCACGGCCCCGCGCGTCGCCGGGCCTCCGCTCTGGTACGAGGTCGTCGTGCTCGGCGTGGCCGCGGGTCTGCTCGCGCTCAGTTACCGGCCGGCCCGCAATCTGCTCTCCCGGCGCCAGGTCATGAACCGCTCCTTCGACCCGCTCCATCTGGTCAACACCTACGGGGCGTTCGGCAGTGTCAGCCGGGTGCGTTACGAGGTGGTCGTCGAGGGCACCGCGGACGATCTGCCGCGTGAGCACTCGCGGTGGCAGGAGTACGAGTTCAAGGGCAAGCCGGGCGATCCCCGCCACTGGCCGCGCCAGTTCGCGCCGTACCATCTGCGGCTGGACTGGCTGATGTGGTTCGCGGCGCTGTCGCCCGCGTACGCCGGCGCCTGGTTCGCGGGTCTGGTGGAGCGGCTGCTGGAGAACGACCGGGACACCCTGCGGCTGCTGCGCCGCTCGCCGTTCCCCGCCGACGCGCCGCCCCGCTACGTCCGCGCCCGTCTCTACCGCTACCGGTACACGACATGGCGCGAACTGCGGGAGACCGGCGCCTGCTGGCACCGCACGTACGTGCGCGACTTCCTGCCCCCGACGCGTCTGGAGACGGCCGCCGAGCGCAGCGTCCCCTACTGACGGCCCTTCGAGCACGGAGGTGGGTCCGGCCCTCGCTCGCGGGACCGGGTCCCGGTGTACGGCGGGCGCGTCAGACGCCGTAGACGCGTGTGGCGGTGCCGGCGAGGACGGCCTCGGTCTCCTCGCCGTCGAGGCCGGACAGCAGCTCCCGCGTGGCGTCGACGACCTGGCCGTAGGTCGCGGCCAGGGTGCACACGGGCCAGTCGGAGCCGAACATCAGGCGGGCGGGGCCGAAGGCGTCCAGGACCGTGTCCGCGTAGGGGCGCAGGTCCTCGACTGTCCAGTCGGCCGGGTCCGCCTCGGTGACCAGTCCGGAGAGCTTGCAGACCGTGTTGGGCAGGGCGGCCAGCGCGCGGACGGAGGCGGCCCAGGGCTCCAGGGCTCCCTGGGCGATCGGCGGCTTGCCCGCGTGGTCGAGCACGAAGGTCAGTCCGGGGTGGTCGGCGGCCGCCGCGGCGCACGCGGGCAGCTGGTGCGGGAGCACGACCAGGTCGTAGACGAGTCCCGCCGCGGCGACGGCGGCGAGTCCTCGGCGTACGTCCGGGCGCAGCAGCCACCGCGGGTCGGACTCGCCCTGGACCTGGTGACGGATGCCCTTCAGGTACCCGCCGCCCGGCAGCTCGCGCAGGCGGGCCAGCTCTTCGGCGACGTCGGGGCGGGTCAGATCGGTCCAGCCGACGACCCCCGCCACCAGTTCGCTCTCCCGCGCGAGGACCAGGAACTCCGGGGTCTCCCCGGCCACGGTGACCGTCTGGACGAGGACGGTCCGGTCGACGCCGGCGGCGCGCGCCTCGGGCGCCAGGTCGGACATCCCGAAGTCCCTTCGTAGCGGCCGCAGTTCGGGCCCGGTGATCCAGTCCTGGTCGCGGACGGACAGGTCCCAGACGTGGTGGTGGGCGTCGACGGTCACGGCAGCTCCCACACCACGGGCAGCCCCGCGTCGGCGCCCGCGCCGGAGTAGTCGTGGACGACGTCGAGGAGTTCGGCCATGCGGGCCTGCCAGGCGATGTTGACCGGCAGCTTCTCCAGCTCGGCCAGCATGCGTCCGTAGTCCTCGCACTCCAGGACGTGGAACAGGTCGGTGCCGCTGCGCCAGATCGTCCAGGAGGTGGCACCGGCGGCGCGGATCGCGGCGGTCAGTTCCTCGGGGACCTCACGGTGGGCGGCCTCGTACGCGGCGACCCGGTCGGCGCGGACCTTCGTGTGCAGGGCGACTCTCATGACGGCTCCGGTACGGGTACGGGGGCGCCTGCGGGCAGCAGGCCTTCCGCGCGCAGTTCCTGCCAGAAGCCGGTGGGCACCTTCGTGGTGAACTGAGCGACGCAGTCGCGGACCTCGTCCGCGGAGCGGCAACCGACCAGGACGCCGGCGACCGCCGGATGGGCGGCCGGGAACGTCAGGGCGGCGGCCCGCAGCGTGGTGCCGTGCCGTTCGGCGACGGACTTGAGCCGCAGGGCGCGCTCCAGGGCCTCCGCGGGTGCGGCGGAGTAGTTGTAGGTCGCTCCCGGCCGTGGGTCGGCCAGCAGCCCCGAGTTGAAGGCGCCGCCGACGACGACGGAGGTGCCGCGCTGTTCGGCCGCGGGCAACAGGTCGGCGAGAGCGCCGTGTTCGAGGAGGGTGTAGCGGCCCGCGCACAGCACCACGTCGACGTCCGTGTCGCGGACGAAGCGGGTGAGCATCGGGGTCTGGTTCATGCCCGCGCCGATCGCGCCGACAACACCCTGCGCGCGCAGGTCCTCCAGGGCGGGGTAGCCCTCGCGGAAGGCCTGCTCGGCGTGGTCGTCGGGGTCGTGCAGGTAGACGACGTCGACCCGGTCGAGGCCGAGGCGTTCCAGACTGTCGTCCAGGCTCCGCCGCACTCCGTCGGCGCTGAAGTCCCAGACGCGGCGGTGGGTGGCGGGGACGGCGAAGCCGTGGGCGAGGTCGTCGCCGCCCTCGTCGGTCGGCTCCAGGAGGCGGCCCACCTTGGTGGACACGGTGTACGTGGCGCGCGGCCGGTCGCGCAGGGCCGCGCCCAGGCGCCGTTCGGAGAGGCCGATGCCGTAGTGCGGCGCGGTGTCGAAGGAGCGGATGCCGCACTCCCAGGCGGCGTCGACGGCCTGGTACGCCTGCTCCTCCGAGACCTCGGTGTAGAGGCCGGCGATGGCCGCCCCGCCGAAGGACAGCGCACCGACCTCGACTCCGCTGCCGCCCAGCGTGCTCACTGTCCCACCGGCCGCAGTCGCAGGCCCTGCATGCCGCCGTCGACGGCGAGCGCGGTGCCGGTGGTGGCGCCGGACAGGGGGCTCGCCAGGTAGGCGATGGCACCGGCGACTTCGGAGGCCGTCACGAGCCGGCCGGTGGGCTGGCGGGCCTCGAGCGCGGCGCGTTCGGCGGCCGGGTCCGCGGCGGCGTCCAGCAGCCGGCCGACCCAGGGCGTGTCCACGGTGCCGGGGTTCACGCAGTTGACCCGGATGCCTTCGCGGACGTGGTCGGCGGCCATGGCGAGGGTGAGGGAGAGGACGGCGCCCTTCGTGGCGGAGTACAGGGCGCGCCGGGGCAGGCCCGCGGTGGCGGCGATGGAACAGGTGTTCACGACGGCCGCGTGCGCGGACCGCCTCAGCAGGGGCAGGGCGGCGCGGGTGGTGCGCACGATGCCGAGGACGTTGACGTCGAGGACGCGGTGCCACTCGGCGTCGTCGTTGTCCTCGACGGTGCCCTGGGCGCCGATGCCCGCGTTGTTGACGAGGACGTCGAGGCCGCCGAGGGCTTCGGCGGCGGCGGCCACGGCGGCGCGGACGGAGGCGTCGTCGGTGACGTCGGCGCGATGGCCGAGCAGCGGCCCCTCGACCGACGACGGGTCCAGGTCGAGCACGGCGACCCGGGCGCCGCGGGCGGCGAGCAGGTCCGCGGTGGCCCGTCCGATACCGGACGCACCGCCGGTCACCAGCGCCTTGAGCCCGTCGAAGTCCTGTGCGTCCGTCATGCGGCCGCCCCCTTCCGGTCGGTCCGTGACTGCTGTGCGAGGTCGGCTGCCCAGAAGGTACCGCCGGGGTAGGTGAATTCCGCGATGGACTCGGGCCGCATGGTGGCCGAGAAGCCGGGCGACGACGGTGCCGTGTAGTGCCCGTCGCGGATCACCACGGGGTCGACGAAGTGGTCGTGGAGGTGGTCGACGTACTCGATCACCCGGTCGTCGGTGGTGCCGGACAGTGCGACGAAGTCGAACATCGAGAGGTGCTGGACCAGTTCGCACAGTCCGACCCCGCCGGCGTGCGGGCACACCGGCACCCCGAACTTGGCGGCGAGCAGCAGGATGGCGAGGTTCTCGTTCACCCCGCCGACGCGGGCCGCGTCGATCTGGAGGACGTCGATGGCGCCGGCCTGGAGGAGCTGCTTGAACACGATGCGGTTCTGGACGTGTTCGCCGGTGGCGACCTTCACGGGGGTCACGGCCTTGCGGACGGCCGCGTGCCCGAGGACGTCGTCCGGGCTGGTCGGCTCCTCGATCCAGTAGGGCTGGAACTCGCCGAGCGCGTTGGTCCAGGCGATCGCCTCGTCGACGTTCCACCGCTGATTGGCGTCGATGGCGATCCTGATGCCGGGGCCGACCACGGAGCGGGCGACCCGGCAGCGGCGCAGGTCGTCGTCGAGGTCCGCGCCGACCTTGAGCTTGATCTGGCGGAACCCGGCCGTGACGGCCTCGGCCGCGAGCCGGGTGAGCTTCTCGTCGTCGTAGCCGAGCCAGCCGGGCGAGGTGGTGTACGCGGGGAAGCCGCGCTCCAGGAGGGTGGCCCGGCGCTGCTCGGCGCCCTCCTTCCCGCGGCGCAGCAGGTCCAGTGCCTCCTGCGGGGTGAGCGCGTCGGTGATGTAGCGGAAGTCCACCTGGCCGACCAGCCATTCGGGGTCGGCGTCGGCGAGCAGCCGCCACAGGGGCTTGCGGGCGCGTTTGGCGGCGAGGTCCCAGACGGCGTTGAGGACGGCGCCGATCGCCATGTGCATCACGCCCTTCTCGGGTCCCAGCCAGCGCAGCTGGCTGTCGCCGATCAGGTCCCGGCCGAGCGATCCCGGGTCCGCGCACAGCTCGTCGACGGACCGGCCGATCACATGTCCGCGCAGCGCGTCGATCGCGGCGACCTGGACGTCGTTGCCCCGCCCGATGGTGAAGGTGAATCCGTGCCCCTCGGGAAGGTCGGCGTCGTCGGTGCGCAGGACGACGTAGGCCGCCGAGTAGTCGGGGTCCGGGTTCATCGCGTCGGAGCCGTCGAGCTCGCGCGAGGTGGGGAAACGGATGTCGTAGGTGTCGACCGCGGTGATACGGGCGGCAGTTGGTGACACGGGAGGCCTTTCGGTCCGGGACGGGGGCGTACGGGGGCCCGTACGGAGTCGGAGGGGGTCAGTCCTGGGCGCGGCCCGTCGTCACGCGGGCGATCATGAGGGCGACCAGGATGATCCCGCCGTAGATGGCCTGGATCCAGAAGGACGGCACCTGGGCGAGCGTGAGCAGGTTCTGCACGACGCCGAGCAGCAGGACGCCGGTCAGCGCGCCGAACATGGTGCCCTTGCCGCCGTCCAGGCTGATGCCGCCGATGACCGCCGCCGCGAACACGGTGAAGATCATGTTGTTGCCCTGGTTGGCGCTGATCGCCCCGACGTAGCCGGTCTGCATGATCCCGCCGACCGAGGCGAGGACGCCCGCGACGACGAACACGCCGAGCATGACGCGCTCGACGCGGATGCCGGCCGCGCGGGCCGCGTCCGCGTTGCCGCCGATCGCGTACAGGGCGCGGCCGACGCGGTGGTACTTGAGGACCAGGCCCGCGACGCCGAAGGCGACGGCGGCCAGCCACACGGACATCGGGACGCGCAGGAAGGTGGTGGTGGCCAGCGAGAAGAAGGCGTCGGGCATCCCGAACAGCGTCTTGCCCTTGGTAGCGCCGACCAGCAGTCCGCGCAGGATGATCAGCATGGCGAGGGTCACGATGAAGGCGTTGAGCTTGAACTTCACGACGAGGATGCCGTTGAAGGCGCCGATGGCCGCGCCCACCAGGAGCATCGCGAAAAGGGCCAGCGCCGCGGGGAGTTCGGTGCCCCAGCCGGACTGGGCCGCGGGCAGGACGAGCAGCGCGCCGACGGCGGGCGCGATGCCGACGACGGACTCCAGCGACAGGTCGAACTTGCCGGTGATGAGCACGAGGGACTCGGCGAGCACGACCATGGCGAGGGCCGCCGACGCGCCGAGGATCGAGATGAGGTTGCGCTCGGTGAGGAAGGAGTCGTTGACGAACGCTCCGAGCACCATGAGCAGCAACAGGGCTGGCACGAGGGCGAGTTCGCGGGCGCGGCGGAGCAGCATCGTCTTGGCGGCACGCGGGTCCGGGGCCCGGAGGGGGGTGAGCGGCGGGGCCTTGGTGTCAGCCATGGTCCACTCCTTCGATGGAGGCGATGAGCTCGTGGTCGTGCCAGCCGGCGGGGTGCTCGGCGACGACGCGGCCGTGGAAGAGGACGAGGACGCGGTCGCAGCGGCGCAGGTCGTCGAGTTCGTCGGAGACGACGAGCACGGCCGTGCCGTCCTCCCGGGCGCTGTCCATGCGTGACAGCAGGGATTCCTTGGACTTCACGTCGACGCCCGCGGTGGGGTTGATGAGGACGAGGAGACGCGGGTCCGAGGCGAGGGCGCGGGCCATCACGACCTTCTGCGCGTTGCCTCCGGAGAGGTCGGAGACGGGTTGCTCCGGGCCCTCGGTGTGGATGTCGAGGCGCTCGATGAGGTCGGCGGCGAAGGCGCGTCTGCGGTCGGTGCCGATGAATCCGTGGCGCCCGAGCCGACCGAGGACGGTCATGGTGGTGTTGTCGCCGACGTTCATCGAGGAGACGAGCCCCTGGTCGTGGCGGTCGCGCGGGACGCATCCGACGCCCGCCCGCAGCGCGGCCTGGACGTCGCCGAACGGGAGGCGCTCGCCGTCCAGCCGCGCGGTTCCGCCGGTCGGGGTGTGCAGTCCGGCGAGGGACTCGGCGAGTTCGATCTTGCCGCTGCCGCTGGAGCCGGCGAGGCCGAGGACCTCACCGCGGCGGACGGTGAGGTCGATGTCCTCGTAGGCGCCCGAGGTGAGGCCCTCGACGTCGAGGATCACCGGCGCGTCCGCGGCCACCGTCCGGTCCGCGACCCTGCGTTCGGCGATCGATTCGCCCGCCATGGCCTCCACCAGTGCCGGGCGCGGGAGTTCGGCGACCGGCGCGGTGGTGATCCAGCGGGCGTCGCGCAGGACCGTGACCGTCTGGCACACCTCGTACACCTCCTGGAGGTGGTGCGAGATGAACAGGAAGGTCACCCCCGACTCCTGGAGGGCGCGCATCCGGGTGAACAGCCGGTCGATCTCCCGGTTGTCGAGCTGGGCCGTCGGTTCGTCGAGCACGATGAACCGGGCGCCGAAGCTCAACGCACGGGCGATCTCGACCATTTGACGGTCCTCGACCTTGAGGTCGGCGGTCCGCGCGTCCGGGTCGACGTGCACGTCCCAGGTGTCGAGGACCTGGGACGCCTCGGTCCTCAGCCGGCGCCAGCTGATGAAGCCTCCCCTGCCGGTCGGCTGCCGGTTGATGAAGAGGTTCTCGGCGACCGTCAGTTCGGGGACGACGGTGGGCCGCTGATAGACGCACGCCACCTTGCGACGCCAGGCGTCCCGGTCGGCGAGGGCGGGTGCGGGTTCACCGTCGAAGAGGACGGTGCCCTCGTCGGCCGCCTGGAGTCCGGTGAGCACGGTGACGAGGGTGGACTTGCCCGCGCCGTTGCGGCCGACGAGGGCGTGCGACTCACCGGGAAGGACGGTGAGCCGGCCGTCTTGGAGTGCGACGGTGGGTCCGTACCGCTTGACGATCCCCCGCGCCTCGACCAGTGGTGTACTCATTTGACCGTGTTGCCCCACAGCTTGGGGTCGTCGACGTTGTCCTTGGTCACCAGCGGGGCGGGCAGCTGGTCCTCCAGGATGCCGCTGGGCAGCTTGACGATCTCCGAGTCGTGGTCCGTCGGGCCCGGCTCGAACTTCTTCCCCTGCATCGCGGCCTTGATGTAGTACATGCCGTACTTCGCGTAGGCGTCGGCGGGCTGGGAGACGGTGGCGTCGATCTGGCCCTTGCGGATGGCGTCGAACTCCTGCGGGATGCCGTCGTTGGAGACGATCGTGATGTGGCCCGTCTCGCCCGCCTTCTTCAGCATCCCCTTGGACTTGAGGGTCTGCAGGGTCGGCGCGAGGTAGACACCGCCCGCCTGCATGTAGATGCCCTTGATGTCGGGGTTGGCGTTGAGCAGGGTGTCCAGCTTGGAGGCCGCGGTGTCCGACTCCCACTTGGCGGGGATCTCCAGGACCTTCAGCTTCGGATAGTTCTTCTTGACGCAGCTGCGGAACGCCTCGGAGCGGTCTCGGCCGTTCACGGAGGCGAGGTCGCCCATGATCTGCACGACCTTGCCGGACCCGACCTGCTTGCCGAGGTATTCGCAGGCCTTCTCTCCGTACGCGACGTTGTCGGCGCGTACGACCATGACGACCTTGCCCTTGTCGGGTGCCACGTCCACGGCGACCACCGGGACGCCCTTGCGTTCGGCCTGGTCGAGTCCGGCGGCGATCGCGGCACTGTCCAGGGGGGCCACGACGAGGCCCTTCACGCCCTGGTTCAGCTGGTTGTTGATGTCGGTGATCTGCTGCGAGGGGTCGCTGTTGGAGTTGACGGTCTTGAGCGCGTCCACGTCCTCGGACTTCGCCATCTTGGGGACGTAGTCGTTGTACGACTGCCAGAACGGCGAGGTCAGCAGGGGCAGGATCACCCCGACCTTGCCGGTGCCGTCGCCTCCTCCGCCGCCGCCCGAGGCGGCGGTGTCCTTGGTGCTGCCGCATGCCGCGAGCACGAGGGTCGCGCAGGTTGCCGCGAGGGCCGCACGTGCCGCTCGCGACGGGGTTCGCCTGTTCCGCACAGTTCTGCCGGCCATCTGACGGCTCCTCATCGAGCGTGATCGAGCAGGATGCGTGGCCGGAGGTCCCTCTTCCAGCCGGGACGAATATTTATCAGACCACTTCGGGGTCACAACACCCTCCGTCGCCAGATTTTCACGGTTTCCGGCCGTAGTGGTCGGACCACATGGCTGGTTAGACTGCGGCGCACCCGGCAACAGGAGGATGTGGCGTGGACGAGACCCTGGCCAAGGAGACGGAGTCGGCCGAGTCGGCCCCGCAGAAGGGCACCGTGACGCAGCGCGCCATCGAGCGGATCAAGGCGATGATCGGCGAGGGCCGCCTCGAACCGGGACAGCGGCTGCCGACCGAGCGGGACCTCGCGGCGCAGCTCGGCATCTCGCGCAGCTCCATGCGCGAGGCGATCCGGGCGCTCACCGTCCTCGGCGTCCTGGAGGCGCGGCACGGCTCGGGCATCTACGTCACGCAGTTGGAGGCCGGTGACCTGCTGGAGACCTTCGGCGTGGTCGCCGATCTGTCCCGGGGGCCGCGGCTGGTCGAACTCCTGGAGGTCCGCCGCATCCTGGAGTCGACGGCGACCGCTCTCGCCGCGGCCCGCATCACGCCGGACCAGCTCGCCGAGGTGGAGGAGCACCTGGCGGCGATGAACGCGACGGACGACCCGGAGGAGATCATCGCCCACGACCTCGCGTTCCACCGTGCCATCGCGCTGGCCGCGGGCAACGAGACGATGGCGGCGATCCTGGAGGGCCTGTCCTCCCGCACCTTCCGGGCCCGCGTCTGGCGCGGCTACCAGGAGGAGGGGGCGTTCGAGCGGACCCGGCGCGAACACGCGGCGATCCACCGCGCCCTGGTGGCCCACGACCCGGAGGCGGCCCGGGCGGCGGCGGCCGCCCACGTGGGCGAGGTCGAGGAGTGGCTGCGCAGCCAACTCTCCGCGTAGCGGGCCCTGTTACGGGTCCGGGAGCTCTCCCGGCGGCCCGCGCCTCCGTGCGTCCGGGCCGGGGTGCCCGCCCACCCACCAGCACGTCCGGCCGATCCGGGCCGGGATGCCCTCCTCGACCCCCGCACCGTCGCCCGCCCTGGACGGAGGCTCCCGCTCCGAGCACGCACGTCCGCCCCTCGGGACCGGGATGCCCGCCCCGGCCCCTCGCGCATCCCTCGCCCCCGACCGAGGCTCCCGCCGTGAACCCCGCGCCCGCCCGCCCCGGCCGGACCGGGCCCGGTCCGGCCACGGATGCGGCCGGGGACCTACGGGGAGGGCCCGCCGCGGCCGTGTCACGGTGCGGCGGGCCCTGCCCGTCACGTCAGGGCGTCCCCGTCCTCGCTCAGGCGCGCCGCAGCCGGAGCGTCACCAGCTCGAAGGGGCGCAGCGGGACGGTGATCCGGTCGCCGTCGCGGCCCGGTGCCGTCGCGTCGGCCAGCGGCCGCTCCAGGAGGTCGGTGACCGTGACGGTCGCGACGTCGAAGCCCGGGGTGAGCGTGGCCCGGGTGCGGCCGCCGCGCGACTCGTGGAAGCGGACGACGACGTCGCCCGTCCCGTCGTCGGCCAGCTTGACGGCGGTCACGACGACCGCGTCCTGCTCGACGCTCACCAGCGGCGCGACCTCGTGCGCGCCGCTCACCCGCCGCTCCGGCAGATTGATCCGCCAGCCCTCGCGCACCGCGTCACCGATCCCGGCGCCCGGCACCAGGGCGTGCCGGAAGCGGTGCACGCCCTGGTCGGTCTCGGGGTCGGGGAAGCGCGGGGCACGCAGCAGCGAGACACGCACCGTGGTGGTCGTGCCCCCGTCGGTGTCACGCACGGTCCGGGTGACGTCGTGGCCGTACGTCGAGTCGTTCACCAGGGCGACGCCCCAGCCGGGCTCCTCGATGTGCACGAACCGGTGGTTGCACGCCTCGAACTTGGCCGCCTCCCACGAGGTGTTGGTGTGCGTGGGCCGGTGGAAGTGCCCGAACTGGGTCTCGGACGCATACCGTTCGGCGTGCACGTCGAGCGGGAAGGCGAGCTTCAGGAACTTCTCACTCTCGTGCCAGTCGACCTCGGTGTCGATGCCGAGGCGGGGCTCGCCGGCTGCGAGCGAGAGCACCTGGGTGACCCGCGACGCGCCGAAGGACCGTACGATCCGGACGGACACGCCGTCCTCGCCGGGCGTGATCTCGTCCGTGCCGACCAGGTCGGTGACCGTGTTGCGGTAGAACTCGTCGACGTCCCAGGCGTCCCACATGTTCGGGAAGTCGGGGTGCAGCTGGAGCAGGTTCGCGGCGGTTCCGGGCGCGATCGTCTCGCGGTCGGCGGTGAGGTCGTACGCGGAGACGACGAGTCCGCGGCCGTCGATCTCGACGCGCAGCAGGCCGTTGTCCAGGACGTAGCCGCCCTGGACGCGCGGGGCGAGCGCGGCGACACCCTCGATCCGCGGCGTGCGGGCGCCGCCCGCGGGGACCCCGTCCCGGCCGTGCGGCGCGGAGTTGAACACCAGGTCGGTCGCGCCCTCACCGGCGAGGGCGCGCTGGGCCACGTCGATGATGCCGTCCAGCTCCTCGGCGACGCGGCGGTAGGTGGCGCGCGCCTCCCGGTGCACCCAGGCGATGGACGACCCCGGCAGGATGTCGTGGAACTGGTGGAGGAGCACCGTCTTCCAGATCCGGTCCAGCGCCTCGTACGGGTAGGGCAGCCCGGTCCGTACGGCCGCGGTCGCCGCCCACAGCTCGGCCTCCCGCAGCAGGTGTTCGCTGCGCCGGTTGCCCTGCTTGGTGCCGGCCTGACTGGTGAGCGTGGCGCGGTGCAGTTCGAGGTACAACTCGCCGACCCACACGGGGGCGTTGGGGTACTCGGCGGCGGCCTTGGTGAAGAACTCCCCGGGGGTCTCCCACACCACGGTCGCGGAGCCTTCGAGGTCACGCAGCCGGGCCGCCTTGGCGACCATCTCGCGCGTGGTGCCACCGCCCCCGTCGCCCCAGCCGGTGGGCGCGAGGGAGTGCCGGGCCACGCCCTTGTCCTTGAAGTTGGAGGCCGCGTGGGCGATCTCGCTGCCCTTCATGGAGCAGTTGTAGGTGTCGACGGGCGGGAAGTGCGTGAAGATGCGGGTGCCGTCGATGCCCTCCCACTGGAAGGTGTGGTGCGGGAACTTGTTGGTCTGCGACCAGGAGATCTTCTGTGTGAGCAGCCACTTGGAGCCGGCCGCCTTGATGATCTGCGGGAGACCGGCGGCGAAGCCGAAGGTGTCGGGCAGCCAGGCCTCGTCGTTCTCGACGCCGAACTCGTCGAGGAAGAACCGCTTGCCGTGCACGAACTGACGGGCCATCGCCTCCGAGCCGGGCATGTTCGTGTCGGACTCGACCCACATGCCGCCGGCGGGTACGAAACGCCCGTCGGCCACGGCCTTCTTGACCCGGGCCCACACCTCGGGCCGGTGTTCCTTCACCCAGGCCCACTGCTGGGCCTGGGACATGGCGAAGACGAAGTCCGGCTCGTCCTCCAGGAGTGCGGTCATGTTGGAGGTCGTGCGGGCGACCTTGCGGACGGTCTCGCGCAGCGGCCACAGCCAGGCGGAGTCGATGTGCGCGTGACCGACGGCGCTGATGCGGTGGGCGGAGGGCGAGGCGGGCGTGGACAGCACGTCGGTCAGCCGCTCGCGTGCGGCGGCCGCCGTGCCGCCGACGTCCTGGAGGTCGAGCGCGTCCAGGGCCCGCTCCACGGCGCGCAGGACGTCCCAGCGCCGGGCGGACTCCAGGGGCAGTTCGGCCATCAGCTCGCCGAGGACCTCCAGGTCGACGACGAGCTGCCACACGGTCTCGTCGAGGACCGCGAGGTCCATGCGCTCCAGCCGGTACTGCGGTTCGCTGCCGGCCGTCTCCTTGTCGCCGAGCTGGGTGGGCAGGAAGGGGTGGTAGTCGAGGATGACCGGGTTGGAGGCGGCCTCGATGTGCAGCCGCACCTCCTCGCCGCCCTCGACGGGCGCGCCGATGCGCACCCACTGGTTGCGCGGGTTCAGGCCCTTCACGGGTGTGCCGTCGGGGCGGTAGACGAGTCCCTCGCACTGGAAGCCGGGCATGTTCTCGTCGAAGCCGAGGTCCAGCAGCGCCTCGACGGTCCGGCCGGCCCACGCCGGGGGGACGGTGCCGGTGACGCGGAACCAGCTGGTGCCCCACGGAGCACCCCAGCGCGCGCCCGCCTCGATCGGCTGCACGCTCGCGGCGATTCCCTCGGCGACCGGCACCGGCTCTCCGGGCGCGTGCCACACGGCCACGTCCAGCGGTACGGACTCGGGGTACACGGCGGGACGTATGCGCTCGTCCAGGACGCGCTTGAGGCGGGCTTCGACCAGGGTGCGGTCGTCATGCATGAGAGTGCTCCGTGGGGTGAGGGTGCGGGCTACCAGGTGTGCGTGGTCGTGGTGGCGGTGGAAACGGTGAACAGCTCCCCCACCGCGCGCAGTTCGAACCGCGCGGCCGTCTCGCCCTGTTCGGGTGCGAGACCGCCGACGTGGAACGCGCGCTGACAGGTGCCGCCGAGGAAGCGGCGCGTGCCGTCGGGGAGGATCCGGTACAGCTCGTAGTGGCGTACGGGTCCGGGGGCGCCCTGCCAGGCGAAACGCAGGCTGCCTCCGTCGGCGTCGGTGACGCGCAGGCCGGCCGGTGCGGCGGGGGTCACCGGCGCGTCCCGGACGGCGAGGGCGCCGAGGCGCCAGCGGACCGCTCCGCCGCCGGTCATCCGGACTCCGAGCGCCCGGACGGTGCCCGACAGACCGGTGAGCCGCACGGTGGAGGTCTGCCAGCCGCCGCCGGGGGTCACCGGCAGCGGGAGGTACGTGTACGGGGGCGCGCCGCCCGCGGTGCCCGGTTCGGCGGTGGCGACGGCCAGTTCCAGGGCGGGACTTCCCGCGTCCGTGCGGTGGGTCACCTCGACCACCGTGTCCGGACCGATCGGCAGCCGCGTGGCGTACAGGTCCAGCGTGGTGGGCGCGTCCGGGCTGCCGGCGACCAGGACGCTGCTGCCGCCGCGCCAGGCGTCCGCGAAGTCGAAGGTGACGGCGGGGCGGCTGCCGGTGGTCCGCACCACCCAGCGACGGGAGGGCAGCCTGTCCTGGAGGCCCAGATGGTTCCAGGCGGAGCCCGAGGTGACTTTTCCGTCCTCGTACCACTTCAGCCCGTGGCCGGTGTTGAAGGAGGTGGCGAAGGGGACGGAGGTGACAGTGGACCGGTCGGCGACGGAGACCGCCGGGGCGCGCCAGGCGGCGTCGGTGTCCGGTCTGGCGGGGTCGAGGGAGGCACCGGTCCAGAACAGGTCGTCGGCGGCGTGGAAGTCGCCGGGCGTGCGGTTCGCGGGGAGGTGGTTGCGGGTCCATTCGGGCCGGTAGAAGCCGATGGAGGTGACGTGCGCCTTGCCGTTCGGCACGATGGCGTCCCAGTTCACGGACGCGGCGGTGCCGCTCGCCTCGACGTCGACGCCGGCCCACAGTTCGTAGCGGCTGCGGCCGAGTTGCTGCGCGGTCGTCCCGGAGGAGGCCAGGCTGCCGGCGGACCAGCGGAAGTCCACGAACATCGAGTCCGCGGCCTGGAAGAAGGTCTTGTTCTGGTTGTTCAGCGCGCCCTGCCAGCTCACCGAGCCGTTCACGGTCATGGCGTCGTACCAGGTGACGCGCTGTCCCCGGGCGGCTCCGAGGGACTTCAGTTCGCGCAGGAAGCCGAGCATGCCGGTGGCCAGCGCCGTGTTCCCGCCGCCGGTCTCGGCGTTGACGAACCAGCCGTCGAAGCCGTACGCCGCGGCGACGGCGACCAGTTGCGCGGCCAGTGGGTAGTGGCCGTTCGCGTCCTTCTGCACCAGGTCGCGGGTCCACTGGAGTTGTCCGCCGTAGGCGACGGGCGGCAGGAAGACGTTGCCGAGGACGGGGACCCCGTGCCGGTGGGCCGCGTCCACGATCGGCGCGTTGGGCGCGAGGATCAGGCCCTCGCCCGAGGAGCCGCCCCAGAAGACGAGTTCGTCGATGTACGCCCAGTGGGTGAGGGCGTAGTAGTCGGCGTCGGCCGAGCCCTGCGAGGGGTTGGCCGACGTGGGCCCGAAGGAGACCAGGGACTGGATGCGTGCCTGGCCGGAGCGGGCCGTGGTGTTCGCGGGGGTCGGGGTGAAGCGCGCGGCGAGCGGCACGGACGCGGCGTTGAAGGCCAGGTCGGCGTCGCTGTCCGCGCGCCAGGCCTTGAGGCTGCGCCAGGTGATTCCGGTACCGGGGGTGCCCGACGGCAGTGAGTCGGGGTACCAGTAGGACGCGTAGGGCTGCAGGTCCCGGGCCGCGGCCGTCGCCGCGGCGCCGCGGGGCGCCGCGGTCGCCGTGCCGGACAGGCCAGGCACGAGTCCTGTCGCGGCGCCGGCCGCGGTGAGCAGGACGGTGCGTCTGCTGAGGTTCACTGAGTGCTCCGTATCGTTGGGGGACGGTCTACGGTGCTTGCGGTGGTGCCACGGTCACCGGGTGACCTGGTCGGGGACGACCTGGTCCGGGGTGACGACCTCGGTGATGCCCCGCGCCGCGAGGTGTTCCGCGTCGGCGGCGCGGCTCGCGAGCACGGTGGTGGGCCTCGCCCCGTCGGCGGTCAGCCGGGCGAAGGCCTCGAAGACGGGGCCGCCGGGCGCGCAGACCGAGCGGCCCGGCGCGGTGTCGACGACCAGGGCGGTGGTGCGCGGTGCGGGTGCCTCCGGGCGCTGTTCCTTGACGATCCGGGCGATGCTCTCGCCGGCGGGTTTGGTACGCCGGTCGTTGGTCAGCAGACCGAGGCTGTACTCGAGTTCGGGGAAGTCGGCGAGGCCGCGGCTGACGTCGTGCGAGCACCACCAGGTGACACCCCACAGTCCGGGGCAGTCGAGGGCGTGCGCGACGGTGGCCTCGGTGAAGGCGGCGGCGTGCTCGGCGGGGATCAGCGGGGCGGGCGCGCCGACCTCCTGGAGCCAGACGGGGCGGTGCGGGTCGTCGGCCCAGGCCTTGGACAGCTCGATGAGGTAGGCGGCGTGGTGCTCGGTGGCGACACCGGTACGCCCGTGGCGCTGTGCCGTGCCGTTGAACACCCACGAGTGCACGGCGGTGACCGCGCCGAGCCGTGCCGAGTGCGCGGGAGTGAACGGCTGGTCGTCCTGGTACCAGGCGGCGTCGTACGAGGCGTGCAGGTGGAGCTTGCCGGGGGCGCCGTCGGAGCAGGCGGTGAGCAGCCGGTCCAGCCAGCGGCCGGCCTGCTCGGAGGTGATCCGGTCGGGGTCGGGGTGGGGGCCGGCCGCGAACTGGTTGACCTCGTTGCCGATCGTCATCCCGATGAAGTTGGTCCGGTCCGCGAGTGCGGCGGCCAGGGTGCGCAGGTACTCCGCCTGTGCCTCGACCACGTCCGGGTCGGTGAAGATGTTGCGCCGGTGCCAGGTCTGCGTCCACGCCGGCAGGAAGTCGAAGCTCGACAGGTGTCCTTGCAGTCCGTCCACGTTGACGTCGAGTCCACGCTCGGCCGCCGCGTCGGCGAGCGCGACGAGTTGTTCGACGGCGCGTGGCCGGATCAGCGTCCGGTTGGGCTGGAAGAGGGGCCACAGCGGGAAGACCCGGACGTGGTCGAGACCGAGCGCGGCGATCGAGTCGAGATCGGCGCGTACGGAGTCGAGGTCGAAGTCGAGCCAGTGGTGGAACCACCCCTCGCTGGGGGTGTAGTTGACGCCGAAGCGCACGGCAGGGGGCATGCGGGGTCCTTGCGGAATCGGTGGTACGGGAGGTCAGCCCTTGACGGCGCCCTCGCCCACACCGCGGAAGAAGTAGCGCTGGAGGCAGGCGAAGAGGGCGATCAGGGGCGCGACGGCGATGATGGTGCCCGCGGCGACGAGCCGTTCGTCGTTGGCGAAGGTGCCGTGCAGGTAGTTGAGTCCGATGGTCAGGGTGAATTTCGACGGGTCGCTGAGCACGATCAGCGGCCACAGGAAGTCGTCCCAGGCACCCATGAAGGCGAAGATCGCGACCACGGCGAGAGTGCCCTTCACCGACGGGAGCGCGATCCCGAGGAAGCGCTGCCAGGCGTTCGCGCCGTCGACGAAGGCGGCCTCCTCGATCTCGTAGGGGAGGTTGAGGAAGGCGTTGCGCATCAGCAGGACGTTCATCGCTCCGATGCAGCCGGGCAGCACGACGCCGATCAGCGTGTTGTTCAGGCCCAGCTCCCGCATGGTCGTGAACTGGGCGATGATGATGCTTTCCGCCGGCACGAGCATGGCGAGGACGAAGACCAGGGTGGCGAGCCTGCGGCCGCGGTAGCGCAGCCGGGCGAGGGCGTACCCGGCGAGGGCGGAGCCCACGCAGTTGGTCACCACGTTGGCCGCCGCCACCTTCAGCGAGTTGAGGGCGTAGTCCCACACGGGGATGGTGTCGGCGACGCGCTGGTAGTTGTGCAGGGTCGGATCGCCCGGCAGGAACCGCGGCGGGGAGCTGAAGATGTCCTCGTGCGGGCCCTTGAGCGAGGTGGACAGCTGCCACAGGAACGGGCCCACGGTGAGGGCCAGGACACCGAGCAACAGCGCGTAGCGCAGGACGAGTTCCCACACCCGGATGCGCCGGCCGTGCTCGTCGCGGAGCCGGGGCGCGCGGACGGTGGCGGGTGTCTCGGCGGGTGGTGCCTTCTCGGTGACGCTCACGTCTCCTCCTTCCGGTCGGCGCGCAGCACCAGCAGCATCAGGACGACGGTGACGAGGAAGACGACGACCGAGATGGCGGAGGCGTAGCCGACCCGGCCGGTCAGCCCGGTGCCGGTGCGCTGCACGAGCATCACGAGGGTGGTGTCCTCGCCGGCCGGGCCACCGTCGGGTCCCGCCATCAGGTAGACCTCGGAGAACACCTTGAAGGCGGAGACCGAGGAGAGCGCGGCGACCAGCACCATGGTGGAGCGGACGGCGGGCACGGTGACCGTGAAGAAGCGGCGCACGGCGCCCGCGCCGTCCACCTGGGCGGCCTCGTGCAGTTCGCGCGGGACGTTCGCGAGCGCAGCCAGGTAAATGATCATGTAGTAGCCGAGGCCCCTCCAGACCGTGACGGCCATGGCGCTCAGCAGGAGCAGCCACTGGTCGCTGAGGAAGCCGACCTTGCCGACGCCGATCGCCTCCAGCAGCGCGTTCACCAGGCCGCGTTCGTCCAGGAGCCACACCCAGATGAGGCCGACCACGACGATGGACGCGACCACCGGCGTGTAGAAGGCCGACCGGAAGAAGGTGATGCCGGGGATGTTCTTCTGGACGAGCAGGGCGAGCAGCAGCGGCAGCAGGACGAGCGCGGGGACGACCCCGAGGACGTACAGCGTGCTGTTGCGCAGCCCGGTCCAGAACATCTCGTCGTGCAGCAGCTCCCGGAAGTTGGCCAGGCCCACGTACTCGCCGGGCATCAGGGTCCGGCGGTCGGTGAAGGCGTTCACCAGGGTGGAGACGAAGGGGTACAGGATGAAGACGCCGACGACCAGGATGCCCGGTGCTGCGAACAGCCAGGGGCTGGTGGGCAGTTGACGCCTCACCCGGGAGCCGGGCCGGGGCGCGCCGGGGCCCTGCTCGCGGGTCGCGGAGCCGGGGTGCCGCCCCCGAGCTGCGGAGCGCGGCACCCGTGCGGTACTGGAGGGACTCGCCATGCCTGATCAGCCCTGCTGCTGGAGCAGCCGGTCGGAGGCCTTGACAGCGTTGTCAAGTGCTGCCTTGGGGCTCTCCTTGCCCTGCAGCGCCTTGGCGACCTCGTTGCGCAGCGCCGTCTTCATCTGCTCGCTGAACAGGACCGGGGTGTAGTTCACCGCGTTCTTCAGGGACTTGGCGGCGGCGATGCGCACCCGCGTCTCGTCGGTCCCGTCCTCCTTGGTGAAGTAGGGGTCGTCGAGCGATCCGGCCGTGCTGGGGAAGATCGCGACCTTCTTGGCGAAGGACATCTGGTTCTGCGCGTCGGTGACGTAGTGCGCGAAGGCGACGGCGGCCGGCGTGTGCTTGGTGCGCGCGTTGACCATCACGCCCATCACGTACATGTTCACCTTGCCGGTGCTGGTGATCTGGTCCGTGATGCCGATGTTCTTGTACAGGTTCGGCGCCTGCTTCTTGAAGTTTCCGAGGTCCAGCGCGCTGCCCGGGTTCATGGCGACGGCGCCGGTGAGGAACTTCTTGCCGGACGACTCGGGGGTCGCCGTCAGTGCCTGCGGGTCGAGCGCCTTGGCGTCGTACAACTCCTTGTACTTCGTGAGGAGTTCGACGCCCTTGGCGTCGTTGAAGGCGAAGCCCGTGCCCTGCTTGTTCATGAGCTCGACGCCATAGCGGCCGAAGTCCTCGATGGTCGGCACGTTGGCGAGCGTGGCGACCTTGCCGTCGCTCTTCTTCGCCAGCTGAAGCGCCTCGGTGAAGAGTTCGTCGTACGTGGTGGGCGGCTTGGAGGCGTCGAGCCCGGCCTCCTTGAACAGCGACTTGTTGTAGAACAGCGGCCCGGTGTTGAGGTACCAGGGGAAGGCGTACGTCCCGTTCATCCCCGGGATCTGGTGGCTCGCCCAGGCGCCGTCGAGGTACTCCTTCTTGTACTGCGCGGCGGACTTGTCGAGGTCGAGCGCGAGGCCCGCCTTGGCGAGCGGCGCGACCAGGTCGGGCGAGACGTTGACGACGTCCGGCAGGGTGCCGCCGGCGGCGTCGGCGCTGATCTTGTCGGCGTAGCCCTCCGCGGGCTGGTCGATCCACTTCACGTGGGTGCCGGGGTACTTCTTCTCGAAGTCGGCGATCACGCCTTCGAAGTACGGCTTGAAGTTGGCCCTCAGGTTCCAGGTCTGGAAGGTGATGTCGCCCTCGATCTTGCCGGAGGCGTCCGTGGAGCCGCTGGAGTCGTCCCCGGAGCCGCAGGCGCTCAGCGGCAGGACGAGGGCGACGGCGGCGGCGACGAGGGCTCTGCGGGGTATGGGCACGGTGACACGGCTCCCTTGCGGCGTCGGCGGGTGGTGCGTGGAGGTGGCGCCAGCGACCTTGCCCGGCACGCTTCGGAAAAGTCAATGGATTCGTGCGGACTAAATGAATCCGCAGAGCATTAGTCCAGGTCAGAAGCGCGCCATCACACACTTGCAGGTTCCCACTAATGCGCTTTAGGGTTGGATCACTCAAGCGCATTAGTGCATGGCTCGGAGAAATGGGGGGTCAGGTGCCAGCCAAGCGGTCACCCGCGCGCCGGCCGACGATGAAGGACATCGCGCGACGCGCCGGGGTCTCCGAGAGCGCGGTCTCCTTCGCGCTCAACGACCGGCCCGGAGTCTCCGAGGTCACGCGCGACCGGGTGCGCCGGGTCGCCGAACAGCTGGGCTGGCGGCCCAGCACGGCGGCACGCCAGCTGTCCGGTGAGGGAGCCGCCACGGTCGGCCTCGTGGTGGCGCGCCCCGCCGACACGCTCGGCGTGGACTCCTTCTTCCTCCAGCTCATCTCCGGCATCCAGGAGGTGCTGGCGGAGCGTCATCTCGGCCTCCTCTTCCAGGTGGTCGAGGACGTGGACGCCGAGTGCGCCGTCTACCGTCGCTGGTGGGCCGAGCACCGGGTGGACGGAGTGATGGTGGTCGACCCGCGCGTCGACGATCCGCGTCCGGACCTGCTCGACGAACTGGGCCTGCCCGCCGTGGTGATCGGCGGGGTGCCGGACGCCCGGCACCCCGGCCTGTCGACCGTGTGGGCGGACGACGCGGGTGCGATGGCCTCGGTCGTCGACGAGCTGTACTCGCTCGGCCACCGCAGGATCGTGCACATCGCCGGTCTGCCGGGGCTCGCCCACACCGAGCGGCGGATCCGTACGCTGCGTGCGGAGGCCGAGCGGCGCGGTCTGACCGAGGTCCGCTCGGTGCCCACCGACTACTCCGACTCGGAGGCCGCCGCGGTCACCCGCCGCGTGCTGGAGGGCGGCACCCCGCCGACCGCGCTCGTCTACGACAACGACGTGATGGCCGTCGCCGGCGTCGCCGCCGCCACCGAGCTGGGCTTCTCCGTGCCGGGCCAGGTGTCGGTGGTGGCGTGGGAGGACTCCGCGCTGTGCCGCATGGTCAAGCCCTGGCTGTCCGCGCTCTCCCGGGACACGGTGGAGTTCGGGCGCACCGCCGCGCAGGAGCTGACCGCGCTCCTCGACGGCGGTCCGGCGCGTACGGTGCAGGTACCGGTGCCGCGCCTGATCGAACGGGACAGCACGGGCCGCTGCGGGGCGTGACCGGACGGGGCGGCCGTCCGACGGGCCGCCCCGTCCCACCGCGCCGTCTGCGCCCCGCGCCCGTCCCGCTCGCGCCCAGCGTCCCGCCCTCCCGCCGGCGCCGCGCGCCCCGCGTGCGGGCTGCTCCACTCCGCGCGCCCCGCGTCCCGCCTGCCCTACTCCGGGCCCGCGTCCCGCCTGTCCCACTCCGCGCCCGCGCCCTGCCTCGCCCCTCACGACTTCACACGACTTCACCCGTTCGGGGCACCCTCCGGGGCGGCTGCCTCCGTCCGCGTGCGTGCCCGCCCGAGTGTGCGCACGGTGGGACGTACGGACTTCGTGACGACGGTGAGGGGCGATGATCGTATCGGTGGTGTCGATGCCGGAAGGGCTCGTCACGCGCACGGACGCGACGGAGGCACGTGAGCGTCTCGCCACGTCCGCCTTCCTGCTCGTCGACGTCGAGCTCCCCGAAGAAGCGGCACCCGACGAAGAGCTTCTCGCACCCCAGCTCGGCCTCGACGCCGGACGTTACGCCTGGTTCGGCAGGAAGGGTGAACCCGTACGGGCCGAGTACCAGGGGGACAGGGCGACCTTCGTCGTACCGATGTACCTGGTGGACCGGGTCGCCCATGTCCACGTCCTGGTCACCGAGCGGTACCTGGTCACGGCCCACCGGGGGCAGGTCGAGCCACTGGAGAGCCTCACCTCGCAACTGCGGGAGGAAAGGCCCGCCGACGCCGTGGCCGTGCTGTTCCTGATGCTTCAGGCGGCGCTGGAGACCTTCCGACGGGCCGCTGTGGCGGCCCTTCTGACAGTGGAGGACCTCGAGGACGAGATGTTCGAGAACCGGCAGGCGCAGCAGGTCTACCGACTCTCGCAGCTGAGGCGGCGAGCGGCCCTCCTGCACCACTCGCTGCTGCCCTACCTCCAGACGATGGACGAGGTCATCACGCGGCGCATGCTGAGCAGCACCTTCCCCGAGGAACGCCAGCGGCTCGCCCGGGAGTTCCAGCAGGGATGCAGGCTGGTGCTCCAGGACATCGAGTCGCTCCAGGACGCCAGCCGGCGCGCCTTCGCCAGCTACACGTCCCTGGTCTCCGGCGAACAGAACGGCGTGATCAACCGGCTGGCCATCGTGTCGACCATCTTTTTGCCGCTGTCCTTCCTCACCGGGTACTTCGGCATGAACTTCACCTATCTGACGGACGAGTTGGAGAGCGGCGTGGTCTTCTGGCTGCTCGCCGTCGGGTTGCAGGTGATCTCCCTGGTCGGCGCCCTCTACGTGCTGCATCGCACGAACCTCTGGCGACGGCTGCGCGACGAGGGCTGGGAGGACCGGTGAGCCCGGGTGCACGAGCGATGGCGCCGGTACCGCGCCGGGCCGCACGGAGCGCTCCGGGTGACGGCGGACACGTACCCGTGTCCGCGGAACGGTAGCGGGCCCGTGGCCCGGTCGACCGGTTCGGTACCGCAGCGCGCGCCGGACGGCCGCCCCGGCGGTCCGCGGCCCGTCACGCACCAGGACCCCGCCCGACCGGTGGCCCCTCCGGCTCCCGACCGCCGGAGGCCCGGATGGACGTGATCCACTTCCGGATGGTCATGCCGGCCGCACTGACCCGGCCCGCGCTCGACCTGCTCACCTCGGACGATCGTGTCCTCAACGTGGTCGTCGTGCGGTCGGTTCGTGTCCCGGACGGCGACGCGGTCGAGTGCGACGTGCTGAAGGGCGCCGCCGACACGGTGCTGGGAGACCTGCGCGCGCTGGGCGTCGACCGTGCGGGGGCGATCGCCGTCGACGGCGTGGACCTGATGTTCTCGCGCGGCGCGGAGCGGATCGAGTCCTCCCGGCCCGGCGCGCACGCGCCGCTGTGGGCCGCGGTCGAGGCCCGTATCCGGGCCGAGGGGACCTACCCGCCGTCCTTCTACCTGTTCCTGGTCATCGCCGGGATCATCGGGGCCGTCGGTATCATGACCAACTCGCAGATCCTCATCGTGGGCGCCATGGTGGTCGGTCCCGAGTACCGGGCGATCACCAGCATCGCCCTCGGACTCGACCAGGGCAACCGGCGCCGGGTCCGGGAGGGGACGCGCGCGCTGACGGCCGGTTTCCTGCTGGCCATCGCGGTCACCTTCGTGTTCGCCGTGCTGTCGCGCGCCGCCCACCTCCAGTCCCAGGCCTACGAGCTGGGTCTGCGACCGGTCTCCCACCTCATCGACACGCCCGACTTCTTCTCCGTCGTCGTCGCCTTCCTCGCCGGCGTCGTCGGGATCGTCTCGCTGACCGAGGCCCGCGGCAGCGCCCTGCTCGGGGTGTTCATCTCCGTGACGACGATTCCCGCCGCCTCCGACATCGCCGTCTCGGTCGCCTTCGCCGAATGGCGCCAGGCACGGGGATCGCTGCTCCAGTTGCTGCTCAACGTGGTCGTTCTCGTGGGCGTCGGGGTGCTCACCCTGCGTCTTCAGCGTCGCCTGTGGCGCCGTGTCGCCCGCAGGACCGCCGGGCGTCCGTAGCGCCGGCGGGGAAGGCCGGGGCGCACCGGCGCAGAAGGCGGCGGGCCGGCCGGGCCGCGCCCGTCCTGCTCCGCTCCGTGCCCAGCGGGACGGAGTCCGGCCCTCGACTTAGGCTGATCAGGGGGGGTGCGTTCGGGTGGATCCCGTACCGGAAGGGCGCGCCGATGGACGACTACCCGCTGATCGAGAACCACGGCCTGCTGGGCGACCTGCAGACCGCGGCGCTGGTGACCGCCGACGGTACGGTCGACTGGTTCTGCGTCCCGCGGTTCGACTCCCCCAGCGTGTTCGGCGCACTCCTCGACAAGGAGAAGGGCGGCCACTGCACGGTGCGCCCGATACATGCGACGTACGCGACCCGGCAGTTGTACCTCCCCGACACGGCGGTCCTGGTGACCCGGTTCATGACCGAGGCGGGTGCCGGCGAGGTGCTCGACTTCATGCCGGTGACGGGGAGGACGGTCACGTCCCGCCACCGGCTGGTCCGCATGGTCCGCTGTGTACGCGGAAGCATGACGTTCGACATCGAGATCGCCCCCCGGTTCGACTACGGCCGCAAGGCCCACCGCATGCACATCACCGAGCACGGAGCGGTGTTCGCCGCGGAGGACGGCACGGAACTCACCGTGCACTCCATCCGCGAACCGGAGGACGAACGGATGCTCGACGTCCGCATCGACCGACAGGACGACCTGCACTTCTCACTGACCCTGCGAGCGGGCCAGCAGCGCGGGCTGATCCTGGAGTCGGGCGCCGACGGACCTCCGCACGAGTTCCGTCTCGCCGATTACCAGCGGCTCTTCGACGACACCGTCGCGTTCTGGCGTTCCTGGATGGGGCAGTCGCGGTACTCGGGACGCTGGCGGGAGGCGGTCGAGCGCTCCGCGATCACTCTGAAGCTGATGACCTACGCCCCCAGCGGCGCGCTGGTGGCCGCCCCGACGGCGGCACTGCCCGAGCAACTGGGCGGCGAGCGCAACTGGGACTACCGCTTCACCTGGATCCGTGACGCCTCCTTCTCCGTGTACGCCCTGCTGGGACTGGGTTTCACCGAGGAGGCCAAGGCCTTCATCGTATGGCTGGGCAACCGGGTCAAGGAGCGGGCGGGCAGCGACGGGGACTCCGGACCGCTCAACATCATGTACAAGGTCGACGGCTCCTCCGACCTGGAGGAACAGATTCTCGACCACTGGGAGGGCTACGCAGGTTCCGCGCCGGTGCGGATCGGCAACGGCGCCGCCACGCAGCTCCAGCTGGACATCTACGGCGAGGCGCTGGACAGCATCCACTTCGCGGACCGGCACGGAATCCAGCTCGGGCACCACGGATGGACGTCGCTGCTGACGAACCTCGACTGGCTGGCCGACCACTGGGACCAGGCGGGCGACGGTCTGTGGGAGAGCCGCGGCGGACGCAAGAACTACACGTACGGCCGCGTGATGTCGTGGGTGGCCTTCGACCGCGCTCTCAGGCTCGCCGAGTCGAACGGCCGGCCCGCAGCGGCAGCACGCTGGCACGGAGCGCGCGACGACATCTACGAGCAGGTCATGGCCAAGGGGTGGAGCGAGGAACGCCGGGCCTTCGTCCAGCACTACGGCGGTGAGGTGCTCGACTCCTCGCTGCTGCGCATGGCGACGGTGGGGTTCATCACCCCCGAGGACCCGCTGTGGATCTCGACCCTCGACGCCATGGAACAGGAACTGGTCAGCGACAGCCTGGTCTACCGCTACGATCCCGCGGCCTCGCCCGACGGGCTGCGCGGCACGGAGGGCACCTTCTCGCTGTGCACGTTCATGTACGTCGACGCGCTGGCACGCGCGGGGCGGACCAACAGGGCCCGGCTGGTGTTCGAGAAGATGCTGGGATACGCCAACCATCTGGGCCTGTACGCCGAGGAGATCGACCTGACAGGCCGCCAACTCGGCAACTTTCCACAGGCGTTCACGCATCTCGCACTCATCGATGCCGCCATCACGCTGAACGCCTCGCTCGACCGGAGGTGACCGGAGCCGGTCAGCCGTGCACCGGCGCGCCCGGCACCGGCACGGGTCCGAGCAGGACGAGCGCGTCGCCGGCCACGGCGGTGACCGCCTGTGCCCCGGTGACCGGTTCCAGCCGCCCGTCGCCCCGTACCACGAACAGGGTCTCGTGGCCCGGCGGAGTCGGGTCCGCGGCGGGCCACACGTGGAACCGGGCGCCCTGCGCGTAGCGGGTCGCCACGGCGTGGCGGACGAGTTCCGGGCCGAAGAGCGTGTCACCGACCGTGTAGGGGGCGACGACGCCCCGGCTGTCGGGGGGCGGGCCGATGCGGTGGACCGGACCCTCGACGCTGTCCGCCATGACGATCGAGGCCAGCGCGTTGAAATCGTCGTCGTCCGTGAGCAGGTAGAGCGCGGTGACACCCTCCAGCCGCGCCTGCGGATCGGTGGCCGCGGACACGAGTTCGCCGGCGGCCAGCTCGATGCCGGCTTCCTCGATGCGGTTCCTGTCCTGGACGGATCCGGCCCACATCAGCACGTCGAGTCCCGCGCCGCGCAGTGTCCGGGCGAGATCGACCACCCACGGTGTGCCACCCACCAGCAGCGGGCGGGCGCGCTCGGGGCGGGCGATGCCGAGCCTCGTGGCCACCGGTCTCACCGTCAGCGCGTAGACCACGACCGTCCCGACGATCACCAGGAAGGTGACGGGGAGGATCTTCTCCGCGCCCCGCAGGCCGGCGGCGGCGAGCGAGGCGGAGAAGGTCGTGGCGGTGGACGCGGCGACGATGCCGCGCGGAGCCAGCCAGCCGATGAAGGCGCGCTCGGGCGCGACGACGTCCGTCCCGGCGGTGGACACCAGGGCGACCAGCGGTCTGACCACGAGGACGAGCACGGCGACGAGCACGAGTGTGGGCAGCAGGACCGGGACGACCGCCTTCGGCGCCACCGTGGCCGAGATGGCGATGAACAGCAGGCCGATGATCAGCTGGACGAGTGTCTCGAAGAACGGCCGGCGGGCGGGCAGGTCGAAGCCGGGGACGTTCGCCACCGTCAGCCCCGCGATGATGGCGGCGATGAGCCCGGTGTCGGCGAACACCATGTCGCAGCCCGCGGCCACCACGACGACGGTGCCCAGCTGGGCGAGCGTGCCGAGCGTCTCGCCGAGGCGGAGCACGCGCAGGGTGAACCACAGAAGTGCGGCGCCGACCGCGCCGCCGGCCAGTCCGACGGCGATGCCGGCGACGAACGAACCGAAGCGGAAATGACCGGCCTGGAGACCGCCGGAGACGATGGAGTGCAGGGCGACGGCGCCGAGGATGCCCCCGACGGGATCGATCAGGGACCCTTCCCACACCAGGATCCGCCGCACCTTGTCCGACGGCCTGACGTGGTCGAGCAGCGGGCCGACCACGGTCGGTCCGGACACCACGAGGACGACGCCGATCACGCTGGCCACGGCCAGGGGCACTCCGAGCAGGGCGGGCCCCAGCGCGAGGACGGTTCCCCAGGTGAGCAGCACGCCGGTGACCATGAGCCGTACGACGACCTTGCGCGTGGCGCCCTTGAGATGGCGCAGGTCCAGCCCGAGACCGGCGTCGTAGAGGATGATCGCCACCGACAGCGACACCAGTGGTGAGAAGGCCTCACCGAGGAGCTGATCGGGATGGACCACGTCGGTGAGGGCTCCGGCGGCGAACCCGACGGGCAGCAGCACGATCAGGGCCGGGATCCGCAACCGGCTCGCGAAGATCTGGGAGCCCACGGCGAGCAGGACGGTCAGACCGGTGCCGAGCAGGATGTCGTCCTCGGTCATCGCGGCGTCGCTCCTGCGCGTGTCCGGTGCGTGGCCGCCATGCGGTCAGCCCTCGTCACCGCTGCCGCCGCGGCGCAGGTCGGCGTCGGTGAGGCCCTCCAGTTCGCCCTGGGTGTCCAGCCAGTAGAGCAGGGCGACCGCGGGGATGATCAGCAAGACCGCGACGAGGGTGACGAACGTCAGCCAGCGCAGTGTGGTGTGCGCGCCCGCGCCCTCGGCGATCGTCATCGATGTCGGGATGAGGTAGGGGCGCTGTGCCATGCCCCAGGCGATGACGGACGACGCGACCACGGTGACGGCGCTCACCCGGGCCCAGCCGCCGGAGGGACGCATCAGCAGCCATGCCGTCGTGAGCGTGCTCAGCGCGGCCACGACGACGAAGACCAGGCCGACGCCGTGCGTGAGCCCGTGCCACAGGTGAGGGGCGTCGCCGTGGGTGACGAAGAGCGTGACCAGGGCGAGGACGGCGACGACGGCCAGGGCGCCCAGGGCGCGCCGCCGGAAGTAGCCGTCGAGATCGGGTTCGTCGAAGCGCCGGGCGTCCGCCGCCAGGAAGACACCGCCGAGCAGGGCCGTCGTGGCGACGGCGAGGAGACCGAACAGGAGCGAGGTCGGGTTGGCCCACGCCTCGGTCGCCGCCATGGTCCCCGCCGTCACCCGGCCCGAGGCCACTCCCCCGGCCGCGGCGCCGAGGAAGAACGGCGTCAGCAGCGACGAGACGGCGAACACGGCTCCGTACAGCCGGCGGCCGGCCAGCCGCCGGCTGGGTTTGCGCAGGGCGAAGCCGGCGCCGCGCAGGACGGTGCCGACCGCTGCCAGCGCCAGGGGCAGCCACATCGCCGTGAACACCTGCTGGAAGAAGACCGGGAACCCCGTCCACATGATGACCAGCACGAAGATGAGCCAGACGTTGTTGACCTCCCATACGGGGGCCATCGCGTGGTCGATGAGCCGGCGGGGCCGCCTGCCGCGTTCGGCTCCGCCCGCGGTCAGGTCCCAGAAACCGGCTCCGTAGTCGGTGCCCCCGGCGCAGGCGTAGGCGGTGATCACGAGCAGCAGGACGACGGCGACGACTCCGGCGATCACGGTCGGCCTCCCGGGGCGGAGGAGGGTCCGTCGCCGCCGGGGCGGGAGGTGCCGGCCGCCGCGACCGCGGACCGCGGCCCGTACGGGGTGTCCGTCTCCGGCGTCTCCACGGGTGCGGCGGGGCCGGAGCGCTCGTCGGCGAGGCGCCAGCGGGTCCGCATCTTCAGCAGCACCGCCAGGAACGACCCGAAGACGAAGACGTACACCACGACGACGAGGCCGAAGGTGATCCACAGGCCGGTGGAACGCGTCGACGTGACCGCTTCGGCGACCCGCATGTTCTCGTACACGATCCAGGGCTGGCGCCCCACCTCGGTGGTGATCCAGCCGCATTCGACGGCGACGACGGAGGCCACGCCCGCGCACGCCGCGCCGCGGAAGAACCACGGGGAGGTGGGCAGTCGGCGGCGCCACAGCCACAGGACGCCGTACCAGAGGGCGAGCAGGAGCAGCAGTGAGCCGATGAAGACCATGACGTCGAACGCGAAGTGCGTGATGGTGGCCTGGGTGGCGGTGGGCCGGTCGCTCGCGGGGACGGAGGTCAGTCCGGTCACCTTCGTGTCGGGGCGGAAACCGGCGAGGATCGAGTCGAGTTGGGGGATCTTGATGCCGCCGGAGACCGTGCCGTCGGGGTGCAGCCGGCCGAACAGGTACTCCGGCACATGGGTGTCGGTGTCCCAGACGATCTCCATGGCGGCGAACTTCACCGGCTGCTTGTGGAACACCTGGCGGGCGATGGAGTCGCCGAGCACGAACTGCACCGGCGTGAGGATCGCGGCCACCGTGAACGGGACGGTGAAGCCGAGCCGGTGATACCGGTCCCGGCGCCCGCGCAGCCGACCGACCGCGTAGACGCCGGCCACGACGTAGCCCGCCGTCACGAACATCGCCACGACGAAATGCCAGTACTGCGGCCCGAACATGGGCGTGAAGATCGCCTTCCAGATCTTCACGTCGGTCGGGTTGCCGGCGGAGTCGAGGGTGAAGCCCCGCGGGGTGTTCATCCAGGAGTTGGCGGCCAGGATGCCGAAGGCACCCAGCAGGGCCGCGAAGGGCAGGGGCAGGGCGAGCAGGAAGTGGGTGCGGGACGGAAGTCTTCGCCAGCCGTAGAGATAGATGGCGATGAGTACGGCTTCGAGGAAGAAGGCCCAGGCCTCGACGCCGAACCCGATGCCGAAGACGTCGCCCCACCGGCCCATCATGCCGGGCCACAGCAGTCCGAACTCGAAGGACAGCACGGTGCCGGTGACGACCCCGATGGCGAACTGGACCGCCATGACCGCGGACCACCGCCGCGCCAGCAGCAGTGCCTCCGGGTCGCCGCGGCGCAGCCCGTAGCCGTGCATGACCAGCGTGATCAGGGGCAGCGCCACACCCAGCGGCACGAGGATGATGTGCGAGGCCAGGGTGAAGGCCATCATCGATCTGGCCGGGAGCATCTGCGTCGGCGCGTCCGTCAGCAGGGCGACAGCGATGTGCATGTGAGTCTCTCCAGGGCCGACGCGACGAGGGGTGTCAGCCGCCGGTGGCGAAGCCGGGGAAGAGGGTCATCCCGCCGTCCACGTAGACGGTGGTGCCCACGACGTAGTCCATGAGGTCCGAGGCGAGGGCGACGACCGCGAGGGCGATGTCCTCGGGGTCGCCGATACGGTCGTACGGGATCAGCCGCAGGAGGTCCTCGCGGGCCTGCGGTGTCTCCCAGGCGCTGCGGTTGATGGGGGTCTTGATGGCGCCGGGGGCGACCGCGTTCACCCGGATCTTCTTCGGGGCGAGTTCCTGGGCCAGCGTCTGCATCATCATCTGCACGCCGCCCTTGGAGGAGGCGTAGTTGACGTGCCCGGCCCACGGGATGATCTGGTGCACCGAGCTCATGCAGATGATCTTCCCTGCGGCGCGTGACACCTCGGGGACGACGCCGCGACGCAGGAACTCCTTGGTCGCCTCCCGGGCACAGAGGAACTGGCCGGTGAGGTTGACGTCCAGCACCTTCTGCCACTGGGCGACGGTCATCTCGGTGAAGGCGGAGTCACGCTGCAGCCCGGCGTTGGCGACCAGGATGTCGATGGTGCCGAACTCCTCGACCATCCGGTCCGTCATGGCGACGACCTGGTCCTCGTCGGAGACGTCCGCCTCGTAGGCCGCCGCCCGCACCCCGAAGGCGGTGATCTCCTCGACCACCTTCTCGGCTTCCTCGCCGCCGGCCACGTAGTTCACGACCACGTCCGCTCCCGCGCGGCCCAGCGCGACGGCCGTGGCCCGGCCGATCCCGGAGTTGGCGCCGGTGACCAGCGCCTTCTGGCCCTTGAGCAGGTGTGCGGGGACCACGCCCTGAGGTGCGCCCTCGGAACTCACGATGACTCTCTCCTCGATCACGGGACCCGGTCGGCCGGGCCGCGGCCCGGAGATCTCGGTGTCACACGATCACCGTGAACGCGTGTGCGCATGTCGGGAGCCACTGTGTTGCGCTGGGCGGCTGAGGAACGTCGCCCGGTCGGAGGCGGGGCGCCGGCGGTGCTTCAGGACAGCCGCTCGACGATGTGGTCGCCGACCCGGAGGGCGTTGGCGATGGCCGTCAGGGACGGGTTGACCGCGCCGATGCTCGGGAAGAAGCTCGTGTCCACGACGTAGAGGTTGTCGAGGTCGTGGGCCTTGCAGTTGACGTCCAGGGCGGAGGACGCCGGGTCGTCGCCGAACCGCACGGTGCCCGCCTGGTGGGCGGTGGCGCCGATGGGCATGCCCTTGTGCAGGTAGATGCTGTGGGACAGCAGATGGTGCTCGCGCATGCCCAGGTGGCTCAGCATCTGCTGGAGTTTGTGCCGCAGGCGGTCGAGACCGGCGATGTTGTTCTTCTCGTCGAGCGTCAGACGGATACGGCCGTCGGTGTCCAGGGAGACCCTGTTGCCGGGCTGCGGGAGGTCCTCCCCGCACAGCCAGAAGTCGACGGCGTGATGGGCGAGGACCTCGAACGGCATGTCCGGTGCGACCGCACCGGCCCACCGTGGGGCCTCGCCGTGGATCTGCTCGGCGTCCGACTTGCCGAGCATCTGGATTCCCCCGAGGGGGTAGTCCCAGTCGTCCGCGCCCAGATACCAGTCGTGCAGGGCCAGGGTCTTCTGGAACTGGGTGTCGTTGGGTTCCTTCGAAATCGCCATCAGGGCCAGGTTGTTGTGACGCATGTAGTGCCGGCCGACCACGTCCGAGCTGTTCGCCAGTCCGCCCGGGTGCCGGTCGTTCGCCGAGACCAGCAGCAGGACCGCGGAGTTGACCGCCCCACAGGCCACGACCACGACGTCACCCGAGAAGCGGGCCTGTTCCGCCCCGGGAAGCTGGGCGACCACCGCGGTGACGCTGCGGCCCGTCGGATCGGTCTCCAGCCGCGTCACACGGGCGTTGGTGACGAGCTCGACGTTCGGGTGCCGCAGGGCCGGTTCCACGCAGATCACCTGGGCGTCGGACTTCCCGCGGACCAGGCACGGGAAGCCGTCGACCCGGTTGCAGCGGATGCAGACACTGGAGTGGGTGGCCCGGCCGCTCGCGTCCTGGGTGAGGTCGACGCCGATCGGCAGGTGGAAGGGGTGCAGTCCCTGCTTCTCCAGGTCGTCGCTCAACTGCTGGATACGCGGCTCGTGTTCGACCGGCGGGTAGGCGTACTGACCGCTGCACGGGCCCTCCGACGGGTCCTCACCGTGCCGGCCGTGCACCAGGTAGAGGTGTTCGGCCTCGGTGTAGTACGGCTCCAGGTCCTCGTAGCGGATCGGCCAGGCGGGAGAGACGCCGTCGTGGTGGCGCAGTTCCCCGAAGTCCTCCGGACGCAGCCGGAACAGCGCGGCGCCGTAGAACTTGGTGTTGCCGCCGACGTAGTAATTGACCTCGGGCGGGAATTCGTTGCCGTGTTTGTCGAGCCAGAATTCCGGCGCCCGGTACTTGCCCTTGACGAACACGGCCGTCGAGTCCCAGTTGTCCCGTTCGCGCGGCAGGTAGTCGCCGCGTTCGAGGACGAGGACGCGTTTGCCGGAGGGGGCGAGCCGGTGGGCGAGTGTGCCTCCGCCGGCGCCGGTGCCGATGATGATGACGTCATAGTGGGGGAAGTCGCCCATGGCGACCACCGTCCTCGCTCGTGCGGTCGCGGAGCGGTGCCGGAATCCGCCTCGGCCCTCCCCTCCTCGAACATATACGGCCCGCGGCGCCGCGGCACCCGGAGCACCGTCGGGCGCCGTCCGTCACAGCACGGCGATGGGGTTCACCGGTGAGCCCGTGGCCGACGGCAGCCGCAGGGGCGCGACCACGCACAGGAAGTGCCGGCGGTCCGACTGTTCGCACACCGGCACGAGTTCCTCGAAGTCCAGGTAGTCCATGAGGTGCATTCCCATGGCCTGTACGGCCAGTACGTGGACGGGGAACGCGACGTCGGCCACCACGCTCGGGGCCGTGTCGTTGTTGCCGTCCGATCCGAGGGCGGCGACCCCCCGCTCGGCCAGGAAGTCCATCGCGCCCGGATGCAGGCCCGCACGTGCCCGTGCCGCGTCCCAGGGACCGAGGCTGCGACGGCGCAGGCGGTGCCCCACGCGCACGAACAGCAGGTCGCCCGGGCCGACCGTGACGTCCTGGGCGGCCTCCGCGGCCGCCAGTTCGTCGGCGGTCACCGCGTCCCCGGGGTCGAGCCACGGCACGCCCCGCAGCCGCGGGATGTCCAGGAGGACCCCACGGCCGACGATGCCGTCCCGCACGAGGTCCACCGTCAGCGCTCCGGCGCCGTCGGGTGTCACGGTGCTCGCCGGGACACCGCCGTAGAGCTCACCGTCGAAGATCACATGACAGAGCGCGTCCAGGTGGCTGTCGGCGTCGCCGTGCACGTTCATGGCAAATCTGTCGAGGGCGAACCGGAGTCCGTGCCCGTCGGCGTCCCCGTCCGCCGGGGCGATCATCGAGTGGGACGCCGGGTGCGGGTCGTCCGGGCCCGGGCTGGTCTCGACCGGAGCGGCGAGCGACACGGTGCGTCCGGACCGGACCCCGGCCGCGGCGGCCACCACGCGTTCGGGCGTGAGTCGGCTCAGCGTTCCGCTCCGCCGGTCCGTGCCGCCGGCGAGGGCCTGTGCGCGCAGCCGGTCGTACAGGGACCGGAAGGCCTCCTTGGACATGGGTGGTGGCGCCGTCGCGTGCGACGGCGCGGGGTCGTGCCGGTCCGGGCTCATGACGACGACGGGCGGGCGCCGGGGCTCACCGGGGCGTGGGCCCGGTTGCGTACGGACGAAGCGTCACGTGAGGTCCTCCTCGTGAGCGCGGGCTGTGCTTCCAATGTCGGCCTCCGCGGGGCCCGGCGCATCCCGGGCCCCGCTCCCCGCCCGCTACACCTGCCAGTCCACCTTGAACACCCACACGTACCGTCCCGCCCGGCGGGCGGCCTCCGGTACGTCGATCACCAGCGCGCCGTCGCGAACGGTCCAGCTCAGCGGCCGGTCGTGGCCGAGCATGGTCACCTTGTCCCCGGCGCGGACCGGCACCGGTGCCTCGACGGTCAGCCGGGCGCCGGGGGTGGCCAGCGAGTGGATGTAGAAGGCCTCGTTCTGCCGCACCGTGAACCGCAGGTCCTCGCCGAGCTGTGCCATCCGCGACCAGTACGTGGTGTCGTAGATGGCCTCGCCGTTGGTCCGCAGCCAGCGTCCGGTCTCGCGCAGCCGGGTCTGCATGATCTCCGGAATGGTGCCGTCGGCGCGCGGGCCGATGTCGAGCAGGAAGTTGCCGTTCTTCGAGACGATGTCGACGAGGCTGCGGACGACCTCCTCCGCGGTCATGTACTCGGCGTCCGGCGTGGCCCGGTTGTAGCCGTAGCTGAACGGGTCGAGTCCCCTGCTGGACTCCCACTTGGCGACGACGGTGTTCTCGTACGTCGTGTACTCGGGTGTCGTGAAGTCGTGGAAGCCGATCCCCGCACGGTTGTTGACGGCCACCTCGTACGGCTGCGGGCGGTTCTTGCCGTGGTTGAAGTACTCCGCGAGCACGTTCAGGCTGTCGTTGGCGCCGCCGATGTCGCACCACAGCACGGACGGGTCGTAGCCGTGGATCAGCTCCAGCATCTGCGGGGCCTGATAGTCCTTCACATAGTCCTTGCCCGCGGTGTATCCGGTGTACGGCACGGGCTCCTGGGTGTACGGATTGCGCGGGGCGTGACCCATCCAGGGGTTGTCGGGGTTGAACCACTCGGGCATGGAGAAGTACAGACCCCGGTGCAGTTCCGGCGTGAACCGCTTGGAGGCGTCGAAGAGTTCGCGGATCAGATCGCGCTTCGGGCCCATCCGTACGGCGTTGCGGTCGGCGACCTTGGTGTCCCACAGGGCGAATCCCTCGTGGTGCTTCGAGGTCAGCACGTGGTATTGGGCGCCCGCGTCACGGAACAGCTCCACCCAGGCCCGGGGCTCGAACCGCTCTGCCGTGAACATCGGGATGAAGTCGTCGTAGGCGAAGTCCTCCCCGTACGTGTCCCGGTGGTACGCGTGGACGGCGTTGTCCGGGCTCTGCAGGTGGTTCCAGTACCACTCGGCGTACTGCTTGCCGACGGGCGACCAGGCGGGCACGGAGTAGACGCCCCAGTGGATGAAGATGCCGAACTTGGCGCGGTGGAACCAGTAGGGGGCCTGGTGGCCCGAGAGCGACTCCTCGGTGGGCCGGTAGTCCGGAGTCCCGAGCGTGAGGTCGGCGGCGGCGGAGGCGGCCCGGCCGCCGCGTCCGTCGGCGGTGACCGTGCCCCGCCGGGCGGTTCCCGGTGTCGTGCCCACGCGGTTGCGGATGCCGACCCTGACGCGTGCCTGCTCGCCGGGGTCGAGGCGGGTCACGCGCGCGGGCTCGACGGTGCGGGCGCCCGGCACGTCGACACCGACCGTCACCCGGTCCGCGGCGAGGAGGGTGACGGAGCCCGCGTTGACGACGGTGGCCTCGACGCTCTGGGCGCCGCTCGACTCCAGGAGCGAGAAGGTGGAGTGCGCGTCCCGCAGGGCCAGGGCCCTCCCCTGGGCGGCGGGTTGCAGGGAGAGGGCGAAGACGTGCAGGGAGGTCTTGTTCGCCTCGGCGGGGTCGGTGGTGGGCAGGGTCAGGGCGACGGCCTCGCGCTGCGGGTCCATCCAGACCTCCGCCGTGCCGATCCCGACGGGGTGCGCGTCCTTGGTGCCGTCCGGTTTGTAGCGGTACGGCGCCGACAGCGAACCGCCCCCCGCGTACCAGTCCGAGCCGCCGAGTCCGGCGGTCGTCGTGGAGCCGTCGGCGTAGTGCACGGTGGCCCGGCCCGAGGCGTTGCCGTAGCTGCCCGCGGTGAGGAACAGGGCGGACAGGTAGCGCCCCTTGGGCAGGTCGACGCGCTGCCCGAGGGCGACCACGTTGTTCCGGGCGCCCGCACCGGAGGAGGGGAACCGAAAGGCGATGCCGTTCACCTCGACGGGGCCGGCCGGGAGCTCCTCACCCGGGAAGGTGTAGCCGGAGCCGTCGAAGTTCCCGCCGCGCGCCGCGGCGGTGTCGAGGCCGTCGTTGTCGAAGTGCGCGTCGAGCGGGACGGGAACCGGAGAGGGGACCGTGACCCACTGGTCCGCGGCTGCCTCGCCGGCGGCCCCGGCCTGCGCGGGGTGTGCCTGTTCCGCGGTCCGTGCGTGTGCCGGGCCGGCGAGGGGAAGGGCGGCCGCGGCGGCGGCTCCCGCCGCGGCTCCCAGTACCTGACGTCTTGGATGCATGCTCATGAGCGGCTCCATTCATCGGATGTCTGATGATTGATGCGCCGCAAAAAGCTGTCAATGGGGCGTGCAGGAACGGAAGTTGGAGCAGTGATCGGATGATCTCCCGACCGTCGGATACCCATGAGGGCTGCACCACCGGTGTCCACCAGGTCCGCGGCGCAGGTCCGGGAGGCGGTACCTCTCGACGCGGCGCCCCGGCCCGGGCAGAGTGCTCCTCGCACTACTCACGAGTACGGACTCGTCGACGTGCACGGAACACCCCGTGCGCGCGCGAGTTCGGCCGAGCGTTCGCGCACGAGCAACAAGAAGCGCGCACGCACACCACGAGACGCACACGTACGAGCCCTAGGAGCGCCCGTGACCACCTGGGTCGGCCGGACCGCCGCCGAGATCGCCGCAGCCGTTCGCGAGAAGCGGGTCACGCCCCGCGAGGTGGTGGCCGAGCACCTCGCGCGGATCGAACGCCTCGACGGCGGGATCGGCGCGTTCCGCACCGTCCGGGCCGGGTCCGCCCTCGCCGAGGCCGAGGCGCTGGCCGCGCGGGACCTCGACCGACTTCCCCTCGCGGGCGTGCCGGTGGCGGTCAAGGACAACCTCGCGGTGCGGGGCGAGTCGAACCGCAACGGCTCCGCCGCGACCCCGGACACTCCCGCGGCCCACGACCATGTGACGGTGGCCCGGCTGCGCGCGGCGGGCGCCGTGGTCGTGGGCCTGACGAACGTGCCCGAACTCTGCGTCTTCGGCACCACGGACGGTGTGCACGGCATCGCCCGCAACCCGTGGGACACCGCGCGCACGGCGGGTGGCTCGTCGGGCGGCAGCGCCGCAGCGGTCGCCGCCGGGATGGTGCCGATCGCCCTCGGCAACGACGGCATGGGCTCGCTGCGCATCCCGGCCGCCCACTGCGGTCTCGTCGGCCTGAAGCCGGGCCACGGGGTGATCCCGGCGGACATCGGTCACGGCGACTGGTTCGGCATGTCGGAGAACGGCCCGCTGGCGACGACGGTGGAGGACGCGCGGCTGATGTTCTCGGTCCTCGCCGACGGCGGGGCGGCGGACCCCGGGGAGACCACCGCCCGGAAGGTCGCCCTCTCCGTGCGCAGTCCCCTGGCCGGAATGCGCGTCACCCGGCCGTATACGACCGCGGCCCGGCAGGCCGCGGAGGCGCTGGCCGGTGCGGGCCACCGGGTGCGGGCCGCCGAGCCTCCCTATCCCCTGTGGCTGGGCACGACCTCGCTCGCCCACTGGACGGCGGGCACCGCCGTGGACGCCGAGGACCTCGACCCGCGCCGGCTCACCCGGCGCACCCGCGTGCACGCCGCCGTGGGACGCCGCTTCGTCGCCGGGGTGCGCACCAGCGGGCGCCGCGAGGAACTGCGCCGGCGCCTGGAGCCGTTCTTCGAGGAGCACGACGTCCTGCTCACACCGGCGCTCGCCCGGCGCGGTCCGGCCGCCGCGGCCTGGCACGAGCGGGGCTGGCTGCGCAATCTGCTCGCCAACAGCGCCTGTTCGCCGATGACTCCGCCGTGGAACCTGACCGGCTGGCCGGCGATGTCGGTGCCCTTCGGCACGCTGCCGGGCGGCGCTCCGTGCGCGGTGCAGCTCGTGGGCCGCCCCGGCTCCGAGGCCCTGCTCCTCGATCTGGCGGGCCGGCTGGAACAGGCGCGACCGTGGCGACGGACCGCGCCCGTGGAGTAGTACGGACGCGGGCGCTTCCCGCGGCGCGGACGACCCCGGGGCCTGTCCGACCGGACAGGCCCCGGATGTCTCGGTACACACGAACAGGCCCCAGAGGTCCCTGTGCATACGGAACGGTCCCGGAGAATCCGGCACATGAAGAGGGGCCCTAGAGATCCCGGTACATGATGTGCAGCCCCACCAGTCCGAACCGGGCGTGCTCGTACGCGTCCGGCACCGTCCCGAGGATCCGGAAGCCGAGCGAAGTCCACAGTCCGACCGCGGGGTTGGTCTCCACGACGGCGTTGAAGACCATGCCCCGATAGCCGTCGGACCTGGCCTCGGCCAGGATGTGCTCGGCGAGCGCGCGGCCGATGCCGCGTCCGGAGTGGTCCGGGTCGACCATGAAACCGGCGTTCGCGATCCGGGCGGCGGGGCCGCCGTAATTGGGGGCGACGTAGGCCGATCCGACCACGGTCCCGGAGTCGTCCTCGGCGACGAACACACGCTTGCCCGGCCCCGCCCACAGGACGCGGGCCGCCTCCTCGGAGGTGTCCGGGTCCCAGGCGTAGGTCTCGCGGGCGGCGACGATACGGTGCCAGAAAGGCCAGATGCTCGCCCAGTCGTCGGCCGCGGCTTCTCTGATCAGCATGGGCGTGAGTCTGGCACGCCCATGCCGACGATGATCGCGACGTGCCTCCCGCGGAGCGTCAGTCGACGCTGGGCAGGATGTGCGGCTCGGCGAGGTCGTCCTCGTACCCCGCGAGGCGGATCGGGGCGGACCTGGCCCACACGTCCAGGCTGCCGAGCTTCTTCTCGGTCCCACGGCCCGTGCGCTCCGTCTGTTCCTTGGGGCGCTGATCGCGATTCTTCTCCGGTGTCACCGCGCACTCCTTATGTGTCGGGTCACCCTCGGGACGTCACCACCGTCGCTCCGGTCGCCTGACGCCCGCTCGGGTCTGAGTCGAAGGCAGTGAGAGGACGCGGTGGCGCCGGTAACTCGTGTGAGAGCAGGCCGTGGTGACCGGCTTGTCCCGGGACGGACCGTGGGTGTGGGTGGAACACCAGAAGGGCTGTCCGTCCGATACAGGTTAACCAAATGAGCGGGCGGCCGCTCGATGGGGCCGAAAACAAAACGTTACTGTCACAAGTCGCGAGGCGCCCATCAGGCCCAGATCTGCGGCGATTTGAAACATGATGCCCTCTTCGCCACCACCCATTTGGCTCAATTCCGACCATCGAGGGGCGACTCGGGAACCGACGGCCGACGGGACCGGCATCGGGGCCGCTTCCGAACACGGGCGCGCAGTTCAGGTCCCGTTGGCCGAAACGCAAGGCGGCCATGATCTGCTGACGCACGGCAACGGCTTTTCTCGCGGGAGGACTGACGCATGGAACTGCGCAGCGTCGAGGAGCTGATGGATCTGCTGCACGCCTGCCGGGGCGCCTGGGACAGCCCGGACCGCAGCGGCGACCCCGTCGATCTGCATGATCACGCACTTCAGACCGCCGCGCTGCTGCGGCGCGGCCATCCCAGTGACAAGGAGCTCCAGGTGGCCGGCCTGGTCCACGACATCGGGCACCTGCTCAGGCCCGGGGACGACGCCGGGCACGCCGGCCACGCCGCCGACGCGGTCCGTCCCCTGCTCGGCGAGCGGGTCTCCCGTCTGGTCCGCCTGCACGTGACGGCCAAGCGTTACCTCGCCGCCACGTCACCGGGCCGGGCGCTGTCCCCGCAGAGCGCGCTGACGCCGACCCGCCAGGGCGGACCGATGACACCGCGGGAGGCGGCCGCGTTCGAGCACGATCCGCTGGCCGAGGACGCGGTGACGCTGGGGCAGGCCGACGACGCGGGCAAGGTGGTCGGCCTGGACGCCGGGGTCATGGAGGACTGGCGCACGGTGCTGGAGCTGGTCGCCGCACAGCATGCGCGGCTCGGGGCTGTCGACTGACGGTCCGTCATGAGACGGTACGCGGATGACTCCGACGTCTCCGCACGGGTTCGAGGGCCGGGTCGCCATCGTCACGGGCGCCTCGCGCGGAATCGGTCTCGCCGTCGCCGAGGCGCTCGCCGGGGCGGGGGCCCGGGTGTGCGTCACCGCGCGGGACGCGGACGCGGTGCACCGGGCCGCGCAGCGGGTGGGCGGCATCGGGCTGGCGGGCTCGGTCGCCGATCCCGGACACCTGCGGGAGCTGACCGATCGCACGCTCGCGGAGTTCGGACGCATCGACGTCGTGGTGAACAATGCGGCGACCAATCAGCCCTACGGCCCCCTGATGGACGCCGACCCGGACCGCTGGCGCGCGGCGTTCACCGTGAACGTGGAGGCACCGCTGCGTCTGGTGCAGCACGCCTGGCGGGCATGGATGGGCGAGCACGGCGGCGCGGTCGTCAACGTCTGCACGGAGGGTGCCGGCCATGTCGGCCCCCGGGTGGGCGCGTACGGCACCAGCAAGGCCGCCCTGCTGCACCTGACCCGCCAGCTCGCGGGCGAGCTGGCGCCGAAGGTCCGGGTCAACTCCGTCTCCCCCGGACTCGTCCGCACCGAGATGGCCCGCTTCGTGTGGGAGGGCGCCGAGGAGGAACTGGGGGCCGGACTTCCGCTCGGCCGACTGGGACTGCCCGAGGACATCGCCCGCGCGGTGGTCTGGCTGGCCTCGGACGCGGCCGAGTGGATCACCGGGGCGGATCTGCTCGTCGACGGCGGAACCCGCGTCCGGGCCGCGCACGGCCCGGGCGGGGCGGGGCGGGCCGTCCAGGACCGTCTGCGGACCCGCACCCCCGACTCCGGGCCCGGCGCCGACTAGCCGGGACCGCACACGCGCGGCACCGGCGAACCGGGGCCGAACCCGGGGGCACACACCGAACGACGCCCACCGACCCCGCGCGGCGGGGGACGCCGGACGACACGGGACACCGGCCGAGCAACCGCTTGTCGCCATCCTCTTGCTCTTGCAAGTAATATGCAACAAGCTGGTCCGGTCCTTACCGCCCGAACAGGTCGCGGAGCCACGCCATGCCCTCACTGCTGCCCGAAGCCGGCCCCCAACGCGTCATCGTCGCCTCGAACTTGGTGTACACCGTCGGCAGCGGCCTCTATCTGACCGCCGGAGTCCTGTACTTCACCGAGGAGGTGCGTCTGCCGGCCGGCCAGGTGGGGCTGGGCCTCGGCATCGCGGGGGTCGTCTCGCTCGTCCTGGGCATCGCCGTCGGCCATCTCGCGGACCGACGCGGCGCCCGCGGCGTCTACGCGGCCACCCTGACCGTCCAGGCGCTGGCCACGGCCGGCTTCGTGCTGGTGGACGGCTTCTGGTCCTTCGTGCTCGCCGTCGGCGCCGCCACGGGTGCGAAGGCCGCCGGGATCGCCGCACGCAGTCCCCTCATCCGGCACTACGGCGGAAGCCGCCCGCAGGCCTTCCGGGCCCATCTGCGGGCCGTGACCAACATCGGCATCTCCCTGGGCGCGCTCCTCGCGGGCTGGGCCGTGCAGGTGGGCACGCACACCGCGTACCAGCTGCTCGTGCTCGGCAACGCGATCTCGCTGGCCGCCGCCGCGGCGATCCTGGTGCCCCTGCCGCCGGTCGCTCCCCGGCCGAGGCCGGGCGGCCCCCGCCGGCTCGCGCTGCGCGACCGCCCCTATCTGCTGCTCACCGCACTGGACGGCGTCATGGCCATCCAGTTCAAGGTACTGACCGTGGCCGTCCCGCTGTGGCTGGTCACGGCCACCACCGCCCCGCGCTGGCTGATGTCGGGCACCATGCTCGTCAACACCGCCCTCGTCATCGTGTTCCAGGTGGTGGCGAGCCGCAGCGTCGACTCCCCCACCGCCGGGGGGCGCGCCTACCGCCGCTCCGGCGTGGCCTTTCTGGCCTCGTGCTCCCTGATCTCCCTGTCCGCGGGCCTGCCCGCCGGGGCGGCGGCGACCCTGCTGCTGACCGCCGTCGTGGTGCACACGATCGGTGAGCTGTGGCACGCCGCCGGAGGCTTCGAGGTGTCCTTCTCCCTCGCACCGGAACACGCCACCGGCCAGTACCTGGGCGTGTTCGGTCTGGGGGCGGGGCTCGCCGAGGCCGTGGGGCCCGGTCTGCTCATCGCCCTGTGCATCACCTGGGGCCGGCCCGGCTGGTACGTGGTCGGCGCCCTGTTCACGGTGACGGGACTCGTGGCGCCCGTCGCTGTGCGCCGGGCGCTGCGGGCCGGAGCCCGGGAACCCGAGGGAGTACCCCGTCCGGCTCCCGGGACGTACGGCGTGTCACACGGCGGTCCGGAAGGCCGCGCCCCGGAACTCCCTGCCCGCGCTCACCACTTGCCCGGCTCGTAGTCCTTCATGAAGACGCCGAAGAGGTCCTCGCCGTGCTCGCCGCGGACGATGGGGTCGTAGACGCGGGCCGCGCCGTCGACGAGGTCGAGCGGGGCGTGGAATCCGGCCTCGGCGAGGCGCAGCTTGTCGTAGTGCGGACGCTCGTCGGTGATCCAGCCGGTGTCGACGGAGGTCATGAGGATGCCGTCGGTCTGGAACATCTCCTGGGCGCTGGTCCGCGTGACCATGTTCATGGCCGCCTTCGCGGCGTTGGTGTTGGGGTGCCCGGCACCCTTGTAGCCGCGGCCGAAGACGCCTTCCATCGCCGAGACGTTGACGACGTAGGAACGGCCGCTGGCGGCCTTCTTCGCGGCGTCCGCCATCGCCGGGCGCAGAGCGCTGATCAGGATGAACGGCGACGTGTAGTTGCACAGCTGGGTCTCCAGCAGTTCGACCGGCGAGATCTGGTCGATGGTCTGCACCCAGGTGTTGGTGTCGACGACGTCGGGGACGAGGCCGCCGGCGTCGATGGCGGTGCCGTCGAGGTGCCGGGCGACGCTGGCGTTGCCCGCGACGAGCGCGAGGTCGGCGACCTTCTGCGCGTCCAGTCCGCTGCTGCCGAGGGGCAGTGCGGCGATGCCGTCGACGGCGCCGGACCCGAAGGCGCCGATGACGTGGTGGGCGGGGAGCTCCCCGGCGGGCAGCGGGGCGCTCTCGCCGTCGACCAGGGCCGCGTACGCGGAGGGCAGGCGGCGCACGGTCTGCGTCGCGTTGTTGATCAGGATGTCGAGCGGACCCGCCTCGGTGACCTGCTCGGCGAGTGCGACGGCCTGCGCCGGGTCGCGCAGGTCTATGCCGACGACCTCCAGCCGGTGGATCCAGTCCGCCGAGTCGTCCATGGCCTTGAAGCGGCGGATGGCGTCCTTGGGGAAGCGGGTCGTGATCGTGGTGTGGGCACCGTCACGCAGCAGCCGCAGCGCGATGTACATGCCGATCTTGGCGCGGCCGCCGGTGAGCAGGGCGCGCTTGCCCGTGAGGTCGGCGCGGGCGTCGCGCTTGGCGCGGTTCGTCCGGGCGCAGTCGGGACAGAGCTGGTGGTAGAAGTAGTCGACCTCGACGTAGCGGGCCTTGCAGGTGTAGCAGGACCGGGGGCGCTGGAGTATCCCGGCGACCTGGCCCGCCCCGGTGACCGACGACGGCAGGATGCCCTCGGTCTCGTCGTCGATGCGCTGGGCGGAACCGGTCGCGGTGGCCTCGGTGACCGCCTTGTCGTGGGCGGTCTTGGCGGCCCGGCGCTCCTGACGGCGGCGCTGCTTCACCGTGCGGTAGATGCCGGCGGTGGCCCGGCGCACGGTGACGGCGTCGGGGTGGTCGACCTCCAGCTTGTCGAGCTCGTCGAGCACGCTGAGGCAGACGGCCAGCCGCTCCGGGTCGATACCGGGGCCGTACGAGAACCCCGCCGCCTCTGCCGTGTCCACGGCGGGGGTCGCCTGGCCGTCCTCTGTCACCGTCATCGCCTTGGCCGTTCCTCGGGTCCGTGCGCCGCGTTCGAACCGCGCTCGCTGTCGAAGGCGGAATTTTACGGAGCAATCGCGCGCGGCACCAAACCCGTGGTGATCAGGAACGGCAGGCGGTGATCAGGGTCTCCACCTCCTCGGACAGCGCACGCGCCAGCAGCCCCAGGTCGGGCACGGCTTTCGCGTCGGCGACGAGTCCGTAGTGAACTCGGCCACGGTAGGTCGAGACGGCCACCGCCAGCGCCTGCCCGCGGGCGAGCGGGGCGAAGGGGTAGACCTCGGCGAGCGGGCAGCCGCCGAGCTTCAGGCCGAGGCTGGGCAGCGGCACGCTCGTGACGAGGATGTCGAAGAGCAGCCGGGCCGCCTGTCCGACGACGGGCCCGCCGAGCCGGTGCCCGAGCGGCGGCACGTGGTCGGCCAGCAGCGCGACCGCGCCCGCTCCCCGGTTGGGCCCCGCGTCCTTGTTGCGGTCCATGGCCGTGCGCACCGCGCGCAGCCGTCCGAGCGGGTCGGGGTCGTCGACGGGAAGCCGTATCAAGTAACCGGAGAGCCGGTTGCCCTGTGGGTGCGCGGTGCGCGGTCTACGCCGGGAGACGGGAATCAGGGCGCGCGGGGCGACTCCCTCGCTGCCGTCGCCGCGCTCGTCCAGCCAGCAGCGCAGGGCGCCGGCGACGACGGCGATCAGGACGTCGTTGACCGTGCCGCCGACGGTCTTGCGGACGCGGTGCACGTCGTCGAGGTCGAGGACCACGCCCGCGGTGCGGCGGGTCCCGGTGGGCTCGGAGGTGAGCGCGGGCGAGGACCGCACGTCCAGGGTGGCGCGGGCGACCGAGGTGCCGATGTCGAGGGCACGGCCCACGTCGGTGAGGGTGCCGCGGAGCAGGCCGGGCAGCTTGCGGACGTCGGGGAGGAGTCCCCGGGGGGCCTCCGCGGGGCGCGGGCGGGGCTCCGGCATGTCCATCGGGTCCATGATCGCGGCGGCGAGCATCAGCGCCCTGAGGCCGTCGGCGAGCGCATGGTGGAACTTGAAGAGGACGGCGAAGGAGATACCGTCCGCGCCGGGCAGGACGTGCGCCTCCCACGGCGGACGGCCGCGCTCCAGCGGACGCTCCATGAGCCGGCCCGCGGCGGCCTGGAAGTCGTCCGTCGGTGCGTGCAGCCGGACGTGGTCGAGCGGTTCGAAGTCGGGGGCGGCTTCGCGGGTCGCGCTGCCGAAGGCGAGCGGGGCCAGCGGCTGCCACACGTCGCGGATGCGCATGCGCAGCCCGGGCACCGCGGCGGCGCGGGCCGCGAGCAGGTCCGCGGCGTGCGCGCCCGCGGTGGGCGAGTGGGCGGTGAAGACGCCCAGGGCACCCAGATGCATGGGGTGCTCGGCGGACTCGATGTTCCAGAACGCCAGGTCGAGTGGTGCCAGCGGATCTGAAGTCAAAGGTTTGCTCTCGCGTCGACGACGGGGGTGGAGACAAGCAGTCAAACCCCGACAGGCGATTACGGTCAAGTACGATCAAGCTACGCACAGTTAACAGCAGATTAAGTCCCGCCCCAAGAGTGAGGGGCGGGACATTTGCGCGACTACTGAGTCGCGTGGGACTCGTGGGGCGCGACCGGTGTTCCCGGCGCGGCGGCGGTCAGTGCAGGGCGGGCGGCGCGGCTCCGTCGGACGTCCCCCACTCGGACGGCTCGGCCCCCACCGTGAAGGAGAGCGCGCGCGAGTCCCGCAGGGTGTCGGTGGTCAGGTACGTCCGGTCGTAGGGTGTCCCGTCGACCCGGGCCGACCGGATGTACCGGTCACCGTCCGAGGTGCCCGGCGCCGTGACGGTCAGGGCGCCGCGCGGGTAGTAGCGCCGGTCGAGGGTCAGGTCCACCCGCTCGAACACGGGGGTCGACAGGCCCCAGGTGTCGTAGCCGGGCTGGACCGGGAAGACACCGATGGACGAGAGCACGTTCCAGGCGGACATCGTGCCCAGATCGTCGTTCCCGGTCATGCCCGTCGGCCCGTCCGTGAACAAGGTCAGGGCCGCGTGCACCACGTCGGTCGTCTTCCACGGCTGCCCGGTCGACAGATACGTGTACGGGGCGATGAGGTCGGGCTCGTTCTGCGGGTTGTACTTGTCCGCGTTGTAGTAGTCGTACGGGCCGTTGACCCACACCTCCCGGGCGGTCTTCGCCGGGTCCTTCAGCAGCTGGTCGTACGCGAAGAACGAGTCGAGCCGGTCGTTCGCCGCCTGTTTGCCGCCGATCAGCCCGACCATGCCCGGCAGGTCCTGCGGCACGAGCCACTGGTACTGCCAGGACGTACCCTCGTGGAAGCCCTCGCTCAGCGCGGGGTCTGCCGGTCCGGTGAAGGCGCCCGAGGCGTCCCGTGCGCGGAAGAAGCCGGTCGAACCGTCGTGGATCCTGCGGTAGTTCTGGGCCCGCGCGGCATAGCGGGCGGCGTCCGCGTCGTGGCCGAGGTCGCGTGCCATCGCCCCGAGCATCGCGTCCGACAGGGCGTATTCGAGCGTCGCGGAGGCGCCGTGGTCGTAGTCCGAGTCGCCGGGCTTCACGTGCGGGCGGTCCTTGACGTAGGGCACGAAGCCGTTCGCGACGTACTCCTTGTTCGCCTCGCGTCCCACGGCGGGCGAGTCGGCGGGCGGCACCCCGTCGGCGTTCTTCCTCAGGGCCCGGTAGGCCCGCTCCTCGTACCCCTTGAGCAGGCCCTGCTGGTAGGCGTTGGTGAGGAACGGGGTGACGGGGTCGCCGGTCATGATGTTCGTCTCGACCGTGCCGTACCCCCACTTGGGCAGCCAGCCGCTCTCCTCGTCGATCTTGATGACGGAGATCGCCATGTCCCGTGCCTCGCGCGGCGCCAGCAGGGACAGCAGCTGCGACTGGGTGCGGTAGGTGTCCCAGAGCGACCAGTTCTGGTAGTAGGTGAAGCCCTGGGCGCGGTGGATCTTCTGGTCCCAGCCGGTGTAGCGGCCGTCGGCGTCGCTGCCGACGTTGGGGGCCAGGAAGGAGCGGTAGAGCGACGAGTAGAAGGTCCGGCGCAGGGAGTCCGCGCCGCCCCGGACCCGTACGTCGTCGAGCCGGTCCTCCCACGCGCGGTGGGCGCCCGCGCGGACGGCGTCGAACGAACGGCCGCCCTCGGAGCGGAGGTTGACCGCGGCGCCGTGCGCGTCCACGTACGACAGCGCGGTGGTCGCCTCGACCGTACGGTCCTTCGTGGTGTCGAAGCGGACGAAGGCGCCGGCGCGTCCGGCGCCGGTCGTGTTCCTGGAGCCCTCGGTGACGGTGTCGCCGTTCCAGGTGCCGGAGGTCGTGAAGGGCCGGTCGAAGCGGGTGATCGTGTACACGGTGTAGGGCCGGGTGTCCTGGCAGAAGCCGCTGCCGGTGATCGCCGTGCGCACCGTGCGGTCGTCGAGGATCTCGACCTGGGTGGAGAGCGTCCTGTGCAGCGACTGGCCCGTGTTCAGCAGGACGTTGGCCTTGTCCGTGGCCGGGAAGGTGTAGCGCTGTACGCCGGTGCGCGCGGTCGCGGTCAGCTCGGCGTCGATGCCCGTCTTCAGGCCGACGCGGTAGTAGCCGGGTTCGGCCTGCTCGCTCTCGTGGCCGAACTCCGCCTGGTACTGCGCGTAGTCCGTCCGCGTGACGTCGCCCGTGGTCGGCAGTACGGGCAGATCGCCGCCGAGGCCGCATCCGACACCGGAGAGATGGACGAGGGAGAAGCCGCGGATGTGGTTCTGCGAGTAGTCGTAGCCGGTGTTGTGGCCGGTGTCCGGCGAGAACTGCACCATGCCGAAGGGCACGGCGGCGCCGGGGTAGGTGTTGCCCTCGTTCTCGGTGCCGATGAACGGGTTGACCAGATCGGTGAGGCGGCCGTCGCTCGGTTCGGCGGCCTGTGCGGTGGGCAGGGCGAACAGCGCGGACGCTGCCACCAGCCCGGCCGTGCACAGGCGCAGGCGCCGGGTCCATCTCATGCGGGAGACCTCCGGTGGGTCGACATCGTTGTCCTCACGTTCGGGGTGGCCGGCGGGCCTGCCGGGTGACAGGTGCCGGCCGTGCGGCCGGGGAACGGGTGCCGGGCGGCCGCGCGGGCAGCCCGGCACACGGGTGCGGCCGGGTTCCCGGCCGGCCCGCGGGCCGGCCGGGAGGCTGCGCCGGATCAGGTTCCGGGGCAGCCCTCGGGCGCGGCCCGGGACGCGTCACGGATGAGCGCCTCGTGGGCGGCCCGCACCCGGGCCACGTCCGGCTTCACGACCCGGCGGTCATAGGTCATGAGGCCGTTGAGCTCGCCCTCCACGTCCGAGATCTGGGTGTAGACCGCGCCGTTGCCGCCCCGGCAGGCGAGTGCGCGCACCTCGTCGAGGCGGGCCAGATAGCCGTCGGTGTACGCCGCGGGGTCCACATCCACGTACGACTGCTGGACGGACCAGGCGTGCCCGGGCACCGCCAGGCCGAGACCGCCGTACTCGCCGCTGACGAGGGCGCGTTCGCCGTCCGGGGAGGGTGGCAGCGCGGGACTCGGGTAGCCGTGCTCGTCCATGATGTCGCCGGTGCCGCCGTCCGCCCCGAGGTTGAGGCCCGACATGCCGTTCACGAGCCGTGTCGGGTCCCAGGCCTTGGCCTGGTCGGCGATCCGGGCGTCGTCGTACTGGCCCCAGCCCTCGTTGAACGTCACCCACATGACCACCGACGGGCTGCTGACGTGGTCCTCGATCATCCGCTTCATCTCGCGTTCGTACTCGGCGCGCGACGCGGCGCTCGGGTTCACCCCGGCGGTCATCGCGGGCATGTCCTGCCAGACCAGCAGGCCCAGCCGGTCCGCCCAGTAGAACCAGCGGTCGGGCTCCACCTTGATGTGCTTGCGCACCGCGTTGTAGCCGAGCTGCTTGTGCATCCGCAGGTCGTACGCGAGGGCCTCGTCCGTCGGCGCGGTGTGCAGACCGTCGGGCCAGAAGCCCTGGTCGAGCGTGGCCATCATGAACACGGGCTTGCCGTTGAGGAGGGTGCGCGGGGTGCCGTCGACCTTCTGCACGGCGATCGACCGCATCCCGAAGTAGCTGCCGACGCGGTCCGCTCCCACGGTGACCACCAGGTCGTACAGGAACGGGTCGTCCGGGGACCACAGGTGCGGCTCCGCGATGTCCAGGGCCAGCGGCCGCCCGGTGCGCCCGGTCGCTGTCGCGACCTTCCGCTTCCCGTCGTAGGCGGTCGCCGTGAACGGCAGTCCGTCGCGCACTCCCCTGGGCTCCACGGTGACCCTGCCGCCCGGGACGTCCGGCGTGAGCTTCAGCGAGTCGACGTGGTCGGCCGCGACCGGTTCCATCCACACCGTCTGCCAGATCCCGGACGACGGGGTGTACCAGATGCCGCTCGGGTCCAGGCGCTGCTTGCCGACGGGCGGGTTCTCCCCGTCGGACGCGTCGGTCGGGTCGTACACCCCGACGATCAGCTCCTGGGTGCGGCCCGGCTTCAGCGCGTCGGTGACGTCGGCGGAGAACTTGTCGTAGCCGCCCTGGTGTTCGGCCACCTCGACGCCGTTGACGTACACCTTCGCCCGCCAGTCGACGGCGCCGAAGTTGAGCCGCAGCCGCTTGCCGGTGCCGATCCGCCAGTCCGTCGGGACGGTGAACGTGCGGCGGTACCACATGCGGTCCTCGTGGCGTTCGAGGCCGGAGAGCTGTGACTCCACGGGGTACGGGACGAGGATGCGCTCGCCCAGGGTCCTGCCCACCGGCGGCCGTTCACCGGCCTCGGCCGCCGCGAACTGCCAGCGCCCGTTGAGGTTCTTCCAGGCGGTGCGCGTCAGTTGGGGCCTCGGGTACTCGGGCAGCGCGTTGTCCGGTCCGACCTCGTCGGCCCACCGGGTGCGCAGCTCGTACGTGGAGCGGTTGGGGCCGCTGCTCCAGAAGGCGCCGATCGCCTTCCCCCCGGCGGCGAGTCCGCCGTTGCCGTCGTAGCGGATGTCGGCGGTGCCACGCGCGGTGCCGGTCTTGTTGCCGACGACGGGTTCCTTGAGCGCGACGAGCACGGACCTCGGGTCCGCGGGGTCGGGCCGGGCCTTCCCGAGCGGCCATTCGGCGCCGCCGACGACCGCCTCGACGTGCTCGGTCAGGCCGCTGGGCAGGCGGTCGAGGGGGCGTGCGAAGTCGAGCTTGAGGGTGCGCCCGTCGGCGAGGACCGTCGCGGCGAGGGCGCCGTCGTAGGCGTAGCCGTCGGGCAGGCGGAACGCCGACGGCGGCACGGCCACCTTGCTGCCGCCCGGCTCGGTCCAGCGCAGATGGAGGTTGGAGCCGCCGTAGTGCTCGAAGTACTCCAGCTTGATGTCGTAGGCGTGACCGGCCGTCAGATCGACGGGCTGCGCGGTCTGTTCGCGGTCCCAGTCGTCCACCCAGTGGTCGATGACGAGCCGGCCGTCGATCCAGAGGCGGAAGCCGTTGTCACCGATGACGGAGAAGGTGGTGGGACCCGTCTCCTCAGGCACGATCCGGCCGGTCCAGCGGACGCTGACATCGTTGTCCTGGCCCGTGGTGAAGCGCAGCCGGGATTCGAGGTCGGCGAAGTCGACCTGAGGGTCGAAGCCGGTGGCCTTGAGCTCGTGGAAGTCGAAGGCGCCGGGCGCGGACTGGGTGTAGTACTCGCCCTTCAGCCCGTGGATCTCCACGGGGTCGTCGGCCGCCGCCGGCGCGGCGGCCAGTCCGCCCAGGCCCAGTGCCACGGCGAGCAGCGCGGCGAGGCGGCTCCTGAGTCTTCCGAGTCTGGTGGTGCGCACGAATCCTCCTCGTCGAGGACGGGTGTGTGGGCACTTGCACGTGTGGAACAACGTTGTAAACGGGAGCAGTTGGCATGACAACACGGGGTTCCGCTTCCTGTCCAGGGACCTGACAGGGGCAGGGCGGCGTCGCACGGCGCGGGTCATGGCGGCCGGACCCGACGGAAGCCCGCACGGCACGCCGGGATCGCGGCGGCGAGCGGACACGCCGAAGGCCCCGGTGCCGGAAAGGCGCACCGGGGGCCGTGGGACCGGCGGGTCTACGACACGCGCTGGCCCTTGCCCAGCGCGATCACCCCGCTCTTGGAGACCGTGTAGAGGTCCGCGTCCCGTTCCGGGTTGACGCCGATCGTCGCCCCCGGCGGCACCTCGACGTTCTTGTCGAGGATCGCGCCGCGCACCACGGCGCCCCGGCCGATGTGCACGTTGTCGTGGAGCACCGACCCCTGCACCACCGCTCCCGGGTCCACGACGACGCCCGGGGAGAGCACCGACCGGGTGACCTGCCCGCGGATCAGGCAGCCCGCGCTGATGATGGACTCCCCCGCGATGCCACCGGCGTTGAATCGCGCGGGCGACAGCTGCCCGGAGTGGGTGTAGACGGGCCAGCTGCGGTTGTACAGGTTGAACGCCGGCCGCTCGGCGATCAGGTCCATGTGGGCCTCGTAGTACGCGTCGAGGGTGCCGACGTCGCGCCAGTAGCCCTGGTCCCGGCTGGTCTCGCCCGGGACGTGGTTGTCGCTGAAGTCGTACAGCTGTGCCTCGCCCCGCTCGGTGAGCATCGGCAGGATCGAGCCGCCCATGTCGTGCACCGAGTGCTCGTCCTCGGCGTCCCGCTGGAGCGCCTCGATGAGGGCCTTGGTGGTGAAGATGTAGTTGCCCATGGAGGCGAACACGCACCCCGGGTCGTCCGGCAGGCCGGGCGGGTCCGCGGGCTTCTCCAGAAAGCCCTGCACGGTCTGCCCGTCGGATCCCGGACTGATCACCCCGAAGGACGAGGACTCCGCGCGCGGCACCCGTATCCCGGCCACCGTCACGCCCGCGCCGCCCTCGACGTGCTGGGCGAGCATCTGGCGCGGGTCCATGCGGTAGACGTGGTCGGCACCGAACACCGCGATGTAGTCGGGCTGTTCGTCGTACACGAGGTTCAGGGACTGCAGGATCGCGTCGGCGCTTCCCAAGTACCAGCGCGGGCCCAGTCGTTGCTGTGCAGGGACGGGTGTGACGTAGTTGCCGAGCAGGCTGGACATCCGCCAGGTCGTCGTCACGTGCCGGTCCAGCGAATGCGACTTGTACTGCGTCAGCACGCAGACGCGCAGGATGTCGGCGTTGACGAGATTGGAGAGCACGAAGTCGACGAGGCGGTACGTGCCGCCGAAGGTGACCGCGGGTTTCGCGCGGTCCGCGGTGAGGGGCATGAGCCTCTTGCCCTCTCCACCCGCCAGTACGATTCCCAGCACCGAAGGCCCACCGCGCCGCATAACCGCCGCCCCTCTACGCCCGGTCGGGCCGCGTCCGGTCCCGGACCGGCCCTCTCGCTGAACTGTGCCTGTCCGATGGTTACCCCGCTTTGAGGACTTCTTCGTACAACTGGACGGTCCGCCGGGCCACCGCGTCCCAGCCGAACTCCCGCACCGCGCGCCCCCGTCCGACCTCGCCCATGCGCCGGGCGGTGTCCGGGTCGGCGATCAGCGCGTCCAGGGCACGGGCCAGCCCCGACTCGAAGTCGTCGTCGACCGGCACGAGAACGCCGGTCGTCCCGTCGTCGACGACCTCGGGGATGCCGCCGACCCGTGAGGCGACCACCGCGGTGCCGCAGGCCATCGCCTCCAGGTTGACGATGCCCAGCGGTTCGTAGACCGACGGGCAGACGAACACGGCCGCGTGCGTGAGTAGTTGGATGGCGTCGGGGCGCGGCAGCATCTGCGGGATCCAGTGCACGCCCTCCCGCACGGCGCTCAGCTCCCGGAAGAGGTCGCGGAACTCGCGGTCGATCTCCGGGGTGTCGGGGGCGCCCGCGCACAGCACCACCTGTGCGGCGGGGTCGATGTCCCGTACGGCGCGCATCAGTTGGGGCACGCCCTTCTGCCGGGTGATGCGGCCGACGAACAGGACGTAGGGGCGGGCGGCGTCGATGCCGACGCGGTCCAGCACGTCCGTGCCGTGGTCGGGCCGGTAGAGCGCGGTGTCGATGCCGTTGTGCACGACGCGGACCTTGGCCGGGTCCAGGGCCGGGTAGCAGGTCAGGATGTCCTCGCGCATCGCGCCGGAGACGGCGATCACGGCGTCCGCGGCCTCGATGGCGGTGCGCTCGGCCCAGCTGGACAGGGCGTATCCGCCGCCGAGTTGCTCGGCCTTCCAGGGGCGCAGGGGTTCCAGCGAGTGGGCCGTCACCACGTGCGGGATGCCGTGCTGGAGCTTGCCGAGGTGGCCCGCGAGGTTGGCGTACCAGGTGTGCGAGTGGACGAGTTCGCGGCCTTCGAGCGCGGCGGCGATGGAGAGGTCCACGGAGAAGGTGCGCAGGGCGTCGTTGGCGCCGTCGAGCGAGGACCAGGGCCGGTGGCGGACGACCCCGCCCGCGCCTCCCTCGCCCCAGCAGTGCACGTCGAGTTCCGTGAGGCTGCGCAACTCCCGTGCGAGGAACTCGACATGGACGCCCGCACCGCCGTACACGTCGGGCGGGTACTCCCGGGTCAGCAGTCCCACGCGCACACAGAACCCCCCATCTGGCGACTGGTGCCCTCATGGTCACCCAGTCGGGGCGGTTGGGGAAGACCGCCGGTCGGGGCTGTGGCGGACGACGGGCGCGTTCAGGGACCGGCGGGCTTCTTGCGGGGCGGGCGGTCGAAGCAGCAGTCGCCGCACAGCCCGCCGCCGGGCAGCCGGTAATAGAGGCAACAGCTGCGACGCCGGAGCGTCCCCGGGGCGAGGGTGGCGGCGAGACGGGGATCCGCGAGGAGCCCGGCGGCGAGGGACCGGGCCCGCTCCCCGACGTCACTGCGCCCGTGCGCCAGGGCCCAGCGGTCGAGCTGGCGTGCCGCGCCGGCCAGGGCCGAGCCCGCGTTGCCCCACAGCAGGCCTGGTGAGACGTGGTAGCGGGAGTGCAGGACGGCTGCCAGTGGGGCGAGGTGGGCGTCCAGGACGAGGCGGCCGACGGCGGTGTGGGGCAGCGGCCGCACCTCGGCCAGCCACAGGTCTTCGGGGGCGCTGCCGTCGGGGTCCCAGTGCAGCAGCTCCGGGGCGAGATCGGGTACCTGCCCGTACAGAGCCGCCGCACCGAGCGCGACGGACCACAGCCGGGCGGCCAGGGCCTGCTGGGCCACGGAGACCGCGACGCGCGCCTCGGGCGCGCGGAGACTCTGTGTGATCTTCCGTACGCGGAAAGTTACCGGATCCTCATAAACATCTTCCCGGGCATCTTCTGAAGTCGCCGCGTAGGCCTCCCGGAGGGTGGGAAGCGGGCCGCGCGGCGGTACGCCGGTGCGTAGTACGGAGAAGCCGCCGAGCGCGCCGAGCGCCGTGAGCCGGGGGTCGAGGTCCACGAAGAGCAGTAGTACCAAGTCCCCTAGGGGTGACCACCAGCGGGTCCGGGCCTCATGTCGCCCACCTTGGGGAGGAGCGAGGGCGATTCGTACTCCATCGGCAGTAGGACCCAATGACTGCTCAGGGACGACGACGCGAACTAAATCACGAGGCATCGTTGTTCCCATGCAAGCCGACCGTTCGTCGCGCCGGGCCGAGCGCCCACGCCGTACGCAGAGGAGGGACCCATGAGCGCCCTCGCTTTGTCCGTGCTGCTCTCGTTCGTTTCCGCCGTCGCGTACGCAGGCGGTGCGATCGTGCAGGAGCAGGTCGCCCTGACCTCTCCGGGTCAGACCTACGCACCACTGCGCAGGCCGAGCTGGTGGGCCGCGGTGGCACTCAACGGCCTCGGCGGGCTGCTGCACGTGGCAGCACTCGCCTACGGACCGCTGAGCCTCGTACAGCCGCTGGGCGCGCTGACCATCGTCTTCGCGCTGCCGATGGCGGCCCTCTTCGTGGGCCGCAGGGCCGGGGCGACCGCATGGCGCGGCGCCATCATGGCCACGGTGGGTCTCGCGGGCCTGCTGTCTCTCGTCGGCTCCTCCGACGCCCAGTCCCTGGGCGGTGCCGAGCGTGTGGCACTGGCCCTGGTCTCCGCCGGCGCGGTCGTCGCGCTGATGGTGGCGGGGCGGGCCGCGCACCGGCACCCCGCGGTGCGCAGTGTGCTGCTCGCCGTGGCGGCCGGCGTCGCGTTCAGCATGTCCTCGGTGTTCACCAAGACGGTCGCCGTGGACTGGTCGCAGCAGGTCTCGCTCTCCGACCTGTCCAGCCTCGCCGTGATCGGCGTCTTCGCGACGGCCGGCATGCTGCTGTCGCAGGCGTCCTACCGCGGCGGCGGTCTGGCGGCGCCGCTGTCCACCCTGACGGTGGTGAACCCCGTGGTGGCGGCCGCCGTCGGCATCACGATGTTCGGCGAAACCTTCCGCTACGGCACGACCGGCACCGCCCTCGCACTGGGCTGCGGCGTCGTCGCCGCGGGCGGGCTGATCCTCCTCACGACCGAGCGGATCGGCGGCAGCCGTCCGCAGAGCGCGCCCGTTCCGGCGCAGCTCACGAAGGAAGCGGCCCCGCGGGGTCGCGGCGGAGAACCCCTCGCGGTTCCCGTCGTCGCCGAAGCGGTACTCCCGGCCGATCTGGCCCTCCCGGACCAGGTGCCTCTAGGGCTGGACGCCGACCTGGCGGTCGTCGCGGCCGCGGAGGCGGACTCGAGTCTCGCCGCCCTCACGGCGGGCGAGGCGGACGTCGAGGAGCTCCTGGCGGGGCTTCCGGAGCCGTCCGTGGTCGAGGACGTCCTCCTGCCGGCCCCGCGGCGGACGCCGGCGACCGCGGCGGCGCAGGGCGCGTCGCAGGACTCCGCGGTCGACGAACTGCCCCGCTACACGGCCATGTACGGCGGGCCCTACCTGCCGATCCCGTTCGTGAACCACCACCGCACGAGGGTCAAATCCTGACCCCGCCCGCCCTCAGGTAGGCAACCGGGTCGATGTCGGACCCGAAGCCGGGCCCCGTCCGCACTTCGAAGTGCAGATGCGGGCCCGTGCTGTTGCCCGTGGACCCGGAGCGGCCGATCCGCTGGCCGCCGACGACGTTCTGCCCCGCCTTCACGGAGATCGCCGACAGGTGGCCGTACTGCGTGTAGCGGCCGTCGGCGTGCCGTATCACCACCTGGTAGCCGTAGGAGCCGCCCCAGCCCGAGCTGACGACGTGGCCCGCCGCGACCGCCTTCACGGACGTGCCGGTGGGCACGGGGAAGTCCACGCCCGTGTGGTAGCCCTTCGACCACGACGACCCGGCGGCGTGATAGGGCGTCCCGGTCGCCGCGTTCACGGGGGCGACGACGGCCGGGGCCTTCCTGGCCTTCTCCTGCTTGGCTTTCTCCTGCTTGGCCTTCTCCTGCTCGGCCCGCTCTTCCTCGGTCTTCTGCGCCTTGGTCCTGTCGGTCGTGGACCGGTGCGCCGGGGCGGGTGACCGCTCCTTGCGGACGGGTGTGCGGTGCGCGCCGTGCAGGTCGAGGCGCTGGCCGGGCAGGATCAGGTCCGGGTCGGCACCCACCGTCCCGCGGTTCGCGGCGTACAGGCCCTGCCAGCCGCCCCGGACGTGCCGTGCGTCGGCGATGCCGGACAGCGTGTCGCCCTGGACGACGGTGTACATCTCGGCGGTGCCCGCCTGCGACTGGGGCGTCGTCTGCGGTTTCACGTCCCGTACGGTGCGCTGAGCCGTCCGCGGCGCCGAACCGGCGGGGTGGATGTCGGGGGTGCCGCCGCCCCTGGTCAGCCCGGCGCGGACCGAGCACACCGGCCAGGCGCCGGGCCCCTGGCCTCTGAGCACCTTCTCGGCGACGGCGATCTGCTGGTCCTTGGTGGCCTGGTCGGCACGGTGCGCGTAGGCCGTGCCGCCGTAGGCCGCCCAGGTCGACTGGGTGAACTGCAGACCGCCGTAGTAGCCGTTGCCCGTGTTGATGCTCCAGTTGCCACTGGACTCGCACGCGGCGACCTTGTTCCAGGTGCCGACGTCGGCCGCGTGGGCGGAACCGGCCCCGACGAGCGGGAGTGCGATGCCCGCGCCCCCCGCCGTGACGGTCAGCGACGCCCGGTTGATCCTGTTCGGCTGATACCGGCGGTGCCGACCGCGTTCGGCCATGAGCGAGCCCCCTCGACATGCGTCAGGAGCGGCAAAAGTAAGCGTGCGGAACAGGCCAGGACAAGACGGCAACCGGTCGCTCCGAAACGGCGGTCGAGCGGTGAAACGCAGGGTGCGGGCGCGTCGTGCGGGCACCGGGCGCGGGGGCGGGCGGAGGCCGTCCTGGCCGTACTTGGTGCAGTGGGCCACCGACCCGACGCAGTAGAGAGGCGAGTCGGCCCGTTCCACGCCGTCCTCCGGGGGCAACGCGGCGGACCGGCCGGCCGGCGCGGAACGCCGGCGCGGGGCCCGTCCGACGGCACGGACGTCCGCTCGGCGGCGCGGCGCAAAACGTTCGGCGGCCGTCGATCCGCCGATTCCCGAGGCCGCGGGCGGTCCGGAGGCCGTCGACGGGCCGGCCGTACCCCGGCCACGGCCTCCGGTCGTGTGGCCGGGTCCGTGCGCCCCCCGCGGGCGGCGCACGGCGCGGCCCGGCGTTCCCGTGCGTACCCACCCACCACGCGTCAGGATGGCAGGGGGCAATACTGGCCGAGCAGGACCGGCAGCACTGACGAGCACGACTGGCAACACCGATTCCAGGATCCTTAGGAGCCAACCGTATGAGCACTTCAGCCCAGATCGGCGTCACGGGTCTCGCGGTCATGGGGCGCAATCTCGCCCGCAACTTCGCGCGCAACGGCTACACGGTCGCCGTGCACAACCGCACCGTGGCGCGGACGAACGCGCTGGTCGAGGAGTTCGGCCACGAGGGCGAGTTCGTGGCGGCCGAGACCGCGAAGGACTTCGTGGCCGCGCTGGAACGGCCGCGACGCCTGGTGATCATGGTGAAGGCGGGCGATCCGACCGACGCGGTGATCGAGGAGTTCGCCCCCCTCCTGGAGCCCGGCGACATGATCATCGACGGTGGCAACGCACACTTCGCCGACACCCGGCGCCGTGAGCGCGCCCTGCGCGAGCAGGGCATCCATTTCGTGGGCACGGGCGTCTCCGGCGGCGAGGAGGGCGCGCTGCACGGACCGAGCATCATGCCGGGCGGCTCGAAGGAGTCGTACGCGTCGCTCGGACCGATGCTGGAGAAGATCTCCGCGAAGGCGAAGGACGGGGCGCCCTGCGTGACGCACGTCGGCCCCGACGGCGCCGGACACTTCGTGAAGATGGTCCACAACGGCATCGAGTACGCGGACATGCAGCTGATCGGCGAGGCGTACCAGCTGCTGCGCGACGTCGCCGGGTACTCCCCCGCGCAGATCGCCGACATCTTCCGCACCTGGAACACCGGCCGGCTCGACTCCTACCTGATCGAGATCACCGCCGAGGTGCTGTCACACGTGGACGCGGCGACGGGCAAGCCGTTCGTCGACGTGGTCCAGGACCGGGCGGAGCAGAAGGGCACGGGCCGTTGGACCGTGCAGATCGCCCTGGACCTCGGCGTACCGGTCTCCGGCATCGCGGAGGCGGTCTTCGCGCGCTCGCTGTCCGGGCACGCCGACCTGCGCGCCGCATCGCGCGGGCTCGCCGGTCCGAAGGCCGAGCAGCTCGACGAGGCGGAGGCCGCGGCGTTCGCGGACCGGGTGGAGCAGGCACTGTACGCGTCGAAGATCGTCTCCTACACGCAGGGCTTCCACGAGATCCAGGCGGGCAGCGACGAGTACGACTGGGACATCGACCTGGGCGCCGTCTCGTCCATCTGGCGCGGCGGCTGCATCATCCGGGCGGCCTTCCTCGACCGGATCCGGGCCGCCTACGACGCCCGGCCCGACCTCCCCAGCCTGCTGTCGGACGAGACCTTCGCCCAGGAGATCGCCGCGGCCCAGGACGACTGGCGCGAGGTGCTCGTGGCGGCCACCCGCCAGGGCGTGCCCGCGCCGGGCTTCTCCGCCGCCCTCGCCTACTACGACGCGCTGCGCGCCGAGCGGCTCCCCGCCGCCCTCACGCAGGGGCAGCGGGACTTCTTCGGGGCGCACACTTACCGGCGGACCGACCGGGAGGGTTCGTTCCACACGCTGTGGGGCGGGGACCGGTCGGAGGTCGAGGCGTAGCACGCGGGCATCGCCGTCGCGGCGGCGCACGTGGGTGCGCCGCCGTCCGGCGCTGACGCCGGTGCCGGTGCTGACGTCGGTACCGGCGCTGACGCCGGTGCCGGCGCTGACATCGGCGCTGACGCCGGTGCCGGCGCCGGCACCCGGGGTGCGGCGCGAGGGCGCCAAGCTGTCACCGAAGCCGTCACGTGCCTCGTCCCGGGGCCGGGGCGGCTTCTCCGCGTCCGGGGCCGGGGACGACAGGGGGGTCGTCGGGGGCCACGGGGGTGGGGGCGTCCGGTCCGGCTGATCCGGTCGCGCCGGTCGCGCCGGTCACGCCGGTCACGCCGGTCACGCCGAACGAATCGGCCGGGTCGGCCGGGTCGGCCGCCTCAGGCGCACCGGACGCCTCAGCCGAACTGGTCGCCTCAGCCGAACTGGTCGGCTCAGGCGAACTGGTCGGCTCAGGCGAACTGGTCGCTTCAGGCGAGCTGGTCGCTTCACCCTCCCTCGCCGGCTCAAGCAGGTCCGTCGCCCCAGGCACCCCCGGCGGCTCGGGCGTGCGCGGCACCTCGGGCGAACCGGCCCGCTCGGGCGGCACCGTCGGCTCCGCTCCCGCGGTCGGTCCCGGGGGCGGCTCGGGTGGTCGGGAGGCGACCAGTTCGGCCAGGAGCCGGTTGCGAAGGGGCATCAGTCGACTGTCGCCGGTGTAACCGCGATGGCCCTCTATCGGCGGGAACACCGGCGCCTCCCGCGTCCGCCGGTACGCGCCCGGGCCCCCGTCCGCGCCCTCCGCGTCGTCGGCCCAGCGGACGTCCACGTCCTCGATGCCGACGGGTCCGCCCAGCGGGTCGGTGTCGCGCCAGACGTTGATCCAGCCGGCCAGCCCGGGCCGCTCACCGCGCGGACCGAGCGCGTCGATCGACTCGACGCAGACGAAGGCGGGGTAGTTGCGCGAGAAGAACATGCCGACGGGACAGCCCGTGGTGATCAGCGCGATCCGGGCGCGCAACGCCGCGTCCAGCTGCCACACGGCCGCCATCACCAGGACGGTGCCCATGGAGTTGGCCCGGACGAGGACCCGGCCACGCTCGTCCTTGAGCAGCACGTGCAGCCGGTGGACGAGTTCGGGGACGGCCCTGACCGTCCAGGACGGCGGCGCGAAGGGGTGCGCGGCGCGCGGCCAGAACGCCCCGAACGCCCAGGCGAGACCGGCGTTCTGACGCATGTCGGAGCGGATGGCCAGCGTCCGGAACGCCAGCAGCATCAGCGCGGCCAGCCCGGCGAGCAGCGGGATGCTCAGCGAGCCCAGCGCTCCGGCCGCGAGGTCGCGCGCGTCCCGCAGCCCCGGCCGGATCCCCAGCGGGAAGTAGAACGCTCCGGTGACGACCACGACGAGGACCGCGGCGGTGCCCGTCATCCAGTCCGCCTCACGCAACAGATAGGTGTGCTTGCGCCGGGCGGCTCTGAGTTCGTGCAGGTGCCGCCGGTCGTCACGTTCCTCCCGGGAGTCCGCCCGGTACTCGCGGACGAACCGCTTCACCAGGCCCGGCCCCGGCCGGCCGTCGGGCCCCGGAGCGGCGGGCCCCGCGACGTGGACGAACCAGACGAGGGCGAACACGACCGCGCCGCACACCGCGCTGAGCACCAGCACGGGGGCGAGCACCATGCCCATGACGTCCACCGGCTGGGGCACGTCGGTACGCCTGCCGGTCCGTGCGAGCCAGGAGCCCGTCCACTGGGAGGAGGCCGTCGTGTAGAGCCAGGCCACGAAGCAGGCCAGGACCCCCATGGCCGGGCCTGCGAGGCCGAGCAGCGCCATGCCGCGCCGTGTCCCGGAAACGGGCAGCACGAGGGAGGCGAGGGTCAGCAGGCAGACCCCGAACGCCTGGACGAGCAGCAGTACGGTCGACTGCACCTGCATGCCGGGCAGCACCCGGTCCACGGTCCAACGCCGGTCGGGGACCAGGCAGTAGAGCACCGCGGCCACGTTGACGCAGGCGCAGACGATGCCCGCGACGATCGGATAGTGCGTGGGCCACAGCGGGAAGTACCGCCCACCGCTGCGGCGTTCGCCGATCTTCCCCCGGACGAGCGGGATCCGATCCAGGAGTCGTGACCGGAGCGAGGACGGAGGCAGCGGCAGGCAGGCCTTGCGGTGCACCCAGGGGACGGAGATCAGCAGGATCAGGGTCATGAACAGGATGACCGCGAACAGGGCACGGCCGAGGCCTTCGGGGCCGTTCCCGTGGAGGTCCTGGTGCAGCGGGGTCCAGGTGAGCAGGCCCGCGGTGGTGAGGAGTCCGGCCCACACGTGCTGGGCGGCCATGCCGGGGTCGCGGCGGTTGTGCTCCCAGAACCCGGGCAGCTCCAGCGGGTGGCCGTCCTCTCCCTTCCCGGCCCGTTGCAGCCGGGCCAGTTCGGCCTCCTCCTCCGACACGGTCTCCAGTACCGGCAGATACTCCTGCTTGGTGTCGCGGGCCGCGAGCAGCAGGACGAACACGACGAGGGCGGGGGCCAGGGCGGCCACCACGAATCCCCACTGAGGTCCCGCGGTGTCCCAGGACCGAAGGATACGGACGGCCGGATTGTCGTCGGCGCACACGTCCTGTCCGGCCTGCGGGCTGCACTGCCAGGCGAACTGGTCCATCGCCAGCTGGCCGACGGTGCCCACCACCAGCACCGTGAGCGAGAGCGCCAGCAGCCGGGCGCCGAACTCGTAGACCCCGCCCGCCAGTTTGCGTCGGCGCTTGTCCTTGCCACAGGGCCAGCGCGGCTGCATCCAGGCCACGAGGTTGATGAGCAGGAAAGGCATCAGGAACAGCCACAGCGCGCGGGACGCGCCACCGATGGTGAGCCGCGTCCAGTCGTAGACCTCGCGCACGACCTTGTGGGGTGCCTTGTTCAGGTCGACCACGGTCCGGTACAGGCCGGCCTTCTCGTCGCCGCTGACCCTCCCGACGGTCGCCGGGGGCCGGATCAGCCGTTCCCGGTCGACGGGTCCGAGGCCGGGCACCAGCAGCTCCACGACCTCCACGCGCGCCGGACGCCCCTGGACCCCGCCTTCGTGCCCGGCCCCAGCTCCGCCGGCGCCTTCGTGCCGGGCCTCCGCCGCGGCGCCATCGGCTTGCGTGCCCTCGGCGCCCTCGGTCTCCACCTCGCCCGCGCCCGTGCTCGCCACGTCCCCCATCGCGGACCCCCGTCCCCGTACCACACGCCCCTCGGGGACAACGTCGTACGCGCCCCTGGAGACCACGTTGACAGGGACCGGGCGGTCACGCAATGGAGTTGCGGGATGAGAAATACTCACCCTCTGTTAGGCAAGCCTCGGCTTCCGAGCCGGCGCGGGGCGTCGGCTCGAGCCCGGGACCGGGCTCGGTTCAGGAGATCGGCCCGGGCTGGGGATCCGGTTCCGGTACCGGGTCGGGGCCCGGCGGTTTCGGGATCGGGGACGGAGTCGGCACGGGCTCCGGACCGGGGTGCGGACCCGGGTCGGGGACGGGGTCGGGGAAAGGCTGCGGGCGGTCGGGGCCCGGCCCCGGGGTGGGCCCCGGCTTCACCGGGTCGGGGAACGGATGCGTCATGGTGTCCTCCAGCCAGTCGGTACGTCGGCCCTGGACTTGTCCCACGCGTACCCGGCACCGGCGCACCCACTCACCCCGTCGCGTGAGGGATGGCAACCAGGTGGGCCTGGTCGGCGCCGCTCAGGCGACGTTCCGCCCGGCGCGCACGGCCACCGCCCCCGCGGCGAGACCCGGCCGCGGACTCGACAGCACGGGGACCGAGGTGGCGGTCAGCCGCTGGGCCGGGGCCATGGACGCCTGGGCGAGGACGATCGCGTCGGCCCCGGTGACCGCGTCGGCGGCACGGGCCACGGCGCGGGCGTAGCCGTCCGTGTCACCTGCCTCGAAGAGGGCCCACGCGTCTCCGGCGAGCACGGTGCGCACGTCCACGGGGCGCCCGGCACGGCGCGCCTCCTCCTCGACGAGGGCGACGGTCGGCGCGAAGGTGCTCTCCACCGTGGCGAGGACGACGATCCGGGCGCCCGCGGCGACCGCGGCGGCGGCCATCGGACGGTCGACGCGGAGCACGGGCAGCGCGGCACCCGCGTCCTCAGCGACCGCGCCGATGGTCGAGCAGGTGCAGAGCACGGCCCGCGCACCGTCGGCGAGGGCCGCGTCGAGTGCGGCCCGCACCGCCGCGGCCACCGAGTCGGGCCCCTCGGCCCGGGCACGGGCCAGCAGTTCCTCGGAGACCGTGTGCCGCAGCTCCAGACCGGGGTGGTCCTGGTCGCGCAGCCCCTCGAACACGGGGATGTGCGCGGGCGAGGTGTGCAGCAGCGCGAGCGGTCCGGGCCATTCCCGTCCCGTGGCGAGCGGTCCGGCCCGCGTCATCAGAAGCGTCCCGGATGCGCCTTGAGCCACTGGACCGCCGACTTGAGCAGCTCCGGGTCGGCCGCCGGTGCCTCATCGGGGTGCCGGGCCGCCCACTTCACGACGTACGGGCACAGCGGAGCGACGACCACGCCCTCACGCCCGGCGATCGCGTACAGCTCCCGGGCGAGCGAGCCCGCGATGCCCTGGCCCTCGTGCTCGGGCTCCACGATGGTGTGCACCGGGACGAGCGCCCGTGCGGGAGTCTCGAGGACGAAGTACTCGATGTGACCGACCACTTCCTCCCCGGCGAACGCCTCCAGCCGGCCGGCCTCCCGGTCGTCGCGGATCTCGATGTCACTCATGGACGCTCCTCGGGTCGTCGCGGCCTCGGTCGCTCTGTCCTGCTGTCCTCGGCCGGGTTTCAGGCGGAGACAGCCTGCGGACTGCGCTCCTGGTCCGAGCCCGGCACCGGCGCCGACGGATCGGTGCCGAGGTCCACGATGCGGTTGTCGCCGTCCACGTGCACGACCCGCGGCCGCAGCGCCCGCGCCTCGGCGTCGGAGACCTGAGCGTAACTGATGATGATCACCAGGTCGCCCGGGTGGACGAGGTGCGCGGCCGCTCCGTTGATGCCGACGACTCCGGAGCCGCGCTCCCCCTCGATGACGTACGTCTCCAGCCGGGCTCCATTGGTGATGTCCACGATGTGGACGAGCTCGCCGGGGAGCAGATCGGCGGCGTCGAGCAGATCGGCGTCTATCGTCACCGATCCGACGTAGTGCAGGTCGGCCTGGGTGACGGTGGCGCGATGGATCTTGGACTTGAACATGGTGCGCAGCATGTTGGACTCCTGAAAGACGGCTCCCTGCCGGCTTTGTGCAGGTCAAGGGCGTTCTTCACTGTACACCGGCACGCGTCAGCCTCGAAGATTGCGAGGAAGACCGGTTCACTCTGGTACAGGGCTCCCTGCCTACGCTTCTGCGGGCCCCAGGCTGTTGTGACGCCGCCGACCAGGCGTCCGTTCGAACGGTCGTCTCGGAACATGCAGGGACGGATGCTGATCAGATGCCGGCCTACCTGACGACACATCAGGTGGAGCGGTCGCCGAAACGGTCAGCGGTTGGCTACGACTCGCCACCTTGGCCGTGAACCGGGGCTTCCGGCCGCCGATGTGCACTCGCGGCGCGGAACCGGCAACAACGGCGAGGGGAGCAGAACATGGTGATTGCCTTTCCGGGTCGTCCCACGCGTGCATCCGAGCGCTGTGCGCGCCGGTGGAGTTCAACCACCCGGGCTGGCCACTTCATGGCTCGTCACATGGACGCAATTCCCTTGGATCGGGCCAGGCGGGCTCCGCCGCAACGCCGGTTGTGGCAGAGGCGGGGGTGGGTCGCGGTGGTCTTGGGATTCCTTCATGGGCAGGTGGGCGGCCGTCCAGACGGTCCGGCCAACTCTGCTGGGCCGCGTCCGGCCCCTCTGTGGCCGCCGGCCGGAGGACGCCCTGCCACTCCGCAGGCGCCGGAACAGATCTTGAATGCTCCGGCCTCCACCAGCAGGATGGCGCCTCGTCCTCTTCGGACGCCGGCATGCCCCCCGAGCAAGGAAACCCATCGTGTACGAGGCATTGGGTCTGACGGACCGCCAGGCTGACCTGTACGAGTACCTGGTGCAAGGTCAGGTTCGCCACCGCCCCCAGATCAGCCGGGAGCTGGACCTGGAGGACACCGTGGTGCAGGACCTGCTGAACGCATTGCAGGAGCTGGGACTGGTGGTGAAGGATCCCGACGACCCGGCGGCCTTCTCGGTGATCGCCCCGGACCTCTCGCTTGAGGCGCTCATCAGGCGCAAAGAGGGGGAGCTCCAACGCATGCGACTGCATTCGGCGTTGCTGGCCGACCGCTATCGCCTGACCGCCCATGGACGGCAGGCCCGGGACATCGTGGAAGTGGTCCGAGGCCCCAGCGAGGTCGACGCACGCGTTCGCCTGATAGAGCGCCAAGTCATCGGCCAGATAGAGGTGTTGAGCGCTCCTCCCTATTCAGGCGGTTTCACCCCCAGTGAGGACGAGCTGGGCCTGCTGGCCCGCGGGGTCCGTAGCCGGGTGATCTACTCCAGCAAAGCACTGAACCAGGACCACGCCGTCCAGACGCTCGAACAGTTCCGCAAGGCGGGCGACGAAGCGCGGATCCTGCCCGAGGTGCCGATGAAAATGCTGATCGCCGACCGGCGGATCGCCTTGATACCGCTGTCCTCCGGACAGGACGCAGCAGCCATAGTCGTCCGCCCCTGCGGCCTGCTGGACGCGCTGTGCAGCCTGTTCGCCTCGCTATGGGAGAAGGCCAAGCCCTACACCGGTGCAGATCAGCTGCCGCGTGCAGCCGGACTGACCGAGGACGATCGGCAACTGCTGCACCTGCTGACCTCCGGCCTCAAGGACGAGGCCGCCGCCCGGCACCTGGGACTCAGCCTGCGCACCGTGCGCCGTCGTGTCGCCGCCCTGATGGACCGGACCGAGGCGAACACCCGCTTCCAGGCCGGATACCTGCTGGGGCTGGGCTCCACCACTGCGCCCGGCCGCACACCCAGCCGCCCGGCCGACTGACCGGAGGACCCGTGCACAGCACCAGGCTGCGCTCGAAATGGTGCCGCCTGACGGTGTAGGGGCCGGCGGAGCGGATCGACCGATGGCCTGCCTGAGCTCCCAAAAGTCGGGCAAAGACCGCCCGGGAGTCGAAGTGCGCAAAGCACAGCCAGTCGATGCGCCGTCGGACCGCCGGTCGCCAGTGCGGTAGGCGACCGGCCGGGGAGCGCCGGTGGGCCGGACTGGATGCCCGGCCCACCGGCGCTGGGGCTATCCCTGTCAGCCTGTCACGAAGAACGCCTTGGGCAGGACCTGGTCGATGCTGCTGCCACCGGCGTCCCGCGCGCTCACGTGCAGGGAGACGGTGCCACCCTTGACCAGCGCCGCAGCGGGCAGGTGCATCCTGTAGCGGCCGTCACCGGTCCGGACCAGCTGGACGTTGTGCCACTGTGTTCCGCCGTCGGTGGACCACGCGGCCTTCATCGCAGTGACCTTGCTGGGCCCCGCGCCCGCGATGCGCTGCGCGGTCAGCCCGATCTCCATCGCCTTCCGGGCCTTCGCCTTGTTGTTCCCGTCAAGCGCCGCACTGTAGCCGAGGTTGAGCAGCGGCGCGGTGTACGGCTTGCTGCCGGCAGAGGTCAGGTCGGTGCTGAAGTCCCAGGTGGTGTGGGCCTCGGTACCCGATCCGGCGAACACACCCGGCAGGTTGAGGTCGCCGTGCACCTCCCAGTCGGTCTTCTCCGCGGGGATGTTCGGCACGGTCCAGTCGAGCGGCGTGCTCCCCTCCTGGTTGAGCAAGGGCTCGCCGTTTTCCGAGATCTGGTAGACGAAACGCCTGCGGTCGTTCTCGCCGACACCCGGCGCGCTGTCGGTGAGTCCCTCTCCGCCGGAGGAGGCCATGTGCGTGAAGTCGAGGTCCATGTTGCGGCTGCCGCCCGGGTCCTCGACCCTGCCCATCAGGGTGGCACCGAACGGTCCGCCGAGCCTGGTCTCGCTCTGCTCGCCCTGCGAGTACCGCTCGGTCTCGTCGAAGTCCACCGTGCCGGCGGCGTAGGAGCCCTGTACGCGGAATGCGTGTTCCCAGTCCATTCCGGGGGTGACGTAGTCGGTGCGGTGGCTCGGGGCCGTCAGGATCTGCTCGAACGTCGCACCCGTCATCGCAGGGCCACGGGACTCCTTCAGGCGGTCACCGTAGGCACCCGCCTGGCGGAAGTCCGCTTCGATCCGGGCCAGTCGCGACAGGTCCCGCGAGGTGAGCCTGTGCGCGAGGTCGTCGCCGAAGGAGCTGCCGCCCCAGGCCAGGTCGTACACAGTGGTGGCGGTCCACGGCCGGTTGGCAGCCTGGGCGTCGTTCAGCCGCATGTACGCCATGGTGTGGGAGGTACCCGGTGCCGCCGGGACGTCCGAACCCTGTCCGGCGTACAGGTCCACGCCGCCGTCCAGCGAACCGTAGACCGATCCCAGCGCCAGGTTCGCGTAGAACCCGTGGTTGCTCTCGGCATCGTGACGCACACTGACCTGATTGATGCTGGGAGCAGCCTTGCGCCCCGGGATGCTGACGGAGAACGGGTGCGTCCTGCGTCCGTCGAGGACGATGTGGTCGTTCGAAGAGGGTTTGACCTCGGGCAGGTCCAGCAGGACGCCCTCGGGTTTGCCGTCGGCAGAGGAGCCTGCCAGGGATGCGGCGATGCTGAAGTGCTGCCCCTCCTGCATGTACACCGTGGTACCGGCCGGGTCGATGGGCTGGTAGCCGAAGTCGCCGTTGTCCTTGTTCATGATCTGGATCACGGCCGGAGTCGGGGCCCCGTTGCGGTCCAGCGCGGAGAGGTGGACGGGGCAGTACTGCGGCGACGACCACAGCGCGACGGCCAGATGGAGCGGGACGCCGTCACCCACCGGAGTGGCGACGACCTGTCCGGAGTAGGGACCGGTGCCCAGCTGGGACGGGTCGACGGTCACCTGGACCGAGACCGACTTGCCAGTCGGAACGGTGATCCGGGAATCGGAGAGGCTCGCCGCAGCGGCCGGGGCCGTGCGGCCCCGGAAGTCACTGATCTTCAGGTCCAACTCGTAGGTGGCGTCGCTGTCGCCGGTGTTGCTGAGCGTGACCTGGCGTGAGAGCGGCGCCTTGACGGTGCAGTCGAGCATGCCGAAATCGAAGGCGCCGCGGTCCGGGACCACCTGCTGCTGCAGGGCCTGGGCGACGTTCAGCCGACCCGAACCGGCGCGGTAGACGCTGGTGGGCAAGGCGTCCGAGCTGTCCTGGAGCACGGCCTTGAGCTGCGCCGTGGTCCAGTCCGGGTGCGCGAGGGCCAGCGTGGCCGCCGCGCCCGCGACATGCGGAGTGGCCATCGAGGTGCCGGACATCATCGTGTAGTACTGGTCGACCGGGTCGCCGATGATGCCGTCGGCCGCGCGGGCCTGGACGATGTCCTTGCCGGGAGCGGAGATCTCCGGCTTCAGCATCGAGTCGCCCAGGCGGGGGCCGGGCGAGGAGAAGGGCGCCATCTCGTCGTCGGAGGCCGTCGCGCCGACCGACAGCGCGTCGTCTGCAGCCGCCGGGGCGGACACCGTCACATTCGGCTGGTTGCCGGCCGCCACGACGAAGAGGGTGCCGTACTGCTCGGTCAGCCGGTTGAGGGCCAGGCTGATCGGGTCCTTGCCGTCGCTGGCAGCAACACTGCCCAAGCTCATGTTGGCGACCTTCGCGCCGTGCTGGGCGGCCCACTCCATGCCGGCCATGATCCCGGACATGGTGCCCGAGCCGTCGTCGCCGAGAACCTTGGCGTTGAGCAGTTCCGCCTCGTAGGCGACGCCCTTGCGGTGACCGTCCGAGGCCACCCCCGTGCCGGCGATGGTTCCGGCGACGTGGGTGCCGTGGCCGAAGTGGTCGCTCACATCGGACGAGCCGGTGAAGTCGGCGGAGTTGACCACCTTGCCCACCAAGTCGGGGTGCGTGGCGTCGATACCGGTGTCGATGACGGCGACCTTGACACCTTTGCCCGCGTTGCCGGTGGCCCAGGCCCCAGGGGCGTCGATCTTGGTGAGGTTCCAGTCGAGGGCGTCGTCGGCGGCCTTCTCACCGGCGCTCTGCTTGGCGATGGGAGAAGCCTTGACCTGGCCGTCGAGCCAGATATGGGTCACGCCTGCCAGCGGGCCAGCGGTGCCCAGGTTCCGCACGGCACGGTGCCGGTTCATCGCCGCACGACCGGCATCGAAGAGGGACTTGCCCAGACCCTGCGCCGCGTCCTTGTGCAACTCCCGGACAGCAGTGGCATGGATGCTGCCCAGCTCCCGGACCGTGTGCAGGGACGCACCCGCAAGCGTTCCTGCTGCGCCGCGCACACCGGCGGCGTGCTGCACGATCAGCGGGAGAGCCGCGCCGTGGGCGTTGTCGTACCCCTCACTGATCAGTTCGGTGACATCGAACAGCTTCGGGTCCAGCACCGAGCCCATCAGCGGCATCATGTCGCTGGGCACGACGCTGATGTGCCCGCCGCTCCCGGTCGAGGTGGTGAAGAACACGGAGCGGCCCGGGATGGCCGCGGGAGTCACACTCACCATCGGGTGGGGCGACTTCGGATTTCGTACCCACACCTGGTCTCCGGTGACCAGGGTGACCGTCACGGACTGGCCGGAGGCTATGGGCACCGGTTTGGCGACCGGATGGCCGGAAGCCGCCGATGCGGGCAGCCACCCGCCGATGGAAAGCGCGCCGGTGGCCGCAAACACCAACGCCGCCCTTCTCAAAGCTTGCACGATACGTGTCCTTTGACCGAGCGTCATAAGAACCCGCCGGGAATAGCGGGTTCCTGCAGCAAACAAGCGATCATCGTGCTGGCCGGGCCGACCCGGAGGAAGACCAATCCGTGGCCGATTGCGGCACTGACAGCAAGCTGCCACCATTCGCAGCGACACACCGCGCAAAGACCTGACCCTCGGGCATGGACAGACAATGGGCCGGTTGGGCCCCGCGGTCACCGACGAACCAACTGGCGCGATCCGAGCAGGGCTCCCCGAGCATTGCCCGGTACGTGCGACAGGTTGCCGCGGTCACGTTTGGTTCGTCTGCTCCCTGCCGCTATTCGCTGTCGAAGCACGCACGGAACCCTGCGCGAGGTCTTCACCGCCCGAGGCGCCTGCACTATCTTGCGGCAACGTTCTGCAAAGGATTTCAGCCATCGGCGCGGTGGACGGCTCCGAGGCTGTATTCACACGCCTGCCCCGGGAGCCGCCATGACCTCGATACGCCCTGCCCTGCCGCGATGGCGACGCCGTCTCGCCACCGTGGCAGCGGCCCTGGTTCTGGCCACCGGCATCGGCGGTCCGACCCTCCCCGGCCCCTTCGTGGCACGTGCGGTGGCGGCGACGGGAGGGGCGCTCGGCGCGCACTACGACGCCACGGGGACGGCGATCGACTTCCGGGTCTTCTCATCCCGGGCCACGCGCATCGACCTGTATCTCTACCGCACCGCGCTGGGCAGCCAGGAGGCCGCGGTCGTCCCGCTCACCAAGGACTCCACCACCGACGTCTGGTCCGCCAGTGTGCCGGTGTCCACCATCCAGGGCCAGTACGGAATCACCGGCGCCGTCTACTACGGCTATCGCGCCTGGGGCCCCAACTGGCCGTACGATCCTGCCTGGACGAAGGGATCGAGCGCCGGTTTCGTCAGCGACGTCGACACGGCCGGCAATCGTTTCGACCCCAACAAACTCCTCACCGACCCCTACGCCCGCGAACTCAGCCACGACCCCGGCACCCCGGGCGGCGCGGACAGCACGGCCTACGGGACCGGCCCGCCGTTCCGAGCGGTGGACGACGGCGCCCTCGCCCCGAAGGGCATCGTGCTGGCCGCCGACACCACGAGCACTGGCACCAAGCCCACGCGCGCTCTCAAGGACGACATCGTCTACGAGGTCCATCTCCGCGGCCTCACCGAGAACGACTCCTCCGTGCCCGCCGCCGAACGCGGCACGTATGCGGGCGCCGCCCGCGAAGCGGCCGATCTGACCGCACTGGGCGTCACGGCCGTGGAGTTCCTGCCGGTCCAGGAGACCCAGAACGACGCCAACGACGTCGATCCGACGTCCACCGACGGGGACAACTACTGGGGCTACTCCACCCTGGACTACTTCGCGCCCGACCGCAGATACGCTTCCGACAGGAGCCCGGGCGGCCCCACCCGCGAGTTCAAGGCGATGGTCAAGGCGTACCACGACGCCGGCATCAAGGTGTTCACGGACGTCGTCTACAACCACACCGGCGAGGGCGGCCCCTGGAACGCGAGCGACAAGAACACCTACAGCCTTCTGTCACTGCGCGGCCTGGACAACCCCACCTATTACTCGCTGACGTCCGACATGCAGAGCCCCTGGGACAACACCGGCGTGGGCGGCAACGTCAACACCTACAACCCGGTCACCGCCGACCTGATCACCGATTCGCTCGCTTACTGGAAGGACTCCCTCGGCGTCGACGGCTTCCGCTTCGACCTCGCGCCGGTCCTCGGCAACACCTGCCAGCACGGCTGCTTCCAGTACGGCCGCACCGACCCCGGTACCGCCCTGAACCGCATCACGCACCTCATGCCGGCCCGGCCCGCCGGCGGCGGCACCGGCACCGACTGGATCGCCGAGCCCTGGGCGCTGGGCGGCGGCACCTACCAGGTGGGCAACTTCCCGGTCGGCTGGTCCGAATGGAACGACAAGTTCCGCGACACGCTGCGCCGCAGCCAGAACACCCTCGGCGTCGAGAACGTCACCCCCGGTGAGCTCGCCACCCGCTTCAGCGGTTCCTCCGACCTCTACCAGGACGACGGCCGCGCCCCCTCCAACTCCATCGACTTCATGGTCGCCCACGACGGGTTCACCCTCGCCGACCTCTACCGGTGCAACACCAAGAACGACAACCAGCCCTGGCCGTACGGCCCCTCCGACGGCGGCTCGGACCACAACCTCTCCTGGGACCAGGGGGGTGTCGCCGCCGACCAGCGCAAGGCCGCCCGCAACGGCTTCGCGTTCCTGATGCTGTCCGCAGGAACCCCGATGATCACCGGCGGCGACGAGTACCTGCGCTCCCTCAAGTGCAACAACAATCCCTACAACCTGGACTCCTCCGCCAACTGGCTCACCACGGCGTGGACCGGCGACCAGAGCACCTTCCGCACCTACGCCCAGCGGCTGAGCGCCTTCCGCAAGGCTCACCCGGCGCTGCGCCCGACCGCCTTCTACACGGCCTCCGACACCAACGGCAACGGCAACGGCATGGGCCAACTGCAGTGGTTCACCCCCGCCGGCACCACTCCGGACAGCACATACTGGTCCGACCCGAACAACCACGCTCTCGCCTGGCGCATCGACGGCACCGAGTTCTCGGACCCGACCGCCGCGCTGTACGTCGGCTACAACGGCTGGTCCGGCGACGTCGACTTCGCCCTGCCCTCGCCGGGAGCCGGCAAGAACTGGTATCGCGTCACCGACACGTCCTCCTGGGCCGAGGGCCCCGACCAGGTCGCCCGGCCCGGCTCCGAGAGCCTTGTCGGCGGCGCCGGTACCGTCTACACCCTCCATGCCCGCGCGACGCTGCTGCTGATCGCCAAGTGACCGACATGCGGCGGTGGCTTCACCGGACGAGGGTGAAGCCACCGCCGCACGGCACGGCCTGCCCCGTCCGTCAGGACGGGCAGCCCGAGTCGGCGATCACGTAGTAGCCGGACGACGTCTCCTCAAGGGTGTGAGTGACGGCGACGTTGTAGAGACCCATGTTCTGGTCGGAGCCGTTGGCGTAGACGTAGCCGAGACTCTGATGGGCTCGGCCCGCCGCGACCTGGTTGTAGTTGTTGTCCGTGAAGCACTGCGGCTGGTGACCGGTGGTCGTGGCCGCGACCGCCGACGACTGGGTGCCGACCGCGCCACCGGAGTCCACGGCAGCGACGGTGTAGGTGTACTTCGTGCCGGAGGCCAACCCCGTGTCGGTGTACGACGTGCCGGTGGTCGAGCCGACCTTGCTGCCGCCGCGGTACACGTTGTACGACGCCGCACCGGTCACCGCGGACCAGGCCAGCGCCACGGTGGTGTCGGTCGATCCGGTGACGGTGAGGCCGGGCGGTGCAGGGAGGCTGCCGGTGCCTCCCCCGCCCGCGCCGTCCAGGCCCCAGAACTTCGCGGTCCAGTACGAGGAGCAGATGTAGTTGAGGTAGTACGTGCCTGTGCTGCCGCACTGGTCGGTGCCGGAACCGGGGTTGACCGCGAGGCCGTGTGCCATGCCGGAGACGGAGAAGGTCTCCACGGCGGGCTTGCCGCTCGCGTCGTCGTACACGGCCTGTGTGGTACCGCCGGTCAGGGTGGTGGTCGAGGACGGGGTCTGGCTGATGCCCCAGACGTTGGTCCACTGGTCGCGCTCCTCGGTGGCGTTGGCCGGGTTGACCGTGGTGTCGCCGGTGCCCTGCCAGATCGCGACGCGAGGCCAGGGCCCGCCCCAGCCGCCGGAGGCACTGCGGACCGCGTCGCCCCACTGTGCCGGAGTCTTGCTGACCGCACTGTTCTGGCAGGTCAGGCCACTGAAGAGGTCGGTCGCGCAGCCCGCCGGGATGCCGGAGTCGATCGCGCCACCCGCGAACACGTCAGGGTAGTCGGCGAGCATCACCGAGGTCATCGCGCCGCCGGCGGACAGCCCGGTGACGTAGACGCGGCTGGAATCACTGCCGTAGTGGGACTTGGCGTAGTCCACCATCTGCTTGATCGACAGTGCCTCGCCCTGGCCCCGTGTGTAGTCGGAGGACTGGAACCAGTTGAAACAGGAGTTGGCGTTGTTGGAGCTGGTCGTCTGCGGGAAGACCACGGCGAAGCCGTACATGTCGGCGTACTTGGGCCAGCCCGAGTGGCTGTAGTAGTCGCCGGCGCTCTGGGTGCAGCCGTGCAGGGCGACGACCAGGGGCGCGCCGGACGGCAGGTTGTCGGGGGCGTACTGGAACATCTGCAGATTGCCCGGGTTGGAGCCGAAGCCCGTGACCTGCTGCAGGCTCGCGGCCTGCGCCGGGGCCGGGGAGAGTCCCAGGACCAGCGTCGGCCGCGGAGGCGGGGCGCGGCCGCGTCCGGCGCCACTTGCGGCGCGGCAGCGGATGGGGGGATGTGGGGTTCATCGTGCCACCTGGGTGATCGCGACGGGTGGGGAGGTTGAAAGCAGCCGTACTCCTGCTCCGAATGCGGTTGCATGGCTTGGGGGTTACGGGGACGCTACGACCGGCCTGTCGGAGGCCGTAATGGAGTCGCACCCCACCTCGCGGCGGTCGGGCGTGTGGGTCCTCACCGTTGTGGCATGCGCAGGCCCCGGCAGGGGGGAAGCCCATGCCGAGGCCTGGTGCGACGGACGATCAGTCCAGTGAGCGGGTGTTGACGAGGTCGCCTGAGGCGGATCTGGGAACAGTCCGGCTGGCCGGGTAGAAGTCGGGGCCACTGTTGCCCTTGTCGGTGGACGCGGCGAGCAGGGCAGCGGAGAGGAGGGTGCTTCGTCGGCTCTGGTGCATGGGTGGGCTCCAGTTCCGGGCGAGCTGTGCGTGCGGGCGGTGTGTCCTGCACGTCGGAGACGCCGTGTGGGACGGCAGGATCAGATGTCGAAACGCTTACGCAGCGTCTTCTTGTCGACCTTGCCGACTCCTGTGCGCGCGACGGCCTCCGTGAACACTCCCTATCAGCGCATCGATCGCGTCACCGCCCTGCTGGGCGACCAATGGCGCCACGGCGACCACGCCCTCCAGGTCCACCTCGCCCTCAAGGTGCACAGCGTCCTGTCCGCGCCCTGACGCTCCCGCGACGCCTCAGGAGTGGCCTGATGCCTCCGCCTGCAACGCGCTCGCCACGGTGGGCTCGCCCTGGTCCCTCTGCTGGGCGGCTTCTCCGCCGATCACCTGGCCGGACGCGCCGCCGCCGGCCGGGCACGGGCCGATGAGCGCCATGCCACGGGCACGGGCGAAGTGCCCGGCGAAGTCGTCGACGACGGCTGTGACGTCCGCAGACCCCCGGTCGGGCGGCGCCGCGCTGGGGCAGGTCCCGCCCGTGACGGTGTTCTCCACCCGGCTCACTTGCAATACCGAACCGCTCGGTTTAGTTTCTCCGCATGGGGCGGACCGGTCGTCGCGTCCGCCCTCCTCGAAGGGAACCCCTCATGCGTTACGCCGTTCTCGGCACCGGCGTCGTCGGCCGGACCGTAGCCGCCAAGCTCGCCACCCTCGGCCACGAGACCGTCGTCGGCACCCGCGACCCGCAGGCCACCCTGGCCCGCACCGAACCCGACGGCTACGGCAATCCACCGTTCGCACAGTGGCAGGCCAACGACTTCGCCGTGCGGCTCGTCACCTTCACCGAGGCGGCCGCCTGGGCCGATGCCGTGGTCAACACGACCGCGGGCGCCGCCAGCCTGGAGGCGCTGACCGCCGCGGGCGCGGACAACCTCGCCGGCAAGGTGCTCATCGACATCGCCAACCCGCTGGACTTCTCCACCGGGATGCCGCCGTCACTGAACCCGGTCGACACCGACAGCCTCGGTGAGCAAATCCAGCGCGCCTTCCCGGACACGCGGGTCGTCAAGGCCCTCAACACGATGAACTGCGAGGTCATGGTCGACCCGTCCCGGGTGGCCGGGGAGCACGATGTGTTCGTCTCCGGCGACGATACCGACGCGAAAAAGCAGGTCACAGAACTGCTGGTGTCCTTCGGCTGGCCCGCCGCGAGCGTCATCGACCTAGGCGGCATCATCACCGCCCGCGGTACCGAGATGCTGCTGCCCATCTGGCTGCGCCTGTGGGGCACGCTCGGCCACGCCGATTTCAACTTCCACATCGCGGGCACCCGCACGAGTGCCTGACCCCGCGGTCCCGGCGGCCGGAGACGGAGACGCCGGCCTGCGCACGCCCCGCCTCCTCCTTCTCGTACGACAGTTCGCTCCCGCAGGTACGCACTGTTCATCGACGGTCCGAGGCGACCCGGCCGCTGCGTCTGGCCGAACTGTCGATGGCCGTCCCGGGTCCGGTCGGATGTGTGTGTGCCCGAACTGGCCATGCCCGCATGGCCTTGGTCTCGACGGCGTTGGCGCCGACGCGTTCGGCGACGCCCATCCATGCTCCCCGCATCCCGTACCGAACCGCTCGGTACGGAAGCTCAACTATTCTGACCGGGTGAGTGGAACGGAAACCAAAGCCGCGGGGCGGCCACGCTCTGCCGAGAAGGACGCTGCCATCCTGCAGGCCGCTCTGGAACTGCTGGCATCCCAGGGCTACACACGCATGAGCCTCAGCCAGGTCGCCGCTGCCGCACAGGTCAGCAAGTCCACCATCCACTTGCGCTGGAAGACCAAGGCTGACCTCCTCACCGCGGCGCTCGCCGCCGCCCGCATGACAGACGCTCCTGCCCCCGGTGGAGACCTCCGCACCAACCTCGTGAACATCCTCACGGACTTCGCCGCCACCATCGAGCGAGTCAACGGCATGGCGCTCATCGGCACCTGCCTCGCCGAAGAGGCCCACACCCCGGAACTCCTCGCCCTGCTGCGCGAACGCACCGTACTCCCCCGCCGTGCCCTCCTGCGAGATGCCCTGGAACAGGCCCAGCAGGCTGGACACATCCGCGAGGACACTGATCTCGAAGCGGCCGTGTCGGCACTCCTCGGCCCGTTCTACGCCGACTACATGGCGGGACGGGGCGGTCACCCGCAGTGGGCCGAGGAGGCCGTTGCCCTGGTCCTCGCCGGAATTCACGTCGAACATTGATCGCCCGGCCGCGGCCGGCACCGGAAGAGGGCCGCACCGCGTTATCCGGGCGATCACAACCCGGTGGCGGAGACATGACCAGGCCGGCACACACCGGGTCCATGCGCCGCCGGGAGCTGGTCTGCCGGATCCAGTTGGTCTTTCCATGGTGCGCGGCGGGTGCCCCAGGCATCGGCGAGCCGGGCGGTATGAACACCCCGCGGCCGTCCTCGTCGGTACGGGCGGCGTGACGCGGACGGGAAGGCCGACATGTGCTCCTGGTCGTCGTTGCCGATCACCGACAGCTCGTCGGGGACGGCGAGCCCGAGCCGGGTCGCGGCGTGCAGACGCCCGCCGCTCCTCCCCCGCCCAGCTGCGCCTGAGCCACGGCCTCGCCCGCCGTGGCGGTCAGGCCACGGCCTCGCCCGCCGCCTCGATGTCCTGTACCGCGTCCCGCGGTGCCGCGTTCACCGCGTGCTGGTCGAACTGCGTCCGGTACAGCTCCGCGTACCGGCCGTCGGCCTCCAGCAGTTCGTCGTGCGTGCCGCGTTCCACGATCCGGCCCGCCTCGACGACGAGGATCACGTCGGCTGCCCGCACGGTCGAGAGCCGGTGGGCGATCACCACGGCGGTGCGCCCCTCCAGCGCCTCGGCCAGCGCCTCCTGGACGGCTGCCTCCGAGGTGTTGTCGAGATGGGCGGTGGCCTCGTCGAGGATGACGACACGCTGGCGGGCCAGCAGCAGCCGGGCGATGGTCATGCGCTGGCGCTCGCCCCCGGAGAGCCGGTAGCCGCGTTCGCCGACCACCGTGTCCAGGCCGTCCGGCAGGGAGCGGACGAGTGCGTCGAGGCGGGCGCGGCGCAGCACGTCCCACAGTTCGTCCTCGCTCGCGGACGGGCGGGCCAGCAGCAGGTTCTCGCGGACCGAGTCGTGGAACAGGTGGCCGTCCTGGGTGACCATGCCGAGGGTCTCGCGCATCGTCACGGCACTCAGGTCACGGACGTCGACGCCGCCGACCCGGACGGCGCCCTCGTCGGTGTCGTAGAGGCGCGGGAGCAGCTGGGCGATGGTCGACTTGCCGGCGCCGGAGGAGCCGACGAGCGCGACGGTCTGCCCGGGTTCGGCGCGGAACGAGATGCCGTGCAGGACTTCGGCGCCGCCCCGGGTGTCCAGCGCGGCGACCTCTTCGAGGGAGGCGAGGGAGACCTTGTCGGCGGACGGGTAGGTGAAGCGGACGCCGTCGAACTCCACGGACGCGGGCCCCTCGGGCAGGGTGCGGGCGTCCGGTTTCTCCTCGATGAGCGGCTTCAGGTCGAGGACCTCGAAGACGCGCTCGAAGCTGACCAGGGCGCTCATGACCTCGACGCGTGCTCCGGCGAGCGAGGTGAGCGGCGCGTACAGGCGGGTCAGCAGCAGCGCCAGCGAGACGACGGCGCCCGGCTCCAGGGAGCCGCGCAGCGCGAACCAGCCGCCGAGTCCGTAGACGAGTGCGAGGGCGAGCGCGGAGACGAGGGTCAGGGCGGTGATGAACGTGGACTGCGCCATCGCCGTGCGCACGCCGATGTCCCGTACGCGCCGGGCGCGCGCCGCGAACTCGGTGGACTCCTCCTCGGGCCGCCCGAAGAGCTTGACGAGCGTCGCGCCGGGTGCGGAGAAGCGCTCGGTCATCCGGGTGCCCATGGCGGCGTTGAGGTCGGCCGCCTCACGCTGGAGCCTGGCCATGCGGCCGCCCATCCGCCGTGCGGGCACCACGAACACCGGCAGCAGCACGAGCGCGAGCAGGGTGATCTGCCACGACAGGGTGAGCATGACGACGAGCGTGAGCAGCAGCGTCACGAGGTTGCCGACCACTCCGGACAGGGTGTTGCTGAAGGCGCGCTGGGCGCCGATGACGTCGTTGTTGAGACGACTGACGAGCGCGCCCGTACGAGTGCGTGTGAAGAACGCGACCGGCATGCGCTGCACATGATCGAACACAGCCGTCCGCAGATCGAGGATGAGTCCCTCGCCGAGCGTCGACGAGAGCCAGCGGCCGAGCAGTCCGAGCGCCGCCTCGGCGACGGCGATGACCGCGATGAGCACGGCAAGGCGGATGACGGTGTCCTCGTCGCCGCCGGACACGATGGCGTCCACGACGTGCCCCGCGAGCACCGGTGTCGCGACGGCGAGCAGCGCGGTCACCACGCTGAGGCCCACGAACTGTCCGATGCGGCGGCGGTGCGGGCGGGCGAAGGCGCCGATGCGGCGCAGCGTCGCGCGGGCGAAGGGCCGGCGCTCCTGCTGCGCGGTCATGACGCTGTGCAGCTGTGTCCAGGCTGTGGTCTCCATGCTCATGAGAGAGACGGTAGGACCTCAAGCAATGTTGAGGTCAACGACGGGGCGAAGAAGCCGCCACGTTGCGCGAAAAGCATCCCGCTTTGTGCGAAGAAGTCCGCGGACTTCGCGGAGAAGTCGGGCGCCGGGTCCGCACGCTTCGCACGCGTGTCCGTCAGTACGAAGGAGCCCATGAGCCCTCAGCACCGGGAAGCGGCCCCTCCCGCACCTTGCCCGGCGTGTCAGCCGCCGTCTCCGCTCCCGCAACCCCACGTTGGTGCGGTGTGGAAAACCTCTCCCGATGTGACTGCGGTACGACTCCCCCAGGGACTCCCCCGACGCTTCCCCCTGCGGCCTGCCGTCCGGCCGGCCCTGTGTCTGCTCCCGCTCGCCCTGGTCCTGGTGGTCGGGGTGCGCCATCGGTCGGTGCTCGCCGAGGGCTTCGGCCATCTGGAGTCCGCCGAGTGGCCGTGGCTCCTCGCGGCGGCCGTGGCGACCTGCCTGACCTGGGTCGCGGCGGCCGTCACCCGCCAGGGAGCGGTCGTGGAGCGGCTGCCCGCACGGCGGCTGCTCGCGACCCAGTTCGCGGCGGGCGCGGCCAACCACCTGCTGCCGACGGGCCTGGGCGCCGGCGCGGTCAATCTGCGGTTCATGACGGTGTGCGGCGTGCCCCTCGCCCGCTCGTCGGCCGCGCTCGCGCTGTACATGCTGGCGGAGTCCGTCGCCCGGATCGGTCTGCTCGTGGGACTGCTGATCGCGTTCCCGGGCGCGCTGCGGCTCGGCAGCCTGCTGCCCGAGGGGGCGCTCGGCCCGCTGCTGCTGTGCGTCGGCGTGGCGGCGTGCGCGGCGGGGGCGGTCCTCGTCCTCGTACGGCGACTGCGCACGGCCGTCCTCTCCTTCGTGCGCACCGCGCTCGCCGAGGCGCGTTCGGTGCACTCGCGGCCCGCCCGGGCGCTCGCCCTGTGGGGCGGATCGCTGGCCTTCCCGCTGCTCCAGGCGGCCGGGCTGGCAGCCGTGGGGCAGGCACTGGGGCTGCCGGTGCCGCCCGCGCACATGGCGGTCGCCTATCTTGCCGCGACGGTCGCGGTCGCGCTCGTGCCGACGCCGGGCGGGATCGGTTCGGTGGAGGCCGCGCTGGTCGTCGCCCTCGTCGCGGCGGGCGGCCCGGCCGCCGTGGCGACGGCGGTGGTCCTGGCGTACCGGATCATCACGGTGTGGCTGCCGCTGCTGCCCGGGGCGCTGACTCTGGGCGCGCTGGTCCGCTGGAAGGTGATCTGAGCCGCCGACGCGGGTAGCCTCGGCCCGCACCGAGCGCACCGTTCGAGGAAATTCGAGGAAATTCGAGGAAAGGGGTCCACCGGTGGCGGTCCGCATCGAACGTCAGGGCCACGTCAGCACGGTGGTCCTCTCACGGCCCGCCGCCCGTAACGCGGTGGACGGGCCGACCGCCGCGGAACTCGCCGCCGCCTTCCGTGAGTTCGAGGCGGACGAGACGGCCAGGGTCGCCGTGCTCTGGGGCGAGGGCGGCACCTTCTGTGCGGGCGCGGACCTCAAGGCCATCGGCACCGAGCGCGGCAACGAGGTCACCGAGGACGGCGACGGGCCCATGGGTCCCACCCGGCTGCGGCTGTCCAAACCGGTGATCGCGGCGGTCGCCGGCCACGCCGTCGCCGGAGGCCTGGAGCTGGCGCTCTGGTGCGATCTGCGGGTCGCCGAGGAGGACGCCGTCTTCGGCGTGTTCTGCCGTCGCTGGGGTGTGCCGCTCATCGACGGCGGGACGGTACGGCTCCCCCGTCTCATCGGCACCAGTCGCGCGATGGACATGATCCTCACCGGGCGCGCGGTGCCCGCACGTGAGGCTTTCGAGATGGGCCTCGCCAACCGCCTGGTCCCGACCGGCCGGGCCCGCGCGGAGGCGGAACTCCTCGCCGCCACGATCGCCGACTTCCCGCAGGCGTGCCTGCGGAGCGACCGCGCCTCGGTCCTGGACCAGGAGGGACTGGTCGAGAAGGCCGCCATGCGTACGGAACTCCTGCACGGCATGGGCGTGCTGGCCGAGAGCCAGGAGGGAGCCGCGCGCTTCAGCGCGGGCGCGGGCCGCCACGGTTCCTTCGACCCGGCCTGACGGAAGCTCACCACCCCGGTCTCCGGAGCAGGTGAGCACGTACCGGCCAAAAGCCTCGGGCCGTCGTGGGTGATGGTCCCGACGCCGAAGCCGGTTTCCGCCCGGGTGCCGTCGTCCGGACGTCGAGGTCGGCTCCGTCCCGCGCGCTTTGGACGCCGAAGCCGGTGCCGTCCCGCGCGCTCCGGACGCCAGAGCCGGTTGCGTCACGCGCGCTCACACCACCGGGCCGGTGCCGTCCCGCACGCTCGGGACGTCAAGGCCGGTTCCGTTCGGGGGTGGTGACGGGTGGACAGCCGGATACGGCAGGATGAGCGGTCGCCCCGGACGGCGAACACCGGTCCGGGCGCGATCGTGCATTCCCGGATTCGAGCAGGTGGCAAGTGACGACACAGCGCATTCGGCCCGCGGGCCCTCTCCCCGGTCCCGGACACGAGGGAGGTCACCGGTGAAGCGCGCCCTGACCCTGGACGACCTGATGGTCGCGGGCATAGCCGTCGCCGCCGGCCTGCTGGCGGCGTTCCTGCTGCGCATGCTGCTGCGCTGGCTGGGCAAGCACGCCGAGCGCACCCGGTGGGGCGGCGACGACGTCATCGTCGACGCGCTGCGCACCCTGGTGCCCTGGGCCGCGTTCGCCGGCGGTGTCGCGTCGGCCGCCGCGGTGCTGCCGCTGACCTCGGCCGTCGGACGCAACGTCAACCGGTCCCTGACCGTCCTGCTCATCCTGGTCTCGACGGTCACCGCGGCGCGGGTGATCACCGGACTCGTCCGGGCCGTGGCACAGTCCCGGTCGGGCGTCGCCGCGTCGGCGACCATCTTCGTCAACATCACCAGGGTGCTGGTGCTGGCGATGGGCTTCCTCGTCGTCCTCCAGACGCTGGGCATCTCGATAGCCCCGCTGCTCACGGCATTGGGCGTGGGCGGTCTCGCGGTGGCCCTCGCCCTCCAGGACACCCTCGCCAACCTCTTCGCCGGTGTGCACATCCTGGCGTCGAAGACGATCCAGCCCGGCGACTACATCCGCCTCAGCAGCGGTGAGGAGGGCTACGTGGTCGACATCAACTGGCGCAACACCACGGTCCGTCAGCTCTCCAACAACCTGGTCATCATCCCCAACGCCCAGCTCTCCGGCACCAACATGACCAACTTCACCCGGCCCGAGCAGCAGATGACGCTGACGGTCCAGGTCGGCGTCGGCTACGACAGCGACCTGGAGCACGTGGAGCGGGTGACCAGCGAGGTCGTGACGGAAGTGATGACCGGGATCACCGGTGCCGTGCCGGACCACGAACCCGCCGTGCGCTTCCACACCTTCGGCGACTCCCGGATCGGCTTCACGGTGATCCTCGGGGTGGGCGAGTTCAGCGACCAGTACCGGATCAAGCACGAGTTCATCAAGCGCCTGCACAAGCGCTACCGGGAGGAGGGCATCCGCATTCCGGCGCCCGCGCGCACGGTGGCTCTGCAGGCCGGTGGACCGGGCGTCCCCGAGGCGGGCATCCTCGAGGCGGGCATCCCCCACCAGCGCGAGGCCACGACGCTGCCGTAGCCACGACGTACGGCCCCGGCACGGCACGGAGCCGGGCGGCACGCGTCCGCCCGGCTCCCGTCCGCTCAGAGAGTGGCGGACGCGTCGTGGTAGTGGCCGCTCCCGCGGTTGCGGGGAGCGACGAAGCCGGGCGTCACCGGGGTGACCGTCCAGTCGGGATGGTTCGGCATGCGCGGCGTCCTGGTGCCGTACAGCCAGTCACCGAGGAAGCCGGTCTGGTCCTGGCCGGAGACCTCGGAGGCGACCGCCATGTAGTCCTGGGTGGTCGCCGCGGAGTTGCGGTGGCGCTCCAGGAAGGTGCGTTCGATGCGGTTGAAGACGTCCTCGCCGACCGCCTCGCGCAGCGCGTACAGGACCAGCACGCCGCCCAGGTAGCGCTGGCTGTCGAAGAGGTTCGCGGCGTTCGGCGCGGCGACCGGCCCGGAGCTCTGCCGCCACTGGTCGCCCCTGGCGTAGGTGTCCTTCATGCGGGCTTCCATGGTGGTCAGGCCGAGCGAGTCGGGCCAGCCGCGCTCGTAGCGGTAGAGCAGTCCGTAGAAGTCGGCGTGGCCCTCGTTGAGCCACAGGTCGGCCCAGGTGGCGGGGCTGACGCTGTTCCCGAACCAGGAGTGGACCAGCTCGTGCATCATGTGCGAGCCGATCTTCTTCTCCTCCTGGAGCAGGAAGTTCGGCTTGTAGAGCGTCAGCGTCTGCGTCTCCAGGCCGGTGAAGTCGAAGGCGTTCGGGTCGTCCGAGTTGCACGGCAGCAGGCCGTACGTCTCGAAGGGGTACGCGCCGAGCCGCTGTTCCAGCCACTCCAGCAGGCCGGGGGTCAGGGCGAGCGCGGGTTCGAGCGCGGCGGCCCGCGCGGTCGGCACCACGTCGCGCAGCGCCAGACCGTTCGGCCCCTGCCGTGAGGTGACGGTGTAGTCGCCGACCGTGATCTGGACGAGTTCGGTGGCGATCGGGGAGCGGGAGCGGTAGGTGTACGCGGTCCGGTCGCCGTCGAGGCTCTCCGTGCGCACCAGGGTGCCGCTCGCGACTCCGCGCAGCGCGGCGGGCACGGTGACGCGGAAGGTGAAGGACGCCTTGTCCGTGGGGTGGTCGTTGCACGGGAAGACGGTGTGCGCGGAGTTCGGCTGCGGGCACACGGCGAACCCGTCGGGCGTCGGGACCCACGCGGTGTGCGCGAGCGGCTTGGCGGGGTCGGCGGTGTACTCCACACAGACGGTGACCCGGGCCCGGTCCGGAAGGGTCCGGGCGGGCGTGACACGCAGCTTCTCCTCGACCTGCTCGAAGACTGCGGGCGCGCCGCCGACGCGTACGGCGCGGATGTCCAGGCCGAGGGCGTCGAGCGAGAAGCGGGTCAGTGCCTGGGTGGTGTGCAGCGTGAGGGTCGCGGTGGCGTCCACGAGGCGGGTGGCCGCGTCGTACGCGAGGTCGAGGTGGTAGGCCGCCACGCGGTAGCCGTCGTTGCCGAGTGCCGGGAAGACGGGGTCGCCGAGGGTCTCGGCGCCCGGGGCTCCCGCGCGGTCACCGCGTAAGGCCGAGGTCCGCGCGTGGGCCGCGGGCCCCGTGGCGAGCGCGGCGGCCGTGCCTATCAGGGCCGCGGCCGGGGCCGTCACTCTGGTGCGATATCTCATGGTCCGCTTTCGTTCGGACGGCCCGGGTCCGGTGCCGGGCCGTCGGATGTGGTGATCGACTGTGCTGATCGATCCACTTGCAGTACGCGTGAGAGGAGAGCGCGGTTGCCTGCGGCAGGCCTTTTCTCTGTTCACTTCTCTGTTCACAGGTGGTTACTGCTGTCACCGGTGGCCCGGCCGTCACGCTCGGTCGCCTTCCGTGACCGCCGGCCCGTGGCCGGGTCCGCCGCGCGGCGGACCGGAGCGGACCCCTGTCGAACCGGGGTCGCTCACGAGATATCTTGATGTCGAGCAATGTTGCAGACGTGGAGCGGAGCACCCGGTGACTGACTCGACCATCATCTATACGCACACTGACGAGGCCCCGGCCCTGGCGACGTATTCGTTCCTGCCGGTGGTCCAGGCGTACGCCTCGCAGGCCGGCGTCGCTGTGGAGACCCGCGACATCTCGCTGGCCGGGCGCATCATCGCCCTCTTCCCCGAGTACCTCTCGGAGGGCCAGCGCATCGCGGACGCCCTGTCGGAGCTCGGTGAGCTCGCCAAGACGCCCGAGGCGAACATCATCAAGCTGCCGAACATCTCGGCGTCCATCCCGCAGCTGAAGGCCGCGATCGCCGAGCTCCAGGGGCAGGGCTACGCGCTTCCGGACTACCCGGACGACCCGAAGTCGGACGAGGAGCGCGACATCCGCGCCCGTTACGACAAGGTCAAGGGCAGCGCCGTGAACCCGGTCCTGCGCGAGGGCAACTCCGACCGCCGCGCCCCCGCGTCGGTCAAGAACTACGCCAAGACCCACCCGCACCGCATGGGCAAGTGGACCCCCGAGTCGAAGACGAACGTCGCCACCATGGGCGTCGACGACTTCCGCTCGACGGAGAAGTCCACGGTGATCTCCGAGGCGGGCGCGCTCCGCATCGAGCTGGCCGGCGACGACGGCTCCACCACCGTGCTGCGCGAGTCCGTACCGGTCCGCGCCGGCGAGGTCGTCGACGCGTCCGTGATGCACGTCGCGCCGCTGCGCGAGTTCCTCACCGCTCAGATCGCCCGCGCCAAGGCCGAGGGCGTGCTCTTCTCCGTGCACCTCAAGGCCACGATGATGAAGGTCTCCGACCCGATCGTCTTCGGCCACGTGGTGCGCGCCTTCTTCCCGAAGACGTTCGCGAAGTACGGCCAGACGCTGGCCGCCGCCGGCCTGACCCCGAACGACGGTCTCGGCGGCATCTTCAAGGGCCTGGAGTCCCTGCCCGAGGGCGCCGAGATCAAGGCCTCCTTCGACGCCGAGCTCGCCGAGGGCCCGGAGCTGGCGATGGTCGACTCCGACAAGGGCATCACCAACCTGCACGTCCCGTCCGACGTCATCGTCGACGCCTCCATGCCGGCCATGATCCGCACCTCGGGCCACATGTGGGGCCCGGACGGCCAGGAGCAGGACACCCTCGCGGTCCTGCCGGACAGCAGCTACGCGGGTGTCTACCAGGTCGTCATCGACGACTGCCGCGCCAACGGCGCCTTCGACCCGTCGACCATGGGCACCGTCCCGAACGTCGGTCTGATGGCGCAGAAGGCCGAGGAGTACGGCAGCCACGACAAGACGTTCGAGATCCCCACCACGGGCACGGTCCGCCTGGTCGACGAGGCCGGCAATGTCGTGCTGGAGCAGACGGTCTCCGCCGGCGACATCTTCCGGTCCTGCCAGACCAAGGACGCCCCGATCAAGGACTGGGTGAAGCTGGCCGTCACGCGCGCCCGCGCCACCGGCGACCCGGCGGTCTTCTGGCTCGACGAGAGCCGCGCGCACGACGCCGTGCTCATCGAGAAGGTCGAGCAGTACCTGCCGGAGCACGACACCGAGGGCCTGGACATCCGCATCCTGTCGCCCGTCGAGGCGACGAAGCTGTCCGTGGAGCGCATCCGCCGCGGCGAGAACACCATCTCCGTCACCGGCAACGTGCTGCGCGACTACCTGACCGACCTGTTCCCGATCCTGGAGCTGGGCACCAGCGCCAAGATGCTGTCGATCGTCCCGCTGATGGCGGGCGGCGGTCTGTTCGAGACCGGTGCCGGCGGCTCCGCCCCGAAGCACGTGCAGCAGCTGGTCAAGGAGAACTACCTGCGCTGGGACAGCCTCGGCGAGTTCCTCGCGCTGGCGTCCAGCTTCGAGCACCTCGCGACGACCACGGGCAACGCTCGCGCCCAGGTCCTCGCCGACACCCTCGACCGCGCCACGGCGACCTTCCTCAACGAGGACAAGTCCCCGACCCGTCGCGTCGGCGGCATCGACAACCGCGGCAGCCACTTCTTCCTGTCCCTGTACTGGGCGCAGGAGCTGGCCGCGCAGACCGACGACGCGGACCTCGCGAAGGCGTTCGGCCCGCTCGCCGAGACGCTCACCGCGCAGCAGCAGACCATCGTCGACGAGCTGATCGCGGCCCAGGGCTCCCCGGCCGAGATCGGCGGCTACTACCAGCCCGACCCCGCCAAGGCCGCGGCGGTCATGCGCCCGTCGGCGACCTGGAACGAGACGCTGGCGACCCTCGCCTGATCCACGCGCACCGTCACGGACCCCGGTCCGTGACGGTGCGACACGCACGGGCCCTGTGCGGCCCGTGACCGTGACACCCCCGCGGACCTGTTCCGTGACGCGCCGCCCCGGCCGGATCCTCCGGCCGGGGCGGTTTCGTACTGTCGGGGGCGCACGCCTCGGCGCGACCGTGCGACTTCCTCCACGCAAGTGCGTCAGCCAAATGTCTCGAACCAACTGAAAGGGATGACAGGGGAGTTGGCGGACGGGCACACTTGCGTCGAGCAAGAAGCCACCACGTCCGGTGTGGGGAGGGACGATGGCCACAGCCGGTGGACCGACCGTACGACGCCGTCAGCTCGGGTCCGAGCTGCGCAGACTGCGTGAGCACGCGGGCAAGAAGATCGAGGACGTCGCGGCGCACCTGGAGTGCTCCATGTCCAAGATCAGCCGTGTGGAGACGGGACAGGCACCCATCAAGGCACGGGACGTCCGGGACCTGCTCCAGTGGTACGGCGTCACCGACCCCGCGCAGACCGAGACGGTCATGCAGATCCACAAGGACGCCCAGCAGCAGGGCTGGTGGGCGCACTACGGGGAGGTGCTGCCCTCGGGCATGGCCACCTACGCGGGCCTGGAGTCCGACGCGCGCGCCCTGCGCTCGTACGAACCCACGTTCGTCCACGGTCTGCTCCAGACCGAGGACTACGCCCGGGCGGTGATCGCCGCCGCCCGGCCCAACGAGCCGTACGAGGTGGACCAGCTGGTGAGCTTCCGCAAGGAACGCCAGGCGCTGCTCACCCGGGAGCCCGAACCGCTGGAGCTGTGGGTCGTGCTGGAGGAGAGCGCGCTGCGCCGCCCGGTCGGCGGCCGGGACGTCATGGCGGCCCAGCTCGCCCATCTGGCCGAGACGACGGCCCTGCCGAACGTGACCATCCAGGTCATGCCGACGGCGAAGGGCGCCCACGCGGCGCTCGCCGGGACCTTCTCCCTGCTGGAGTTCGAGCCCCGCACACCCACCGTCGTCTACGTCAACTCCATCGCAGGAAACGTGTACCTGGAGAAGGAGCGCGACGTCCGCACCTTCATCCAGACCTTCGACCTGGTGCGGGCCGCGGCCCCCGATCCGCAGGAGACCCCCGCCACCCTGGAGAAGATCGCAAGGGAGATGTACAGCACATGAGCAGGCACGACGGACGGACGGGCCGACAGGTCGACCTGAGCGGCGCCGCGTGGCGCAGGAGCCGTCGCAGTTCCGGGAACGGCGCGTGCGTCGAGGTCGCCTTCGTCGAGGGCCTCGTCGCCGTACGGGACTCCAAGGACACCGGCGGTCCCGCGCTCGTCTTCGCCCCCGCCGAGTGGACCGCGTTCCTGGACGCGGCGGGCCACGGCGACGGGGGCCGTCCCTGAATCTTCGTCAGCAGGGGACCGTCGGCGGGCCGGGGCGGTGAGGGAAGTACCGGAACGTTGCCGCACGTACGAATGGAGTACGACGCGCGGCCGGCCCCTCGGCGCGTCGGGCTGCCCGTGTACCACGTTCGAACCCTCGCGCCCGTCGCCTCCGGCGCCTTCTACACCGCGGAGACCTTCTGGACCGCCGCCGGAGTCGCCGTGGCCGTCCTCATGGGCGGCGGCGCGATCTGGGCCGCGCTGCGCGCCTCCCACCCCAGGCGGCGCCTGACGTACACGACGGGCCACGATCCGCTGGTCAACCAGCTCGTCGGCGGTCGTCTGGAGATCCGCCGCAACGGCACCCTGCTGACCGATCCGCATCTGGTGCGGCTGGTGCTCACCAACCCCGGCCGGCGTGACATCCCGAGCAGCGCGTTCGACCGGGGGCAGCCCTTCCGCGTGGACCTCGCCGTGCCGTACCTCGAAATGGTCGCCACGGAGTCGGAGCCGAGCGCGGCGCAGCCCCCTCCGGTGTCGGTGCTCGGCTCGGAGCTGAGCATCGGTCCCGGCCGGATCGGCAGCGGCACGACGATCACGTATCTGCTGCTCGTCGACACCGTCCCCTCGTACCACTGCCGGCACTCGCTGCTCGACGTCCGGGTCGAGCAGTTACCCGTGCCGCCCGCCCGGCGCGTGCCGCGCCAGCTCCCCCTCGTCAGGCCGTGACCGCGCCGCTGGGACGGCCGAAGCCACCCGGCACGGCGACCTCCTGACACGGGGAAAGGCACGGTCGACGGGCGGCGGACACGCGTACGGCCGAACCGCCCGCGCGGAAGGGCGACAAGCGCTGCCCACCTGGGGGATCAGCGGTGGCGGGCCGGAACACCCCCTCATAGCTTCGGCCTATGACCAAACGACAGATGGCCTACCTCGCCTGCACCGCGGCCGTCGTGGCATCGGGGCTGGGCGCCGCCGCCCCGTCCGCCGACCACCTGACGGTGCACCGGGTCAGCCCCGGCGAGTCGATCCAGAAGGCCGTGAACTCCGCCAGGCCGGGGGACACCGTCCTCCTCTCCCCCGGCACCTACCACGAGAGCGTCAGCGTCACGGTGTCGAACCTGACGCTGCGCGGCTCCGACGCCCGGTCCACCGTCATCGTGCCGAACACGGCCGACAAGAGCGGCACGTGTGCCAAGGCCGGCAACGGCATCTGCGTGACCGGCACCGAGCGCAAACCCGTCACCGGGGTCACCGTCAGCTCACTGACCCTCAGCGGCTTCGCCAAGCAGGGCCTGTGGGCGTCCGGCACCGACCGCCTGACCGTCCGGGACGTGACCTCCCAGAAGAACGGCCAGTGGGGCATCGCCCAGGAGCGGTCCGTCCGCGGGGTGTTCCGCCACAACATCGTCAGGAACAACGGCGACGCCGGACTGTTCGTGTCCAACACCGTCGACACCGAAGAGGGCGCCCGGGACGCCAAGGGCACGGTGATCAGCCACAACCTGGTCTCCGGGAACCGGATCGGTGTCACGGTGCGACGGCTGCGGAACCTGAGCGTCGACCACAACGAGGCCACGGGCAACTGCACCGCGGTGTTCGTCGTCGGCGACGAGAACAAGCCGCGCGTCGGAGCCCTGAGCGTCGACCACAACTACGTCCACGGCAACAACAAGTACTGCGCCAAGACCCCCCGCCTGCCCTTCCTCCAGGGCTCGGGCATCGTCCTGACGGGCGCCGAGGACACGCGCGTGACGAAGAACAGGGTCGAGGACAACGTGGGCAACTCCCCGCTGTCCGGCGGCATCGTCCTCTTCAAGAGCTTCGTCGGCGCGCAGAACCGGAACAACGTGATCCGCGACAACGTCGTGCTGCGCAACGGCGCCGCCGACCTGGCCAACCGGGACACCGGCAAGGGCAACTCCTTCCGCGGCAACCGGTGTGCTGTCTCCCAGCCCGCCGGCATGTGCTGACGGCCCCTCCCCCACCCCCACAGAGCACGACAGCAGAAGCGAGGCAATGGATGACCACGGTTGAGCAGGCTCCCCCACCGTCCATGCGGTTCAGGGAGCTCGTTTTCGGTGCGGCCCGCGCCGCCGCCGTCCGGGCCGCGGCCCGCCTGGGCGTGGCCGACGCCCTCGACGACAAGCCCATGAGCGTGGAGGACCTGGCGGCGGCGGTGAAGACGCAGCCCAACACGCTGCGCCGGCTGCTGCGCGCCCTGACCTGCCAGGGTGTCTTCGCGGAGCGCCCCGACGGCACCTTCGTCCACACGGAGATGTCCCGGCTGCTGCGCGAGGACGACCCGCAGAGCCTGCGGTACATCGCCCTGTGGTGCACCGAGCCCTGGACGTGGAACGTCTGGCCGAAGCTCGACGAGGCGGTCCGCTCCGGCCACAACGTCTTCGAGGACGTGTACGGCAAGGAGTTCTTCGACTACCTCAACAACGACGCCCCCGAGTCGGCGCACGTGTTCAACCGGGCCATGACGACGTCCAGCGAGCAGTCGGCACGCGATGTCGCCGCCCTGCTCGACCTGAGCGGCGTGTCCTCGGTCGCGGACATCGGCGGCGGCCAGGGCCAGGTGGTGGCCAGCCTGCTGGAGAAGCACCCCTCGATGCACGGCACGCTGCTCGACCTGCCCGGAGTGGTGGAGAACGCCGACCCGCGCCTGCGCGACGGAGGCCCGCTCGCCGACCGGGTGCGCATCGTGGCCGGCGACTGCCGCAAGGACATCCCGGTCCAGGCGGACGTCTACATCATCAAGAACATCCTGGAGTGGGACGACAACAGCACCCGCAGGGCGCTGGCGAACGTCCGGAAGGCGGCCCGGCCCGGTGCCCGTGTCGTCGTCATCGAGAACCTCGTGGACGACACCCCGTCGATGGGGTTCACCACGGCCATGGACCTGCTGCTGCTGCTCAACGTGGGCGGCGCGAAGCACACCCGGCAGAGCATGGTCGACAGGCTGACGGACGCCGGGCTGGTCATCGGTGAGATCCGCCCGGTCAACCCGTATCTGCACGCCTTCGAGTGCACCACCCCCGCCTGATCCTCCCCGGTCGTTCCCGACAGACCCGAGGCCGCCGGTTCCGCTTCGTCGCGGAGCCGGCGGCCTCGGGTCTGTCGCTGCGTCGGGTCAGGTGCGGGCGGGCTCCCGCTCCCAGCGGTAGAAGCACTGCGCCATGGCGTCCTTGGGGCTGCGCCATGTCTGCGGGTCGTACGCGCTGACGTACGCCGACAGTTGCTCGCTGATGCTGCGGAACTCGGGGTGCCCGGCCACCTTCGCGATGGCCGGCGCGGGGTCCTGCTCCGACTCGATGAGGTGCAGGTACACATCACCGAACTGGAAGAGGCTGCGCCGGTCGACGCCGATCAGGTGCGGGAGCTCACCGCGGTCGGAGGCGGCGAACACGTCGGCGATCGCGGGCGCCGAGCCGGGCGCCATGCGGGCGACGATCAGGGCGTGGTGCATCGGGGGTCGTCCTTCCTCGTCCTGGGGTCAGCGGGGCATGGCGGGCGCGCTCTGGCGTTCGCGCGCCGCCTTTTCGATCTTGTCGCGGATGAGGGCCATCTGCGTGACGGAGTTGCGGTTGATGTTGTCCGTCATCCAGTCGTCGTCGACCGGAGCGTCGGGCTTCATCGCGAAGTCCTGCACCCAGTGCATGTGGACGCCCTCGGCGGTCTCCTTGTACTCCCACCGGATGTTCATGTGGGCGAAGGGACCCGTCTCGACGCGGCGCGCCCGCACCGTCCGGCCGGCGCGGTCCACGGTGCGCTCCGACACCCAGCTCCAGACCGTGCCGTTCTCGTCCGGGTGCATGGTCAGGCGGAAGGTCGTCGAGTCGCCCTCGCGGGAGAGGACGTCCACGGACGCGTACTCGCTGAACAGGCGGGGCCAGTTCTCGATGTCGTTGGTCATGTCCCAGACCAGGTCGAGAGGGGCGTCGATGGTGATGCTGTTCTCTGTGTGTCCGGCCACTTCAGGCTCCAGTCTTGAGGGTGCTGTTCACGAGGTCGAGGAACTCCCGCGGCGTCCTGCAGCGCTCCGCGTCGACGGGCAGCGGCAGGCTGTACTGGTTCTCCAGTTCGCCGACGATGCCCAGCAGGCCGAGCGAGTCGAGTCCGAGGGTGCCGAACGGCGAGTCGGACGACTTCGCGAGCTCCATGGGGTCGACGGTGACACCGGCCGCCTTCTTCATCAGCGTGGCCAGTTCGCCGACAGTCACTTCGGTGATCATGTCTGTTCTCCCTTCCCGCCCGGTCCTACCGGGCAATGTCGCCGCCGCGGCGCACGACCAGCGCCGCGTTGGAGCCCATGAGTCCCCGGGAGAGGACCAGGGCCGTGTGCAGCTCGGCGGGGCGAGCCTTGGAGGTCACCAGGTCGAGGTCGTGGCAGATGTCGAACACGTTCGGAGTGGGCGGTACCTGACCGTGTTCCATGGCGAGCACCGCCGCCGCCGTGTCCAGGACGGGTGCCGCGCAGTAGCTGCGCCCGATCCCGGTCTTGGGTGCGGTGACGGGCACGCGGGTACCGTGCGCGCCCAGCGCGTCGGCGATGGCCAGCGCCTCGGCACGGTCCGCCTCGGGTACGCCGAAGGCGTCGGCGAAGACGACGTCGATCTCCTCCGGCGCGCAGCCCGCTTCGTCGAGGGCGACCCGGATGGCCTGCGCGAGTCCTTCACGGGACTTGTCCCAGCGGGAGGCTCCGGTGAAGGTGGCGCCGTGTCCCGCCACGGTGGCCCGGACGGGCGTGCCCCGCTCGCGGGCGTGCTCCTCGTCCTCCACGACGAGGATGGCGCCGCCCTCCGCGGGTACGAAACCGCAGGCACCCGAGGTGAAGGGCCGGTAGGCCCGCTCGGGGTCCTCCACGGTGCTGAGCTCGGGGTAGCCGAGCTGGCAGACCATCGAGTAGGGGGCGAGGGGCGCCTCCGCGGCTCCGACGACCACCGCGTCCGTGCCGCGCCTCACCACGCGGGTCGCGAGCGCGATGGAGTCCAGGCCGCCGGCCTCGTCGCTGGCGACCACACCGCAGGGACCCTTGAAGCCGCTGCGGATGGAGATCTGGCCGGTGCTCGCGGCGTAGAACCAGGCGATGGACTGGTACGGGCCGACGAAGCGGGAGCCCTGTCCCCACAGCTTCTGGAGTTCCCGCTGACCGAACTCGCCGCCGCCGGACCCGGCCGCGGTGACCACGCCGATCGAGTAGGGCTCCGCGGCGTCTCCGTTTCCGAGCCCGGCGTCCTCGAGGGCGAGGGCGGCCGCGGCCATCGCGAAGTGGCTGAACCGGTCGGTCTGGACGAGGAACCGCTCCTCGATGAGGGCCGCGGCGTCGAAGGTCCGGACCTCGCCCGCGACGCGGAGCGGAAGGTGCCCGCATCCCTCGCGGGTGATCCGGTCGAGTACGCCGAGGCCTTCCCTGACGGACTTCCAGTAGGCGTCGGCGCTCAGGCCGTTGGGCGCGATCACACCGATGCCGGTGATGGCCGCACCCCGGGGGCGCTCAGTGCTCATCTTGTCCTCCCGCTCCTCCCGCCCGGCCCGGTCAGGAGCACCGCGGACTGGAAGCCGCCGAATCCGCTGCCCACGGAGAGCACGTTGTTCAGCTTCCGCGGACGTGCGTTGCGCGGCACGTAGTCCAGATCGCACTCGGGGTCGGGGGTCTCGTAGTTCGCCGTCGGCGGCACCACCTGGTTCTTCAGTGCCAGGACGCAGGCGACCACCTCGATTGCGCCGATCGCGCCGAGCGAATGCCCCACCATGGATTTGATGGAGCTCATGGGCGTGTCGTAGGCGTGGGCACCCAGGGACCGCTTGACCGCCGCGGTCTCGTGCCGGTCGTTCTGCCGGGTGCCGGAGCCGTGCGCGTTGACGTAGTCGATCAGGGTGGGGTCGAGACGGGCCTGGTCGAGCGTGGTGTCGATCGCCCGGGCCATCTCCAGTCCCTCGCTGGTCAGACCGGTCATGTGGTAGGCGTTGCCGTAGGTGGCGTAGCCGCTTATCTCGCAGTAGATGTGCGCGCCGCGGGCACGGGCGTGCTCGTACTCCTCCAGGACGAGGACGGCGCCGCCCTCACCCATGACGAAGCCGTTGCGGTGCGCGTCGAAGGGCCGGGAGGCGTGCTCCGGGTCGTCGTTGTTGGGCGACGTCGCCTTGATGGCGTCGAAGCAGGCCATGGTGATCGGGGATATCGGGGAGTCGGACGCGCCGGCTATGCAGACGTCCGCCCGGCCCTCCTCGATGGTGTGGAAGCCGTAGCCGACCGCGTCGAGCCCGGACGTGCATCCGGTGGAGACGGTCTGGACGGGCCCCTGGGCACCGAACTGCTCGGCCACGACGGAGGCGAGCGTGCTGGGCGAGAACGCCTTGTGCAGCTGCGGCTCTGCCGTGCGGTGGTCCACGTCCCACCGTCGGCCCCGCTCGCTGACCAGGACGTAGTCGTGTTCCAGGCGGGTGGTGCCGCCGACGGCGCTGCCCAGTGAGACGCCTACGCGCCAGGGGTTCTCCTGGCCGGTGTCGAGTCCGGAGTCGCGTACGGCTTCCCGGGCGGCGACCACGGCGAACTGTATGTACCGGTCGGCGTGGTCGCGCAGGTCGGGGTCGAAGCCCTGCTCGAGCGGGTCGAAGTCGCATTCGGCGGCTATGCGCGAGCGCAGCCCCGCCGGATCGAACAGCGTGATGCCGCGGGTCGCGGTGCGGCCGTTGGCAAGGAGGTCCCAGAACGCCGTCGCTCCGGTGCCGCCCGGAGCGACCACACCGATACCGGTGACGGCCACCCGCCGGGTCACTTTATGGCCCCACTTCGCTCGGACGGCCGTCCGTTGTCTGGCGCGGACCGGTCCGCTCCGGCGGTGGCCATCGCGCGGCCGGACACGGCGTCGTCGGTCTCTTCCGTGTCGACGTGGCCGAGGCTCGGACGGGGAGCGAGCGGGCCCAGGTGGAAGACCATGCGGGCTTCGGTGTCGCCGACGTTGCGGAAGCGGTGCCGCATGTTGATCGGGATCAGGAGGCCCTGCTCGGGCTGCAGCGCGAACGCCTCGTCGTCCAGGTCCACCTCCAGCTTGCCGTTGACCACGTACACGAACTCCTCGGAGTACGGGTGGTAGTGCTCGCCGATGCGCTCACCGGGCTGGATGATGGCCAGCCCCATGAAGCCGCTGGTGGAGCCGGCGGTGGCGGGCGTGAGCATCGCCCGGATGTCGCCGCCGCGCCTGGTGTTGGGCTCTGTCTCGCTCAGGTCCACGATGCGTGGATGCTTCTTGATCATGGTTCTTCCCTCCGGTGTTGCAGTGACGGACGGGTGGGGCGGCCCCGGTACGGGGCCGCCTTGTCCGTCAGGAGTCGGCCGAGCTGCGGTCGGTGATGGGCAGCATGTCGGCGTGCGACAGGAGGCGGTTGATGTTGCGCTCCGTCTCCAGGGAGCCCTCGACGCCGATGGCCGCACCGTCGAGGAGTCGCTCCAGCTCCGCCGCCTTCTTCCGGCCCTTGAGGCCGAGGGAGGCGACGGGGTCGGCGTCGAGGTCGCCCACGACGTCGATCAGACGGACGACGATGTCGTCCCGCTGGAACACGGTGCTGCCGTACACGGGGCTCTTGGGGTCGTCCGCCGCCGCCTCGTCCTGATGGGCGAGGAGCCGGGCCAGGTCCATCCCGCAGCCCCGCTTGGCCGGGTAGAACAGCGCGTGGCGCCGCAGATCGGCCGGGGCCGGCCCGCCGGACACCACGTGGTGCACCGCCGGGAGCGCCGCCCGGGTGAAGAAGACCCGCGCCGAGTCGTCGTCGGTCAGGTCCCGCTCCTGCTCCAGGTACGGGTTGATGGCCTCCTCGACCGCCCGCACCTCCGGCTGCCGCGCCACGTGACGCAGGGCCACGAGCAGGTCGCCCTCGACCTCGACGGCACGCACGACACGGTTGCCGTGCATGAACAGAGAGGTACGGCGCAACCGGGTGGTGTCGTCGACCCGTGCCTCGGGGGACTGGTATCCGGCGAGGATCTCGGCGACCTTCGACTCCGAACCGGGCTTCACGGTGAAAGTGAGGGCGTGGCGTGCCACACCGTCACCCACGCGGGCCTCCACCTGCATGTCCGACCTGCCCGGCGTCGCCTCGTGCGGCTGGCTCGGGCTGGTCTCCCGCAGAATGCTGTAGCGCATCGAACGGGTGTCCCGAACGCAGTTGTGCATCGGCCGCACGGTCTCGACGTGCTCCTCGCTGTTCACCCAGGCGAGGAAGGGCGGGGCGCTCTCCCACTCACTGGTGATGAGCCACTGCGAGGGGTTCTCGATCGACTGGCAGAGCTGGTCGCTGATGTGGCCGGGGACCGAAGCGACCTGGTTGCGCATGTGCTCGTACGCGTCCAGGAATTGCTGCTGGGCACCTTCGTACAGGTCCAGCAGCAGGATCACCCGAAGCCTGGAGCCGTCGAACGCCGACTGCGATATGCGTCCCGAAGTGGTCATCCGGCACACCTCTTCTCTTCTTTCACGATTGGTCAGGAACGACCGCCGTCCCCGAAAGGTCCGGGGTCGCCATGAGCCGATCGTTAGTGGGAGTCCCGAAGTGCGCGAGCCCCACGGTGCGGACGAGTGAACCGCGTGTCATCCGGGTGCCCCGACCGCACGAACGGGCCCGCACAGGGCATGGAACCTGCATCCCCATCCCTGACTCGTGTCGCAGGTGACACTGGAGGCGATCAATGAACCGATTGGAAGAGGCCGGCGAGGTCGGTCACCACACGCCCGTCCTCATCGTCGGCGGATCCCTTGTGGGGCTGTCCACCTCGTTGTTCCTGGGGCGTCTGGGTGTGCCGCACACACTTGTCGAGCGCCATTCGGGCACGTCGATCCATCCCCGCGGACGCGGCAACAACGTGCGCACGATGGAGCTGTTCCGGGTGGCCGGGGTGCAGCGGCGCATCGAGGAGGCCGCGTCGATCCTGGCGGAGAACCACGGCATCATGCAGACGCCGACCCTGGTGGGCGATGCCGGTGAGTGGCTGTTCAAGCAGATCGACCCGGGTGGCGGGCTCGCCCGCTTCAGCCCCGCGGCGTGGTGCCTGTGCAGCCAGAACGACCTCGAGCCGGTGTTGCTGCGCAGTGCCGAGGAGCTGGGCGGAGACCTGCGCTACTCCACGGAGTTGATCTCGTTCGAGCAGGACTCGGACGGGGTCACCGCGCGGGTGAAGAGCCGCGAGACGGGCGAGCACACGACCATCCGCGCGGACTATCTCGTCGCCGCGGACGGTCCGCGCAGCCCCATCCGGGAGAGTCTGGGTATCGGGCACACCGGCCCGGGTGACCTGTTCCACAACGTGAGCGTCACCTTCACCTCGCGCCGCCTCGCGGACTTCGTCGGCGACCGGCGCTTCATCGTGTGCTACCTGACCAGCGAGAACGCCGACGGTGCCCTGCTTCCGGTCGACAACAAGGAGCACTGGGTCTTCCACGCCCCCTGGCACCCCGAACACGGCGAGACGCTGGAGGAGTTCACCGACGAGCGGTGCGCGGAGCACATCAGGCGGGCCGTGGGCGTACCGGACCTCGATGTGGAGATCACCGGCAGGGCCGCCTGGCACGCGGCCGAGCGGGTCGCCGAACGGTACGGCGAGGGGCGGGTGTTCCTCGCGGGCGACTCGGCCCACGAGATGTCCCCGACCGGCGCCTTCGGCTCGAACACCGGTATCCAGGACGCCCACAACCTGGCCTGGAAGCTGGCCGCGGTACTGGGCGGCTGGGCCGGTCCCGAGCTGCTCACGTCCTACGACGCCGAACGCCGTCCGGTCGCGCAGGCGACGAGCGCGCGGGCCTCGTCCCGTTCGGTCGAGCACAGCCACCCCGGCTACACGCCCGAGCCCGGAGTCGGCGGCCCCGCGGGTCCGGCTGGTCCCGGTGCGCCCTCCGGCCAGGGCGGGCCCGGCGGACCCGGCGGACCCGGCGCGGCTGCCGGCCGTGGTCCGGGAAGACCGGGCGGACCCGGCGGACCGGGTGCGGCTGCCGGCCGTGGTCCGGGCGGACCCGGCGGACCCGGCGGACCGGGTGCGGCTGCCGGCCGTGGTCCGGGTGGACCCGGCGGACCCGGTGGACCCGGTGGACCCGGTGGACCAGGTGCGGCTGCCGGCCGTGGTCCGGGTGGACCCGGCGGACCCGGCGGACCCGGCGGACCCGGTGGCGGCATCCTCAACGTGGCGCTGGCCTACCGGTACCCCCGGGGCGCGGTCCTCGGTGCCGACCCGGCGCTGCCGATCGTGCCCGAGGGCATGCGTCTGAACGGCGAGCCCGGCAGCCGCGCGCCCCACATGTGGCTCGACAGCTCCGGTGCGAGGGTCTCCACCCTCGACCTGTACGAGCGGACGCCGGTGCTGCTGAGCGCGGCGGGCGGCGCCTGCGACTGGCACGCCGCGGCGAAGGAGGTCGCACGACGGATGTCCGTGCCGCTCGAGTCGTACCGGGTCGGCGCGGGCCCCGACGCGGAGCTGATCCCGGAGGGCGACGCCGACTGGGCCGCGGTCCACGGCGTCACCGCGGACGGCGCGGTGCTGGTCCGTCCGGACGGATTCGTCGCCTGGCGCTCGGAAGGAGCCGTGGCGGACCCCGCGACGGCGCTGCGTGAGGTTCTCGCGGCGGTCCTGGACCGCCGCTGACCCTCACTCACGCCCCGCGGCGTGACCAGGAACGGGAGGCCGTGCCGGAGCAGTCCGGCACGGCCTCCCGTGTGTGTCCCCGCTTTTGCGGCCTTGCTCGTGCGGCCTCCGCCTCCCACGGTCAGCGCAGGTCGGCGCGGGCCGGGCTGTCGTCGAGGAAGCCGCCCGACTGGTGCTGCCACAGCTTCGCGTAGGCGCCCTCAGAGGCGAGCAGCTCCTGGTGGGTGCCCTGCTCCACGATCCGGCCCCGGTCCAGGACGACGAGCCGGTCCATCGCGGCGACCGTGCTCAGCCGGTGCGCCACCACGAGCGTGGTCCGCCCCTCCATGAGCCGCCACAGCGCCTCCTGCACGAGGATCTCGCTCTCCGAGTCCAGTGCGCTGGTCGCCTCGTCGAGCAGCAGGATCGGGGCGTCGCGCAGGATCGCCCGGGCGAGGGCGACGCGCTGGCGCTGCCCCCCGGACAGCTTGACGCCGCGCTCTCCCACCATCGTGTCGAAGCCGTCCGGCAACGCGTCGGCGAACTCCGTCACGTGGGCCGCCTCGGCCGCGCGGCGCATCTCGGCGTCGGTGGCGTCGGGACGGGCGAACACGATGTTGTCCCGCAGCGTGCGGTGGAACATCGCCGGGTCCTGCGGCACGTAGGCGATCATGCTCCGCAGGTCGGCCTGGCGCAGCCTGCTGATGTCCTGACCACCGATCAGGATCCGTCCGCCGTCGATGTCGGTCATCCGCAGCAGCAGCCGGGTGAGCGTGGTCTTCCCGCCGCCGGAGCGGCCGACGAGGCCGATCTTCGCCCCGCTGTGCACGGCCAGATCGAGGTCCGCGAAGAGCGGCTCCGCGCCCGCGTGGGCGAACGTCACCCTCTCGAAGCGGACGTCCGAGTCCCGGGACGTCAGCGGTTCCGGCGTCGCCGGGTCGAGCACGGTGGGCGGTGTCAGCAGCAGCGCGGTGAACTGCGCGGCCTCCGTCATCGAGCTCTCCAGGCGGCGGTAGATCTGGTTGAACTCGAACATGATCCGCGTCGCGTTCGTGTAGTACGTGAAGGCGACGACGACGGTCTCCACGCCCTGTCCGCTGCCGCTGAGCGTGACCGCGAGCAGCAGGCCCAGCGCGTTGGTCAGCACGGACATCGGCGCGACGAACGTGTCGATGCGCAGGTTGCCGTAGTCCCACGACCGCAGGGTGAGCCGCCGTGACGTCGCGACGCGGGAGCGGTGCTCGGCGGCCTCGCGCTCCTCGGCGGCGAAGGCGCGGACCGTGTCCATGTTCATCAGGCTGTCGGCGACATGGCCGGACACCCGGGCGATCGCCTCCTCGCGCTGGTCGACGAGGGCCTGCCGGCGGCGGATGAGGGGCGCCGCGCACAGCGCCGTCAGCGCGATCATCAGCAGGAGGCCGACGACGAGCAGCGGTTCGTAGCGCCAGAGCACGACCGACCCGAACAGCAGCGGCACGAACCTGCCCACCACCTGGAAGGTCATCGTGTCGACGAACTCCTCGAAGCGGGAGGCGAAGCTCAGGACCCGCTTGGTCAGCGCTCCGGCGAAGTTGTCGTGGAAGAACGCGGCGTCCTTGGCGAACAGCTCGTCCATGCCGATCACGTAGAGCCGCTCGACGCCGTGGGCGGCGAGGCGGTTCAGGCAGTGCAGTCCGATGCGCCAGAACGTCTCGGCGAGCAGCAGCACTCCGGCGAAGCCGAGGACGTAGGGCAGTGTGGAGCCGAAGCCGGTGTCGGCGTCGTCGGCGATCCGGCCGACGAGCTTCGCGACGACCAGCGGCGCCACGTAGTTGATGCCGATGTTGCCGAGTGCCGGCAGCAGCATGGCGGGAAGCGTCAGCCGCCGGAGCCGGGCCAACTCCCGTCCGTAGTAGCGCAGGGCGAGGAGCACCGAGCCCCTGCCCGGGGAGACCTCGCGCGATTCAGGCGATCCCATCCCAACCCTGTGTCGTCGTGTGGCAGCCCGCCACGGGAGCTCCCGCGGAGCTGCGGGCGCTTCGATGGCCGTGCGGAACTGCGGTCCGGGTGAGCGCCCCTGCCCGGGGCGCCCTCCGACCGGCGGGGCACGTCGACGGACCCCCACACGGCTCCCGGGGGCGGCGATGTGCGCGTACTGGCAGGTCGGACGTCGCATTTTCCCGCGAGGGCACCTGGCCGGGCCAAGCGTTTTTCTCGGCCATCGGCACCTCGTGCTCCGATGCGCCCACGGGTGGACGGGGGCGGGTTCGCGGGTGTCCGGTGTGTCCGGCCGTCAGCAGTGCGCCGGACGGGGCGATCGCGGCGGGCACGGGCGGTGCGGCGGCGTGCTCGGCACCAGGCCGGATGACGACGTGCGAAGGGCCCCCGCGGACTTCCGCCCGCGAAGGCCCTTCATGCTGTCGGGACGACAGGATTTGAACCTGCGACCCCTTGACCCCCAGTCAAGTGCGCTACCAAGCTGCGCCACGTCCCGATGCGTCCCACCCGGGCTGCCCCGGGTGATCGTGCAGGTAAACCCTACCGCACGTGCGTGGATGGCCGTGCACACGTCGTGACGGCCGCCTCCGCCGGTGCGGGGCGCGGGGCCGTGCGGGCGGCGGGCTCTCAGTTCCCGCCGTGCAGGTCGGCGGCAGCGGCCCGCAGTGCGTCGGCCAGGCGTGCCGCCGGTTCCGGCAGGGGGCGCGGGAGGCGGGCCAGGACGAGTCGGCGCCGCTCCTCGGGACCGCCGTGCACCGTCACGATCCGTACGCCGGGCGGGGCGGCCGGAGCCAGTGCGGCGGGCACGGTGGTCAGGCCGCAGCCGGCCGCGACGAGATGCAGCTTGGCCAGCCAGTCACGGGCGGTGTGCGCGATCTCGGGACGTTCGTCCAGGCCCGGCCAGACGCCCATGAGTTTCTCCTCACCGGCGGACGGGCCGGCGATCCAGCGCTGTCCGCGCAGGTCGGCGACGTCGACGTGGTCGCTCGCGGCGAGCGGATGGCTGACGGGCACCGCGAGCCGCAGACTGCGTTCGCCGAGCGTCCGCAGGACCAGCGGGGGCGTCTCCGTGTCGAACGGACGAAACGGCGGTGCGGAGGCGAGCAGTGCCAGGTCCAGGGTGCCGGCCCGCAGCGCGCGGACCAGGACGGGCGTGGCGCCCTCCCGGGTGGTGACCGTGATCGCCGGGTGGCTGCGGCGCAGCGCCGCGACGGCACGGGGCAGCAGGACGGCACCGGCGCTGGCGAACCAGCCGAGCCGGACCGTCCCGGCCTGGGCGGGCAGTCCGGCGAGTTCCCGTGCCGTCGCGTCGATCTCGTCGAGCACGGTGACGGCGCGGCGCAGTACGACGTGTCCCGCCGCGGTCAGCCGCACGCCGTCCCTGCGCCGTTCCAACAGAGGTGACCGGGCGGCCCGTTCGAGTGAGGCGATCTGCCGCGAGACGGCGGACTGGGTGTAGCCGAGGGCTCCCGCCGCCGCGGTGAGCGTGCCCCGCTCGGCCACTTCGCGGAAGACACGGAGCGCGACCAGGGAGACGTCACTGAAGTCCATGACGTTCACGCATACCAGACCTGAGAAGCTTTCGTTGGACGCATGGTCGATGCGTTCCTAGCGTGGACGACATGACAGATCCACGCATCGCGCTGGTCACCGGCGCCAATCAGGGGCTCGGACGCGCCCTCGTCGAAGGTCTCGCCGCCCGTCTGGGGCCCGACGACCTCGTTCTGCTCACCGGTCGGAACGAGCGTCGGGTCACGGACGCGGTCTCATGTGTCGGGCAGGCGGACGCCACCAGGAGCCGGGTGGAGGGCCGGGTGCTCGACGTCACCGACGCGGAGGCCGTCCGGCGGCTGGCCACCGAACTCGCCGGCCGGTACGCGGGGGTGGACATCGTGGTGTCCAACGCGAGCGCGCCGCTCACCCCCGACCGGTCGCAGGCCGAGCAGGCCGACGAGTTCATCGACGTCGCGAACGGGGGCGCGCACGCGGTCCTGCGCTCCTTCGGCCCCGTACTGCGTCCCGGTGGACGGCTGGTCGTCGTCGCCAGTTCCCTGGGCACGCTCGGCCATCTCGATCCCCGGCTGCGCCACTTGTTCGACGGTGTGTCGCTGGACGAGGTCGAGGCAGCCGTCGCGTCCTGGCGGGCCGCCGTCCACGACGGCAGTTCGGAGCAGCTGGGCTGGCCCCGCTGGATCAACGTGCCGTCGAAGGTGGCGCAGGTCGCCGCGGTACGGGCGGTGGCGGCGGAGCGGCGGGACGCCGACCTGGCGCACGGCACTCTGATCGCGGCGGTGTGCCCGGGACTGGTGGACACGGCGCTCTCGCGGCCGTGGTTCGCCGACTTCAGCCAGGCGCAGTCCCCCGCCCAGGCCGCGGTCGCGGTTCTGGACCTGCTGCTCGCCGAGAAGGCCGACCCGTCGGCGTACGGCGAACTCGTGCGGTTCGGGGAGGTGCTTCCCTGGCGTGCGGGAAGCCCTCCGCTCCAGCAGGAGGGGCTCCTGCGCCGGTGACCGGGGCGCGGCGCCCGGTGGCCAGGGGCCGGTGGCGGGGGCGCCCGGACAGACCCCCGCCACCGGCCCCGGCGGTCAGGCGTTGGGATCGAAGGGGATGCCGGCCGGCTTGGCCTTCTCCAGGTGGGAGGTGAAGTTGCCGTCCTTGAGGCCGAAGTGGGCGCTGCCGAAGTCGTAGGAGCTCAGCTTGTCGCGCAGCCCGGCGGGGTAGCCGTTCCAGCCGACCAGAGTGGGGAACTGCCAGGTGTGTTTGTGGTTCTCCGGCGGTTCGTCGTTGGAGTTGGCGGGCCGGAAGCAGTGGGTGCCGATGCCGTCCTTGTGGTAGACGACCTTGGGGTGCGTGCCGTCCCAGCGGATCTGGTCACGGCCGTAGACGTTGAAGTCGCCGTGGGCGGAGGTGGACACGTACTTGGCCTCGTTGTCCTGGACCCACACCACGACGTGCTCCCAGTCGTTGCGGTGTCCGCCGAGGCCGCTGCCGGCGACGGCCTGGTCCTTCTCGAAGTAGAGGCCGTAGATGATGGCGCACCAGCCGTTGTTGCACTTCTCGCGGGAGTAGCCGTTGGTGTTGTCGAGGTCCCAGGAGTCGTGGCACTGGCCGTTGAGGGCGCCGGACGGCTTGAGCCCGCCGTTGATGGTGCCGTCGGGGCCGATGGCGGGGGTCGGGTAGCAGCCGTCGGTGTCGTAGTCGTAGGCCGGCTGGAACGTCTGCTCCAGTCCGTCCGCGTTCGCGGGCAAGGACTTCGGGGGGTCGGCGAGTGCGCTGCCGGGGACGGCGACGACCAGCGCGACGGCGCTGCCGAGGATGAACGAGGCCTTGCGGATCCGCGAGCTTCTCTTCACTGCGTCCTCCTGATGGACCGCGGCGTGGGGGCAGGCAGGCCAGGCGGTCGTGTTGGCATGCCCAGATCAGCTTTCCAGGACGCATGCGGAAAACGCCAGCGTCAGGAGGTGTCACAGCGATGAAGGGAGGGCCAATTGACAAATGGGGCCGACCGGTTGACCGCGCGACGGCACCCGGGGATCGCCCGGTCCGGCGACTGTCGCGCCGGACCGGGGACGTCCGTGACGACCGTTGCGGCTACGCCCTGCCCTCGGCGAGCGTCCACTCCCGATGCAACGCGCCCAGGGGGATGCTGCGTTGGAGGACCGGGGTACCGAAGACACCCAACTGCACGCGCAGCGTGCCGGTCAGATCGACGCCACCGTGGACGGACCACGATCCGCGGGACCCGGCCTTCGCGCCGGCGCCCGCCGAACCCCCGGACAGTTCGGAGGAGTTGACCCCGACTGCACCCGCGGCCTCGGCGCGGAGGTACGGCGCCAGGTCCGCGGTGACGCCCACCGTGCCGTACAGGCCGACCGTGGCCTCCGCCCCGAGGGACGCCTTGACGCGGCCCGCCGCCGTGACGGAGGTGCGCACCGGACTGCTCGTCATGTGCGACTCGTCGACCGGAGTCCATCCCTCGGCCGTGCCGAAGGTGCCACCCGCCTTGAAGTCGCCCTTGAGGGCCTGCTCGACGTCCACGGTGACTCTGCCGTCGGCGGCGATCTGGAAGTAGCAGGTCAGGTCGAGGTTCACCACGACGGGGATCGGCCCGACCTGGAGCACGGGGTCGGCGTGCAGCTTGGCGAACGGCACCCGGACCGGGTCGGCGGACGCGGCGGCGCGCCCCTTGAGCGCCCACTTCGAGGTCCAGTCCCCCGAGACGCCGAGGTACGCGGCGCCGGGACCGGAGCCGGCCGCCCCGCCGCCGTAGGAGAAGTCGACCTCCGGCGCGACCTGGACGAAGCCGGACACGGATGCCGACGCCTCGGCGGGCGCGCCCGCCGCCGTGCCGAGCCGGGCCCCGACGTCGATGCGCAGGCTGCCGAGCGGGACCTTGGCACCCTGCGGACCCGCGTGCACGTTCCCGGTCTTCGCCCACGAGACCTTGACGTCGGGCAGCAGCCGGTCGACATCGAAGGACGCGGGGTCGACGGGCACGGAACCCTCGGCGTCGTCGTCGCCGAGGAGGGCGTCCAGGGTGGTCGGCGCCGTCTGGACCTCGGTGCCGTCGCCGCTCTCGGCGATCACCCTGGTGACCTTGGCGAGGAGTCCGTCCGGGGCTCCCGGCACGGGGGCACTGGCGATGACGTCGCCGACGGCGGCGCGGTGCGGACGCTCCGGGCTCCCGCCGGTCGGGGACGGCGAGGAGGTGACCTTGCCGGAACCTCCCTTGTCCGGAGCGGATATGACCGCCCGTCGGGTGCGGCTGTCGTAGGACCTCACCTTCATCGAGGTCTTGCGGGCCTTGCCGCCGGCCACACCCGCCCGCGCGACGGCCGTCGAGGTGGCCGCGGGCTCGGGGGCGGCCACCACGGCCGCCGGACGGTCGGTGCCCGCGGCCGCGGGACCGGAGGTTTCGCTGTCCCGGGAGTGTCCGGGTGCCGGGGAGGCCGCGGGCTCCGAGGAGCAACCGGCGGCGAGGAAGAGGGCGGATGCGGCGAGTGCGGGCATGACGGCACGCAAGGGCCGCTTGCGGATACGCAAGTTCAGTCCTGAGGGGGGTGAGTGGGGGGTGACAGTGGATTACCAGCGGGTAACCAGTGGTGAGCCTGTCATGAACCCGTGAAGCACTGCTTCACCTTCGGCCCGTTCAGGGGGTGATGTGCGCCACGTCCCCGACGACGTACGACCGAACGGCCCCTTTCGCACCAACCACACGCACGCTTCCGGTAATTGACGATCCATCAGGCGGAGTGGTCGGCGACCTCCCGGGCAGGCTTCGCCGCGCCCTCAGCGCGGCGTCTCGCTCCGCGGGTCCCAGCCCTCGTAGGCCGCCGTCAGCAGCCCCAGCACGCCGTTCGCGGTCACCTCACGGGGGTTGGGGTACGTCTGGGCGGCGGTCTGCGCGGCCGCCACCGTCAAGTCGGCTTCTTTCAGGCCGAGTTCCGCGAGGGATTGCGGAGCGCCCAGCGTTCCGGCCAGTTCACGCAGGGCGCGGGGCACGTCGTCGGTCCCCAAGGCGCGGGACAGCGCCGCGAGCGCGCCGGGTGCCGCGGACGCGTTGTAGGCGAGCACGTACGGGAGGACCACCGTGTGGGTCGCGGCGTGCGGCAGGTCGAAGGTGCCGCCGAGCACATGGCACAGCTTGTGGTGCAGTCCCATCGTGGTGGCGCCCAGGCACGCGCCGCACAGCCAGGCTCCGTACAGCGCGCGGCTGCGGGCGTCGAGGTCGCCGGGCGCCGCGGCCACCCGGGGCAGCGCTCCGGCCATCGCCCGTACGCCTTCCTCGGCCATGAGGGAGACGAGGGGCGAGGCGTCGGGTGCGTAGAGCGCCTCCGCGGCGTGGGCCAGCGCGTTGATGCCGCTGGTGACGGAGAGCGGGACGGGCAGCCCGAGGGTGAGTTCTGGGTCGTAGACGACGCTGCGGGGCAGCACGGCGAGGTCGCGGCCGGTGCGTTTGGCGCCGTGCTCGGTGAGTCCCCAGACGGAGGTCATCTCGGATCCTGCATAGGTGGACGGTACGGCGACCAGCGGGAGACCGGTGCGCAGGGCGATCGCCTTGCCCAGGCCGATCGCCGAGCCGCCGCCCACCGCGACGCACCCGTCGGCGCCCAGCTCGCGTGCCACCTCGACGGCCCGGTCGGCGACCTCCACCGGCACGTGCATGCGCGCCTCGGCGTGCACCCCCACGCAGGCGCCGCCCAGTGCGTCCGCGACCGCCCGCGCCGTCGTCTCGCCCCGGCTGCCGCAGACCACCAGCACCCGGTGCAGTCCGAGCCGCGCGACCTCACCCGGCGTCGCGGTCACCGAGGCGCCGGGCCGGAAGACGACACGCGCGGGCCTGGTCTCGTACGAGAAGTCGAGGGGGGTGCTCATCGCGGCTCCAGTACCAGGTCGAAGCAGGCGTGCCGGACGGGGCCGGCCACCCCGACCCCCTGCGCCGGGACACCGGCGCGTTCCCACTGTCCCGTCGTCGGGTCCGTCTCGCGGGCGAAGTCGTGGAGGTGCCGGGTGAGCGCGCCCGGGACCTCGCGCGGTCGCGGATCGGCCGTACGGTCGAGGCTCGTGACGACTGCGCGGGTGATGTCGGTGGTGAATGGCGTCATACCGCTCCCCTGGTCCGGCAGGCCATCCTGCCAGGCATGTGCCGCGGGCACGAGACCGTCCGTGCTCGCGGTTCGCGGCCGGGAGGCCGTCCTCGCGTGCGGCGCGGGGCGCCCGGAGCGGTCGTGGGCGTGATGCGGCCGGAGCACGGCGCGGTCGCGGTGCGGCCGGAGCACGGCGCCGTCGTGGGCACGACGCGACAGGGGCACTTCCCGAAGCCGGTGACGTCCGGCGGATCACGATGACATGCTGTTCCGAGCGGCACACGTGACGCGGAACACACGAAGCAGGGCACCCTGAAAGTATGATCAACCAATGTCTGACATGACCGAAACCACGCCCGGCTGGCTGGCTCCCGACGAGCTGGAACTGGCCCGCGCCCGCATGCCGATCCTGTACGTCGAAGCGGTACCGGTGCGCGTCGACGACAGCGGCGAAGTCACCCACATCGGGCTCCTGCTCCGCATCGGTCCGGACGGGACGGTCAGCCGCACCCTCGTCTCCGGTCGGGTGCTGCACCACGAGCGGGTCCGCGACGCCCTGCTGCGCCACCTGGAGAAGGACCTCGGACCGGTGGCGCTCCCCCGGGTCCCGGCCTCCCTCCAGCCCTTCACGGTCGCCGAGTACTTCCCGACACTGGGGGTCACTCCGTTCCACGACCCGCGCCAGCACGCCGTGTCGCTCGCCTACATCGTCCCGGTGACCGGCGACTGCCGCCCCCGGCAGGACGCCCTGGACCTGGTCTGGTTCAGTCCCGAGGAGGCGTCGTCGCCGCTGGTCATCGACGAGATGCCGGGCGGGCACGGGGTTCTGCTCAGGCAGGCCCTCGCCCACGTCGGCCGGCTGTCCTGAAGGAGGCAACGGAAAAGGCCGTCTTCCCATCGCTGAGAAAACGGCCTCCGACCGGCTTCAATGCTGGTCGGGACGACAGGATTTGAACCTGCGACCCCTTGACCCCCAGTCAAGTGCGCTACCAAGCTGCGCCACGTCCCGGTGCCTTCACCCACGGTGACCCGCGTGATCGTGCGAACAGAACTTTACCCCACACCGGGGGCTGCTCCGAAGGGGGCGCGGAACGCGCGACAATCGGGACATGAGCGCAGCATCCGAGGCCCGGCAGGACGACGGGCGCGACCGGGACATGGAGGGCCGCGCGCGCAGCGCCCGGCCGCGCGACGGCCTCGGACGGCCGCTGCCGTACGGCGCGCACGGGGTGGAACGGCAGCCGGAGGGCGTCGTGCGCACCCCCGAGGAGACCGTCGCCGAGGCGCAGGCGCTGCTGGACGCGGGCAAACCCTTCCACGCGCACGAGGTCTTCGAGGACGCCTGGAAGTCCGGCCCCGAGGACGAGCGCGCGCTGTGGCGCGGTCTGGCCCAGCTCGCGGTGGGGCTCACGCACGCGGCCCGCGGGAACGTCACGGGCGGCGCCCGGCTGCTGCGGCGCGGCGCCGGGGGCACCGCGGAGTGGTCTGCCCTGACCGGCCGGGAGCGGCCGTACGGAATGGACCTCGGGGAACTGGGCGCCTGGGCACGTGGCGTGGCCGCCGCGGTGGAACGCGAGGGCACGGCGATCGACGCGCGGGAATCGGCTCCGCGGCTGGCCGGGCCGGGCTCCTGACACCCGCGCCGGACCGGTGTCCGGGCCGATCCCAGGTGCGGTGCGTCCACGGTCGGTGGCGTGCGGCAGACTCTGGGTGTGCGAAAGATTCATGTCATCGGGATCGGGGCGGGCGACCCCGATCAGCTCACGTTGCAGGCGGTCAAGTCGCTGAGGAGCACGGACGTGTTCTTCATCCTGGACAAGGGCGAGGTGAAGTCGGACCTCGTCCGACTGCGCCGTGACATCCTCGACACGCACATACCGGACAGGGCGTACCGACTGGTCGAGGCCCGCGACCCGGACCGCGACCGGTCCGCGGGAGGCACGGCGTACTCCCCCGCCGTCGGCGACTGGCGCAGTGCCCGCGCCGCCATCTACGAGCGGCTGATCGCCGAGGAGCTCGGCGAGGACGAGAGCGGCGCCTTCCTGGTGTGGGGAGATCCCGCGCTGTACGACAGCACCATCGGCATCCTGGAGGAGATCCTGGAGCGCGGCTCGGTGGCGTTCACGTACGACGTCGTGCCCGGTGTCAGCAGCGTCTCCGCACTGGTGGCACGGCACCGTACGGGGCTGAACCGCGTCGCCCGGCCGGTGCAGATCACCACGGGCCGCCGCCTCGCCGAGGGTTTCCCCGACGGTGTGGACGACGTGGTCGTCATGCTCGACGCCCACCAGACCTTCCGGCAGTACGCCGACCAGGACATCGACATCTACTGGGGCGCCTACATCGGCACGCCCGACGAGATCCTCGCGTCCGGTCCCCTCGCCGAGACGGCTCCGCGCATCGAGCGGCTGCGCGCCGAGGCCCGGGAGCGCAAGGGGTGGATCATGGACACCTACCTGCTGCGCCGGAATCCGCGGGACTAGCGGGCGCGACGGCGGCACCCGCGGGAGGGCGGCCGGATCGCCGGGCGGCCGACGGGCCGGGCCGTCGGTATCGTCCAGACATGGAGTCGGTACGCGCGGTCCTCGTCGACATCGACGGTGTCCTCACGATGTCGTGGCGGCCGCTGCCCGGCGCGGTCGGGGCCCTGCGCCGGATCCGCGACGCAGGTCTCCCCGTGGCGCTGGTGACGAACACGACCTCACGCACGCGGGCGTCGATCGCCCGGACGCTGTCGGACGCGGGATTCGCGGTGGCCGCCGAGGACATCCTGACCGCGCCCGCGGTGACGGCCGCACACCTCGCGGAGCATTTCCCGGGCGCGCGCTGCACCCTGCTCAACAGCGGCGACGTCCGTGAGGACCTGGCCGGTGTCACCCTGGTCGACGATCCCGACGTGGTTCCCGACGTCGTCGTGCTCGGCGGGGCCGGTCCCGAGTTCGACTACGCGTCCTTGAACCGTGCCTTCGGGGACCTTCAGCGCGGCGCCCGGCTGGTCGCCATGCACCGCAATCTGTACTGGCGGACCGACGAGGGTCTCCAGCTCGACTCGGGGGCCTTCGTGACGGGGCTGGAGGCCGCCGCCCGCACCGAGGCCGTGATCACGGGAAAGCCGTCCGCCGCGTTCTTCGGGGCGGCGCTCGCGCATCTCGAAGTGAGCGCGCGGGAGGCGTTGATGGTCGGGGACGACATCGAGTCGGACGTCCTCGCGGCGCAACGGGCCGGGGTGACCGGGGTGCTGGTGAGGACCGGCAAGTACCTTCCCGAGACGCATCGGTCCGCGAGCGGCGAACCCGACCACGTCATCGACTCGTTCGCCGGTCTTCCGGAGCTTCTCGGGCTACCGCAGTAGGAGTTGCACGCCGCCCACGACGGTCGCCGCGATGACGAGCTGCTCGAACAGGCGCTGGTTGATCCTGTTCACGGCCCACTTGCCGAGGAACGCACCCGGGACGACGAAGATCACGAGGGCCGCGTCCAGCAGCAGCGAGCGGCCGTCGATCAGACCGAGTCCGGCGCTGAAGGGCACCTTCGAGACGTTCACGATCAGGAAGAAGAAGGCGGACGTGCCGAGGAAGCCGAGCTTGCGGAAGCCCGCCGACAGCAGGTACAGCGACATCACCGGGCCGCCCGCGTTGGCGACCATCGTGGTGAAACCGCCGAGGACTCCGTAGGAGCGGGCCTTGATGCGACCGGCCCGGCTCGTGACGGCGTCCGGTTCGTCCTCGGTGCCGGCCCGGCGCCGCCGCCACATCGTGACGCCGGCCATCAGCAGCAGGATCGCGCCGATCGAGGTCCGTACGACCGCGTCGTCCGCCCACACCAGGAACAGCGTGCCGACGACCACTCCTGCCGCGACCGCCGGGAACAGCCTCCACAGCGTGGGCCAGTGGGCATGGCGCCGGTAGGTGAGGACCGCGAGGACGTCCCCGGCGATCAGGATCGGGAGCAGCACGCCGGTGGAGGCGCGGGCGGGCAGGACGGCCGCGAAGACGGCGAGGCTGACCGTGTTGGCGCCGCTCACCGCGGTTTTCGAGAAGCCGACGAGCAGGGCCGCGAAGGCGAGCGCGGCGAACTCCCAGCCGGATATGTGCCAGAGCGTCATCGTGTTCATGCGGGAACCGATGCTATGCCCACCTATCCGGCCGCCGTAAGGAGCGTCTCGACAGGTGGCACCTGCGCCGGCGACTCAGCCGGTGTACCGGGCCCGCAGCTCCCGCTCGATCGCCTTCATGCCCGGACCGAGCGGCAGCGCGTCGGTGAACTCCACGCGGCGCGGGTGCGTGTGACGGCCCAGGTGTTCCCTCGACCACGTGATGACGCCGTCGCCGTCGGCGGCCGTACCGGTCACGGGGACGGCGACCGCGCACACCTCCTCGCCGTGCAGCTCGTCGGGCGGTCCGATCACCGCGACCTGGGCGACGCCGGGGTGCCGCATCGCCGGTTTCGGACCGGTCACGCGGCTCCGCCCGGCGGAGCCGCGTACGGGGCTTCAGCCGCGCTCGACCAGGACCGCGCTGCCCTGCCCGACCCCCACGCACATGGTGGCCAGGCCGCGCGCGGCGCCGGTGCGGCGCATGCGGTGCAGCAGGGTGGTGAGAATGCGGGCGCCGGAGCAGCCCAGCGGGTGGCCGAGGGCGATGGCCCCGCCGGTCGGGTTGACGAGTTCCGGGTCGATCCCGAGCCGGTCCACGCAGGCGAGGGCCTGGGCCGCGAAGGCCTCGTTGAACTCGGCCTCCTGGAGGTCGCCGATGCCCCAGCCGACGCGTCCCAGCGCCTTCTGCGTGGCGGGGACGGGACCGATGCCCATGACGTCGGGGTGGACACCGGCCGACGCTCCGGCGACGTAGCGTCCGAGGGACTCCAGCCCCAGGTCGTTCAGGGCGTCCTCGCTGACGAGCAGCAGGCCGGCCGCGCCGTCGTTCATCGGGGAGGCGTTGCCCGCGGTGACCGTGCCGCCTTCGCGGAACACCGGCCTGAGCCGGGCGAGCTTGTCGAGCGAGGTGTCCTCGCGTACGCATTCGTCGGTGTCGACGACGACGCCGTCGGGGCGTTCGACGGGGAGCAGTTCGGCGTCGAAGTACCCGTTCTTGCGGGCGTCCGCGGCGCGCTGATGGCTGCGCAGCGCGAACGCGTCCTGGCGCTCGCGCGAGACTCCGTACCGCTCGGCGACCTCCTCGGCCGTCTCCCCCATCGACAGGAGACCGTGCAGGTCCTTCATCGCGGGGTTGACGAGGCGCCAGCCGAGCCGGGTGTCGACCGTCTCGATGCGATGGGGAAGGGCCTCGTCCGGGCGGGGCAGGACGAAGGGCGCCCGGCTCATCGACTCGGAGCCGCCCGCGAGCACGATGTCCGCCTCACCGGAGGCGATGGCGCGGGCCGCGGTCGTGACGGCCTCCAGGCCGGAGGCGCACAGCCGGTTGACGGTGGCGCCGGGTACGGACTCGGGCAGGCCCGCCAGGAGCGCGGCCATGCGGGCGACGTTGCGGTTGTCCTCGCCCGCCTGGTTGGCGGCGCCCCAGTAGACGTCGTCGATGCGGGCCGGGTCGAGCGTGGGCAGTCCGGCGACCAGCCCGCGCACGACGGTCGCGGCGAGGTCGTCGGGCCGCACGGAGGACAGGGCTCCGCGCAGCTTTCCGATGGGGGTGCGGCGGGCGGCCGCGAAGTGGACGGGACGCACGACAGGACTCCTGAGGGACGGCGGATCACGCGATCACGGTGTGACGCGGGCGCGGATCACGGGATCGCCGGTCCCGCGGGCGCGGGATCTCCGGATCACGGGGACCGGCGAAAGGGACGGAAGCAATTAATTAGCACTGCTAGTTTTCGACTATAGACCCACGCCCGGCCGTCTGGGAAGATCCCGCTCCCCCGACCCCGGAACGTCACCCGGACCCCTGCCGCCCCGCCGGGATGGCACACTGCTCGCACGTACTGCCGAACACCCCCAGGCAGGGCGAACAGGCAGACCCAGCAAAGGAGTTGCCGCATGACGGGGCCCGAGTCCACCGTGGACCGGATCGACACCGGCAGGCCGCATCCGGCACGGGTGTACGACTGGTATCTCGGAGGCAAGGACAACTACCCGGTCGACGAGGAGCTCGGCCGGCACATCATGTCGCTCGATCCGGGCGCCGAACGGGCCGCCCGAAGCAACCGCTGGTTCATGCAGCGGGCCACCCGCCATGTCGTCGGCGCGGCGGGGATCCGGCAGTTCCTCGACATCGGCACCGGCATTCCCACGGAGCCCAACCTCCACCAGATCGCGCAGCGCACCACCGCGGACGCGCGGGTGGTGTACGTCGACAACGACCCGATCGTCCTCGCCCACGCCGGGGCGCTGCTGCGCGGGACCCCGCAGGGCGTGACGGAGTACATCCAGGCCGACGTGCGCGAGCCGGAGAAGATACTCGCCGAGGCGGGGCGCGTCCTGGACCTCGACCGGCCCGTAGCCCTGTCCCTGATCGCCCTGATGCACTTCATCACCGACGAGAGCGGGGCGTACGAGCTGGTGGAGACCCTGGTCGAGGCGCTGGCGCCGGGCAGCTGCCTGGCCCTGTCGGCGATGACCGCCGACTTCGAGCCCGAGAACGTACGGCGCGGAATCGAGACGTATGCGAAGGGCGGGATGACCCTCGTCGGCCGCTCCCACGCCGAGGTCGGCCGTTTCTTCGAGGGGCTCGACCTGGTCGAACCGGGCGTCGTGTCCGTGAAGGACTGGCATCCCGAGCTCGCGGAGGACGAGACCTCCATCGGCGACGCACCGGTCTCCCTGTACGGCGGGGTCGGCTTCAAGGCCTGACGGGCACCCGTCCGGCCGGCCGGCCCTGGCACCGGTCCGGTCGGCCGCCGCCGGCACCGGTCCGGTCGGCCGCCCGCCGACGGCGGGCGGCCGACGACCGCGCGGCGGGGAGCAGCGGGCGGCCCGGGCACCGCCGTCAGCAGGACTCCGTCGACTCCTCGCAGGGCGCGTCCACGATGCCCAGCGTGACGAAGGCGCGGGCGAAGGAGGCGAAGCCCTCCTCCCCCAGGGGTTCCACGACACGACGGCGCACCGCGTCGGCGAACACCTTCGCCGCGGTCGTGGCCGTCTCCCGGCCGAGCGGCGTCAGCACGGCATACGTCACCCTGCGGTCCGAACGGGACGGGCGGCGCTCGACGAGACCGGCGTCGGCCAGCCGGTCGACCACTCCGGTCGTCCCCGCGGTGGAGAAGCCGAGCGTCTGGGACAGCAGCCGCATCGGAGCGGCCCGGTCCGGCGAGGCGACCAGGAAGCAGAGCACTTCGAGGGACGAGGGCGGCAGCCCCACCTCGCGCTGGGCCTCGGCGATCAGTTCGTCCGTGAGCTCGCGGAACCCCGTCGCCAGGCCGTTCCACCGCTGCAGCAGGTCGGTCTCCTCGGCGCTCGGACACTGGTCCGCCGCGCCGGGACACCCGGCCCGCTCCACTGACTGCTGGGACTCCCCCATGCGCTGGCTCCCGTAGTCCGATCCCGAGTCCTCACCCACTTGCCGAGAATACCCCGCCCATCTATTATCTCGCGAGCTACCTAATAGCTGGCGTAGTAGTAGCTGGCGATGTATTCATCATTCAACCGATCGACATCGCACCCGGCCGCGGCCACCGGGCCGAGCCCCTCCCGCCCCCTATCACCGACTCCGGCGCCGCCAGGGCACCGGACCGCTCACGAAAGGCACGGACGACCATGTCCCACACCACCCCCTCCTCCCGGCCCGGCGCACTCCCGGACGTCTCGGCGGGTCACTGGACCCTCGACCCGGCAGGCACCACCGTCGGGTTCCAGCACCGCACGTTCTGGGGCCTGTTGAACGTCAAGGGGGTGTTCACCGAGGTCGCCGGCGACGGCGAGGTCCTCGCCGGGGGCGGCGCGCACGGCAGCGTGACCATCGGCGCCGCGTCCCTGGACACCAGGAACGCCAAGCGCGACAAGCACCTGCGCTCCGCGGACTTCTTCGACGTGGAGACGCACTCCTCGCTCGTCTTCACCGCCACGGAGGTCACGCCGTCCGGCGACGCGGCCGTCCACGTCACCGGCGACCTGACCGTGGTGGGCGTGACCCGCGCGCTGTCCTTCACCGCCAAGGCGTCCGAGATCTCCGCCGACGCGGTCACGCTCACCGCCGAACTCCCGCTGGACCGCGGGGACTTCGGCATGTCCTGGAACCAGGCCGGCATGCTCAGGCCGTTGACCCGCGTCACGATCGCCGCGCGCTTCACCCGCCGCGCCGACTGACCGGAGCAGTCCGTCCGTGCCACGAGTTCGGCCGGGGCCCCGGCCGGCTCACGCACTCAACCGTCACCGCCACCGCCACCGCGTCACCGTCAGCGGTCGCGGGGGAAACGCAAAAAGGGCCCCGCGGGCTCTTGCCCGCGAAGACCCTTCGCACCGTCGGGACGACAGGATTTGAACCTGCGACCCCTTGACCCCCAGTCAAGTGCGCTACCAAGCTGCGCCACGTCCCGGTGCCCGTCTGACCTGGGGTTTCCCTGGGCCGAACGTGCACGGAAACAATACCGCACTCGCGCCTGTGGTCGCGCACCCGTTTATGTGGGTCCAGGCCCGGGACGAGTGCGGGTTGACCTGAAGTTTGGTTGAGGTTGCACGATCGTCGGCATGACGATCACAGCGACGCAGCGGTACGCGTACACGGACCTGCCCCGCCTGATGGGGCTGATGACCGGCGACGAGAAGCACGGACCTGCGGCGACGTCGACCATGGACGCCCTGTGGGTGCTGTACGACCGGGTGCTGCGGGTCGCGCCCGACCGTGTGAACGATCCGGAGCGGGACCGGTTCCTGCTCTCCAAGGGACACGGACCCATGGCGTACTACGCCGTGCTCGCGGCCAAGGGGTTCGTGCCCGAGTCGTGGCTGCCCGGATTCGGCTCCTACGCGTCGCCGCTGGGCCACCACCCCGACCGTGTCCTCGTACCGGGCGCCGAGATCGGCAGCGGGTCCCTCGGTCACGGACTGCCGATCGGAGTCGGAACGGCTCTGGGGCTGCGCGCACAGGGACTGGACGAACCCCGCGTATGGGTGCTGATCGGCGACGCGGAACTGGACGAGGGAAGCAATCACGAGGCGATCGCCTTCGCCGGTCCGGCCGGTCTGGAACGGCTCCACACCGTGGTCGTCGACAACTCGTCCGCCAGTCACGCCCGCCCCGGCGGCATCGCGGCCCGGTTCGAGGCGGCCGGCTGGTCCGCCGCGACGGTGGACGGCCGCGACCACGAAGCCCTGTACGCCGCCTTCACGGCCCCCCATCCGGGACGTCCGCGCGTGGTCGTCGCCCAGGTCGAACCGAAGTCGGCCTGAGCCGACGGAAGGACACACATCCCATGGACACCATGCGTGACCGTTTCGCCCCTGTCGTCTCCCGGCTGCTCGACGAGGACCCCCGTGTCGCGGTCGTCCTGGCCGAGATCGGCAAGGACGGCTTCGCGGAGGCCCGGAGCAGGCATCCCGACCGGGTCGTCAACGTGGGCATTCGCGAGCAGTTGCTGATCGGCGCGGGCGCGGGCCTCGCGCTGACCGGGCTGCGTCCCGTGCTGCACACCTTCGCCAGCTTCCTCGTGGAACGGCCCTTCGAGCAGGTCAAACTGGACCTCGGGCACCAGGACGCGGGCGCGGTGCTCGTCAGTGCCGCCGCGTCCTTCGACTGGCCGGCGGGCGGCTTCACCCACATGTCGCCCGGCGACGTGACCCTCCTCGACACGCTGGACGGCTGGACGGTGCACGTCCCGGGTCATCCCGACGAGGCCGAGACGCTGCTGCGCCACGCGGTGGCGGCCGGGGACGACAAGGTGTACGTTCGCCTGTCCGCGCAGTCGAACGCGCAGGGGCTGCCTGTCGACGGAGCGCGCTTCCTCACCGTGCGCGAGGGGCACGCGGGCGTGGTCGTCGCGGTCGGTCCGATGCTCGACGCCGCGCTGGCCGCCACGGAGGGGCTCGACGTGACCGTGTTGTACGCGACCACCGTCCGGCCCTTCGACGCGGCGGCGCTGCGCCGGGCCACACAGACCGCGGGCACCGATGTGGTCCTCGTCGAGCCGTATCTGGCGGGCACGTCCACGAAGGAGGTGGCCGACGCGCTCGCCGACGTGCCGCACCGGGTCCTGGGCCTCGGTGTGGGCCGCCGTGAGCTGCGCCGGTACGGGACGGTCGAGGAGCATGTCGCCGCCCACGGTCTGGACCCGGCGTCCCTTCGGGAGCGGATCGGCGCCTTCCTGGGCGCCCGGGTCCACGGATGACCGGACGCCCGGCGGCCCGGGGCGACGGGTGAGCGGCGCGCCGGCCGCCGGTGGGTTCACACGGCCGGGCGGTCCTCCTGCCGGGCGGCCGCGGCGGACACGGGTTCCGTCGCGGCGGGCGGGCGGGGCGACGGCGGGGGGCCGTCGACACGGACCAGGTTGCGGATCGCGGGCACCGCCAGCAGGGCGGTCGAGACGACGAGGGTCATGACGCCGGCGATGAGCAGCACGTGGTCGGCGCCGAGCGCCGCGGCGGCCGGTCCGGCGAGCGCCTGGCCGACGGGCATCATGGCCAGGGAGCCCGCGACGTCGTACGCGTGGATGCGGTTGAGGACGTCGGGCGCCACCTGGGTCTGCACGCTCGTCGCCCACATCACGCCCCACACCGACATGCCCGCGCCGGCCACGACGGCGCCGGCCGACATGGCCGCCACGCCGAGCCCCCATCCGACGGTCGCCGGGAAGCAGGCGAAGGCGAAGAGGGCGAACGCGCCGGCCCGCAGCATGCGGCGGGGGCGCAGCCGCAGCGCGATCAGTCCGCCGATGACGGTGCCCGCGCCGAGGGCCGAGTTGACCAGGCCGTAGGCGCGCGGGCCGTGCTCCTGCACCACCTCGGTGGCCACCAGGGGGACGGTCGGCCCCCAGATGGAGATCATGTAGACGCACCAGATGACGATGACGCCCCAGAGCCAGGTGCGGGATCTGAACTCCCGCCAGCCCTCGGCGAGATCGGCCCTGAAGCTGCCGCTGTGGGACCGGCTTCCGGGGGCGGCCGGGGGCAGCCGGAGCAGGAGCAGGCACAGGGCGCTGAGCGCGTAGGTCGCCGCGTGGGCGGCGAAGACGCCGCCGGCGGAGGAGAACGCGACCAGCAGGCCCGCCAGCGCGGGGCCGGCGAGCTGGGCGGCGGACTCGGCGATCCGTATGGCGCCGTTGGCCCCCTGGACGTCGGTGGCGAGGCGCGGCACCGTACTGGCGACGCCGGGCTGGAACACCGCGCCGGCCACGCCGTTGACCGCGCCGATCACGCAGATCTGCCAGAGCACCACGTGGCCGGCGAAGAACAGCGCGGCGGCGAGTGACTGGGTGACCAGCCGCACCAGGTCGGCGCCGATCATGAGCTTGCGCGTGCTGAACCGGTCGGCGATGACCCCTCCGAAGATCACCAGGCCCGCGAACGGGGCCGCCGACGCGGCCATGGCCAGGCCGACCGCGCCGACCCCGTATCCGTACCGCAGCAGTCCGGCGGCCAGCGCCACCGGGAGCATGGTGTCGCCGAGCCGGGCGAGGGCGCGTGCGACGAAGAAGAGGGCGAAGTCCCGCGACCAGACGGGCGAGGGCGCCCCCGCGGCAACGATGTCGCGACGCCGCCGTTCTCCGGGGCGCGCCTTCCCCGCGCGGTCCGACGGTTCGTCCCGTCGTCCGCCGCCCGGCTCGTCGCCCAGTGATGTCCCGCCCGATGACGTCCCGGCCATCCCGTTCGTTCCCCTCCCCTGACTGCACATGCCCCACCCGTCCCCAGCCGAACCGGGCGCCGTGCGCTCGGCTCACGCTTCCGGATCATGCCACGGGGCACGGACGGCGCCGGGGCCGTTTCAGTCGGCGGACGGGAGGCCCAGGTCCGGGTAGGCGTCGATCAGCCGGGGCGGTGCCGCCTGACGCCAGGAGTCGGCGAGGATGTCACGCAGTTCGTCGTCGTCCTCCAGGGCGGCGAGGCGGACCCGCACCCAGGCGAAGCCCGCCTCGTGGTCGGCGATCCAGAACTTGCCGGGCTCGGCCAGGACGAGTTCGTCGCGCTCCTCCTTCGGGCAGCGCACCGCGATGGAGGTCTCGTCCTCCGGGAGCGTGGCGAACATCTTGCCCGCGACCCTGAACGTGGGCATGCTCCACGCGATCTTCTCCGTCGTGTCGGGCAGGGAGAGGGCGACACGGCGTACGTCTTCGGCTTCCGGCATGGGACGCACCGTAGCCAAAGGCACTGACAATCACGCCTGGATACGAGGTCGAAGGGCCGGTGCGGGCGCCGCCGCTCCCACCTGCTTGTAGTAGATCGTCGTCCCGCGCAGCTCTCCGGACGGGGCCGCCGCGTAGTCGGGGATCGCGCCGATCCGGGTCCAGCCCGCGGAGCGGTAGAGGGACTCGGCGGGACTGTCGGTCTCCGTGTCCAGGTGCAGGAGGGTGACCCCGGCATGGACGGCGGCGGCCTCGGCGGTGGTCACAAGCGTGCGGCCGACGCCCTGTCCCCGGCCGTCGCGGTGGACCATCAGCTTCACGAGTTCGGCGCGGTGGCGGCTGTTGGGCTTGTCCGGGAAGGCGAGCCCGACGGTGCCGAGCAGCCGTTCCGCGTCGCGGGCCACCCATACGGCGAGCCGGCCCGCCGACACCGCGGCGGCGCGCTCCTCCCACCAGGCGACGGCTGTCGCCCGGTCCAGCGGCGCGAGGAAGCCGACGGAGGCTCCCCCGAGCACGGTGTCGGTCAGGAGGTCGGCCAGCTCTCCCGCGCAGGCGAGGACTTCGGAGGCGTCCAGGCGGGCGACGGCGGTCACGGGAGCACCACCACCAGGGCGTAGCGCACGGCCTCGGGGCCGGGACATCGGAAGCGGGTCGGCCCCCACACCCGCAGCCGGAGGCAGTCCCCGGCGCCGAGCCGCTGCGCGACGTCCTGAGCGGTCACCTCGAGGGTTCCGTCGAGGACCCAGATGTGCTGTTCCAGGCCGGGTACGGGGGGACGGTCGTAGTCGATGGCCGCGCCCGCCGCGAGCCGTCCCTCGACGAGTTCACCGCGCAGCCCGGCGTGCGGCGGCGACACCGACCGTCGCACGAAGCCCGAGGACGTGTCCTCCCAGATCGCCTGTTCGGCCGCCCGTACCAGCAGGGCGGGTTCCGGCTCGATCTCGCTGAGCAGCTGCGACATGGTGCGTCCGTACACCGCGCACAGCCGGTTGAGCTGCGACGCGGTGGGGCTGATCTCGGCGCGCTCGGTGCGGGACAGGGTGGACCGGCTCACTCCGCTGCGCTCCGCCAGCTCGCCGAGGGACCAGCCGCGCTCGGCCCTCAGCTCGGCCAGCCGGGCACCGAGCCGGACATCGACCTCGTCGCCCATGGCGCCTCCCTCTCGCGTCCCTCATTCGGGATGCTATCCCACATCCGGGACGGCGGCTTGCTCAGTCGGCGGTCGCGGCCTCGGTGAGCGCGTCCAGGACCGGCCGGATCAACGGATGCCCCTCCGCTCCCCGCCGTACGGCGGCGAAGACACGACGGGTGGGCGCGACGCCGTCGACAGGGCGCACGACCACGCCCGTGAGGTCCATGCCGCGCAGCGCCGAGCGGGGTACGAGTGCGACGCCCGCGTCGGCCGAGGCCAGCGCGACGACGGCACGGAAGTCGTCGGAGGAGTGTTCGAGACGGGGCTGGAAGCCGGCGTTCTCGCAGGCCAGGACGACCACGTCATGACAGGGGTTGCCCGGGTAGGGGCCGATCCACGGGTCCTTGGCCAGCTCGGCGAGCGGCACCTCGTCGGCGTCGGCGAAGCGGTGGGCGACGGGGACGACCGCGTCGAAGGGCTCCGCGTAGAGCGGGACGTGCGTCAGGCGGGGGTCGTCGGCGTCGGGGGCTCCCCGGTACTCGACGGCGACCGCGATGTCGATCTGCCGGTCGAGCACCATCGGCAGACTGGCGTCGCCCTCGGCGTCCTGCACCCGGACGTGGATCCCGGGGGCCGCGCCGGACAGGCGCGCCAGTGCGGGCGCGACCACCAGACCTATGCCGGTCGCGAAGGACGCGATGGTCACCGTACCCGCCGAACCCGCGCCGTACGCGGCCAACTCGGCCTCCGCGCGCTCCAGTTGGGCCAGCACCGCGTTGGTGTGGCCGAGCAGGATCTCACCGGCGGGCGTCAGCCTGACGCCCTTCGCGCCGCGCTCGACGAGGCGGTGGCCCGTCTCCTGCTCCAGCGCGGTCAGCTGCTGGGAGACCGCCGAGGGCGTGAGGTAGAGCGCGGCGGCAGCCGCCGTGACCGTGCGGTGGTCGGCCACCGCACGGAGGATGTGGAGCCGCCGCGCTTCGATCATGCGACCGATTCTCTCAGGTCGCGGGGGTTCCTCAGCCGTCGAGCTCGGCGCGGGCCGCCACGAAGGCGTCCACCGCGCGGTTCACATCCTCGGTCGAGTGGGCGGCCGACAGCTGCACCCGGATGCGGGCCTGGCCCTGCGGAACGACCGGGTACGAGAAGCCGATCACGTAGACACCCCGCTCCAGCAGGAGCTCCGCCATGCGTCCGGCGACGGCCGCGTCCCCGATCATGACGGGGGCGATCGCGTGGTCGCCGGGAAGGACGTCGAAGCCCTCCTCGGTCATCCGGGAACGGAACAGCGCGGTGTTCTCGGCGAGCCTGATCCGCAGGTCGTCGGCCGACTCCAGCAGGTCGAGCACCTTGAGCGAGGCCGCCGCGATCACCGGGGCGAGCGTGTTCGAGAAGAGGTACGGGCGCGAACGCTGGCGCAGCAGCGCGACGATCTCGGCGCGGGCGGCCACGTAGCCGCCCGAGGCGCCGCCGAGCGCCTTGCCGAGGGTGCCCGTGATGATGTCGACACGGTCCATGACGCCGTGCAGCTCGGGCGTGCCGCGTCCGCCGGGGCCGACGAAGCCGACGGCGTGCGAGTCGTCGACCATGACCATGGCGTCGTAGCGGTCCGCGAGGTCGCAGATCTCCTGCAGCGGCGCGACATAGCCGTCCATCGAGAAGACGCCGTCGGTGACGATCAGCCGGCGGCGGGCGTCCGAGGCCGCCTTGAGCTGGGCCTCCAGGTCGGCCATGTCACGGTTCGCGTACCGGAAGCGGCGCGCCTTCGACAGCCGGATGCCGTCGATGATCGAGGCGTGGTTGAGGGCGTCGGAGATGACCGCGTCCTCGGCGCCGAGCAGGGTCTCGAAGACGCCGCCGTTGGCGTCGAAGCAGGAGGAGTAGAGGATCGTGTCCTCCTGGCCGAGGAACGCGGACAGCCGCGCCTCCAGCTCCTTGTGCACCTCCTGCGTGCCGCAGATGAACCGCACGGAGGCCATGCCGTAGCCCCAGCGGTCGAGCGCCTCGTGGGCGGCCGCGACGACGTCGGGGTGGTCGGCGAGGCCGAGGTAGTTGTTGGCGCAGAAGTTGAGGACCTCGCCGGGACGGCCGCCGGCGGTGACGTTCACCGTCGCGGACTGCGGGCTGCCGATGACCCGCTCGGGCTTGTGCAGGCCCGCGGCGCGGATCTCGTCGAGGGTGGCGCGGAGATCGTCGCGTACGGAGTCGAACATAAGGGGCTCCATCAAGTGCAGGGGGCGCAGGGGCAGGGGGCGAGTGGGCCGGAGGGGCGCACCTGTGCCGGGAGGGCGAGCGCGCCGGAGGCCCGACGGGCCGGGCACGGTCGGGCCTCCGGCCGGGCTGGTGCGCCCCGGTGGCGAACCGAGCCGGAGATCAAGCGGTCCAGTCGAGGATGATCTTGCCGCCGCGGCCGCTCGCCGCGTCGGCGAAGGCCGCCTCGTAGTCGCGGAAGCCGTAGCGGCCGGTGATCACGGGGGCGAGGTCGAGTCCGCCTTCGAGGAGGACCGACATGGCGTACCAGGTCTCGAACATCTCGCGGCCGTAGATGCCCTTGATCGTGATCATGGAGGTGACGATCCGGGACCAGTCGACCGGGAACTCCTGGGACGGCAGGCCGAGCATGGCGATCCGGCCGCCGTGCGTCATGTTGGCGATCATGTCGCGCATCGCCTCGGGGCGGCCGGACATCTCCAGGCCGATGTCGAAGCCCTCGCGCAGACCGAGCTCGCGCTGGCCGTCGGTGATCGTCGCCTCCGAGACGTCGAGGGCCAGGCTCACACCGATCTTGCGGGCGAGTTCCAGGCGCTCCTCGCTGACGTCGGTGATCACGACGTTGCGGGCTCCCGCGTGGCGGGCCACGGCGGCGGCCATCAGACCGATCGGGCCCGCTCCGGTGATCAGGACGTCCTCGCCCACCAGCGGGAAGGACAGCGCCGTGTGCACGGCGTTGCCGAAGGGGTCGAAGATCGCGGCGACGTCGAGGTCGACGGGGACGCGGTGCACCCAGACGTTGGACGCGGGCAGGACGACGTACTCGGCGAACGCTCCGTCGCGGCCGACGCCGAGGCCGACCGTGGCCCGGCAGAGGTGACGGCGTCCGGCCAGACAGTTGCGGCACTTGCCGCAGACCAGATGGCCCTCGCCGCTGACGCGGTCGCCGACCTTGATGTCGGCGACGTCACGGCCGGTCTCGACGACCTCGCCGACGAACTCGTGGCCGAGCACCAGGGGCGTGCTGACGGCCTGCTGCGCCCAGCCGTCCCAGTTGCGGATGTGCAGGTCGGTGCCGCAGATACCGGTCCTGAGGACCTTGATCAGTACGTCGCCGGGGCCGGCCTGCGGCTCCGGGACGTCCGTGAGCCAGAGTCCGGGCTCCGCCTTCTCCTTGACCAGCGCCTTCACGCGACGGCTCCTGTGGGTGAGGTTCCCGGGGCAGGGCACGCCGAAGGGGCCCGGTCCGGGGAGAGGGGTGAATTCCCCGAGAAATCTGCCGTACGCGGGTACTCCTGGTCCATCGAGGTTTTCTTAAGCGCGGCCCCAGCTTTCCTTCACGCCTCCTCGCGGACCTGTCCCCGCTCGAAGTAGGCGACCAGTTCCGGGTCGAGCGGGGGCACGTCGAGCGGGGTGCCGCCGTCCCGCAGCGACTGCGTGGCACGGAATCCCGCCGCCACCGCCATGCGCGCGGCGACCGGGGAGGTGTCGGTGCGCCCTCCGTCGCGGACGAAGCGCAGGAACTCGTCGATCAGCAGCGGGTCCGCGCCACCGTGCTCGGCGTCCTCGTCCACCGCGGGCACCGGGTACTCGGCGTCGGCCCGGTCCCGTTGTCCGGAGCGCCGGCTGTTCCACACCTTCACCACGGCGCCGGGGCCGTCCCCGAAGTTCTCCAGACGCCCGGCGTCGCCGATGACGGTGTAGTTGCGCCAGTAGTCGGGGGTGAAGTGGCACTGCTGGTAGGCCGCCAGCACTCCGTTGTCGAGGCGCATGTTGACCAGCGACACGTCCTCGACGTCGATGACCGGGTTCAGTGAGCGCTGGGTGTGCGCGGGCCAGTGGCCGTCCTTCGTGTACCAGTCGTCGGTCTTGGGTTCCCCCGGGGCCCGGCGGTGCGGGTTGTCCCCGTACACCATGAGGCCGCCGAGCGCCTGCACCCGTTCGGTGAAACCCTCGGCCAGCCAGTGCAGCACGTCGATGTCGTGGGCGCCCTTCTGCAGCAACAGGCCCGTGGTGCACCGCCGTTCGGCGTGCCAGTCCTTGAAGTACCAGTCCCCTCCGTAGCCGACGAAGTGGCGCACCCACACGGTCTTGACCGTGCCGATCCCGCCGCGCGCGATGATGTCGCGCATCAGACGGATCACCGGCATGTGGCGCATGTTGTGACCGACGTACAGGCGGGTGCCCGTCTCGTGGGCGGTGCGCAGGATCAGGTCGCAGCGCTCGATCGTGATGTCCAGGGGCTTCTCGACGAGGACGGGCTTTCCGGCACGCAGCGCCCGGCAGGCGATGTCGGCGTGCGTGTGGTCCGGGGTGAGGACGAGCACGGCGTCGACGTCGGGGTCGTCGACGACCTCGTGGTGGTCGTCGACGGTACGGACGCCGGGGATGCGGTCGGCCGCGCGGTCCCGCTGTGCCGGATCGTGCTCGGCGACGACGGTCACGCGCGAGCCCCGGCCGGGGCGGTGGGCGACGCGTGCGAGGGAGCCGCGCAGTCCGAAGCCGAGGGCACCGAGACGCAGATCGGTCATGGTGTGCCTTTCCGTGCGGTGTCGAGGAGGTCCGGGCGCAAGCGTTCCTCGGCGGGGGCACGCCCAACCTCCCACGGGGCGCCGGGATTCGACCACTGCCGGGCCTCGGGGCGCCAGGATTCGACCGCTGCCGGGCCTCGGGGCGCCGACCGCTGCCGGGCCGCGCGTCACCTGCGTCCTCCGTGGGCCCTGTCCCCGACCGATGCCGGGCCGCGACACCGGAGCAGGCCCTCACAGGGCCCGCCCGTCCTCCCGTCGTCCGATCTGCTCGACGAGTTCCGCGGCCATCGCCTTGATGGTCTCCAGGCCCGCTCTCCCCCAGGGGCGCGGTTCGACGTCGACGGCGCAGATCGTGCCGAGGGCGATGCCGGTGCGGTCGATGAGCGGGGCTCCGAGGTAGGAGCGGACACCGATCTCGTCGACGACCGCGTTGCCGGCGAACCGCGGGTAGTCGCAGACGTCCTCCAGGACGAGCGCCTTGCGGCGGACCACCACGTGGGGGCAGTAGCCGAAGTCGCGGTTCCGGTACCGCCCCGCGTCGGGGTCCGTGCCGGGCTCGGCGGCGGAGGTGGCGCCCGTGGTCGACGCGGCGCCGTCCCCGGTGTCCGGCACGGTGGGCGCGACGCCCGTCACGTTGCCGTCCGGGGTGTGCAGGCCGGCGAAGAACTGCCGCTGCTCGTCGATGAAGTTGACCATGGCGTACGGCACCGCGGCGACGTCCGCGAGGCGGTCGGCGAAGGCGTCGAAGGCGGGTTCCGCGTACGTGCCCAGCCCGAGCAGGCGCAGCCGCCGCACCCGGGCCGGCGCGTCCTTGTCCTCCGGCGTCAGCAGCAGACGACCGGCCGGACGCGGCGGGTCGTAGCTCATCTGCGTGCTCCGTGGCTCGGGAATGGCGTCATGCGTGGGCTCCGTGACGTGGCGGGTGCGTCATGTGTGGGCCCCGTGGCTCGGGGCGTGGGAGGGGGCGTGGGCGAGCAGATGCCGGACCAGGGTGAGCAGGGTCTGCACGCCCGAACTGGAGATCCGGGCGTCGCAGCGCACCACGGGGATCTCGGGGTCGAGGTCGATGGCCGCCCGCACCTCCTCGGGGTCGTAGCGGTAGGAACCGTCGAACTCGTTGACCGCGACGATGAATCCGAGACCGCGCTGCTCGAAGAAGTCGACGGCCGCGAAGGAGTCCTCCAGGCGGCGGGTGTCGGCGAGGATCACCGCGCCGAGCGCGCCTTCGGAGAGCTCGTCCCACATGAACCAGAACCGCTCCTGCCCGGGGGTGCCGAACAGGTAGAGCGTGTGTTCCGGGTCGAGGGTGATGCGCCCGAAGTCCATCGCGACGGTCGTCTCGACCTTGTTCTCGATGCCGTCGAGATTGTCGGTCGCGGCACTGACCGTGGTGAGCAGCTCCTCCGTGCTGAGCGGCGCGATCTCGCTCACCGCTCCGACGAAGGTCGTCTTGCCGACCCCGAACCCTCCCGCCACCAAGATCTTCAGCGCGGTGGGGAACGGGTCAGAGCTGTCGTCGTAGTCCATCGAGCACTGCCTCCAGAAGAGACCGGTCAGTGGGGTTGTGGTGGAACTCCGGGGGCTTCGTGGTGAGCGCCCCGCAGTCGACGAGGTCGGACAGCAGCACCTTGGTGACCACCGCCGGAAGCCGCAGGTGGGCGGCGATCTCGGCGACCGAGACGGGCGCCCGGCAGCGTTCCAGTGCCTGGGTGTGCTCGGGGCCGAGGTAGCCGAGGGGGGTCGCCCCGGTGGCCATCACCTGGGACAGGAGGTCGAGCGCGGTCGTCGGCCGGGTCCGGCCGTTGCTGACCGTGTAGGGACGCACCAGGCGTCCGGCCGCGTCGTCGAGCCAAGGCCCGTCCCCGGCCGCGGCCACGCTCAAGGCCTCATCGCCGGGGGTTCGACGGAGTGCTGCCGGGGCGCGGTCATCAGATAGGGGCGGACGCTCTTGACCAGCATCGCCATCTCGTAGCCGAGCACCGCCGCGTCGGCCTCGCGTCCGGCGAGCACGGCGAGACAGGTGCCGGAGCCGGCGGTGGAGACGAACAGCAGGGTCGAGTCGAGTTCCACGACGACCTGTCGTACGTCGCCGCCGTCCCCGAAGCGGACACCCGCGCTGCGGCCGAGGGAGTAGAGGCCGGAGGCGAGCGCCGCCATGTGGTCGGCGCTGTCCGGGTCGAGACCGTGGACCGACTTCACGAGTCCGTCGCAGGACAGCAGTACGGCGCTCGTGGTGTGGGGCACGCGCTGTACGAGTCCGCTCATCAGCCAGTCGAGGTCGGACACGAGGCCGGTCGGCGCATCGCTCGCCATGGTGGATCGACTCCTTGGGGTACGAAGGCCTGCGGGAGCGCAGGGGGTGGGGGTGGTGAGGGGGCTGGTCATCCGGCCGGAGCACTGCCGTCGTGCCGGGGGGCGAGGTCGTGTCCGGGCGTGGGCAGGGTGTGCCGTGTCCCCTGTGTCTCGTGCGGTGCCGGCGCGTACGTCGTGGGTCGTGTCCCGTGCGGTGCCGGCCCGTGCGTCGTGGGCGCTTCGGCCATGTGTGCCGTGGCCGGCTCCTCCGTGAGCCCGCTGCGGGTGCTCGCGGACTCCGCATGACCGGTGTGCGCGGACTCCGCATGCCCGGTGCCCGCGTTTCCGTGATGCCGGTGGCCGGCGTCGATGCTCCCGAGCCCTGCATCGTTGCCGCCCGTGCTCCGGAGGTCCGCCCGGCCGACGCCCGTGTTCCCCAGGTGCGGGTGGCCGGCGCCGGTGCTCCCGAGATCCGCGGGACCGGCCTCCCGGACCCAGCGGCCCACGTTCGCGACGTTCGCGTGGCCCGCGCCCGCGTTTCCGAGAACCGCGGGGTGGTCGCCGCCGATCCCGGGGCCCGCGCTGCCGAGGACCGTGTGGTGGGCGTCCGCGCCGCCGGGGTCCGCATGACCGGGACCCGAGGTCCCCGGACCCGCGAAGTGGGCATCCGCGCGACCGGGACCCCCGTTGCCGAGACCGGCGTAGTGGGCGCCTCCGTTCTCGGGACCCTCGCTGCCGAGACGCGCGTATGGGGAGCCGCCGCTCCCGGGACCCTCGCTGCCGAGACGCGCGTATGGGGAGCCGCCGCTCCCGGGACCCTCGCTGCGGAGGCCCGTGCCTCCGAGGCTCGCGTGGTGGTCGCCGCCGTTCACGGGACCCGCGACGCCCGCTGCCCGGGGCGCCGGCGGGTCCGTGGGGACCAGGTCCAGGTGCGGCCGGTCCGCGGGCGGCTCCTCCCCGCGTGCCGCCTCGGCGTGCGCGGCCTCCGCGAGCCCGATGCCCCGCTGGAAGGCGGCCATCAGCCCCGGGTCGTGGCCGGCGACGAACTCGGGGTCCTGGCGCGGGGCCGGCCCGTCACGCAGTTGGGGCGCGATGTGCTCCTGGGCCCGCCGCCTGGGCAGTTGGGGTTTGCCCATGGTGCCGCGCACGGTCCCGACGCGTGGCGTGGGCGGCGCGGTCACGTTCTCCGCGACGGTGTGCCGGTCCTCCGGGCGGATGCCGGGCACGGCGTCCGCCGGGTTGGGCCGCGCCGCCCGGGTCCCGCGTACGGGGAGCGGTGCGGGGGCACCGCCGGGCCGGGCCTGCGGGACGCGTGGGGGTGGCTGCTCCCGCTGTGCCTGCCGGGGCACGGGCGCCACCACGCGGGCGCCCGCGGGTGCGGGCACGGGCTGCGCGGCCGGAGCTGCCGGTGCGGGATGCGGGTTCGGGTCCGCCGGCGCGGGACGCGATCCCCTTCCCGTCGTGTCGGGCCGCCCCTGCGGCAGCGCCCCTGGCTCACCCGGGGCGCCGCCGAGCAGTTCCTGCGGGACGACGAGCACGGCCTGGACGCCACCGTAGATGTTGCTCTGGAGGCGGACGTGGATGCCGTGCCGCCGAGCCAGTTGGGAAACGACGTACAGGCCGATCCGGCCGTCCTGGAGCAGGCTGGCGACGTTGACCTGGTCGGGATCGGTGAGGAGCGCGTTCATCTTGTTCTGCTCGTCCACGGGCATGCCGAGGCCACGGTCCTCGACCTCGACGGCGAGGCCGGAGGTGACGAGGTCGGCGCGCAGCAGCACTTGGGTGTGCGGTGCCGAGAACACCGTGGCGTTCTCGACGAGTTCGGCCAGCAGATGGATGACGTCGGCGACCGCGTGCCCGCGCAGGGTGCCGTCGATCGGGGGCACCAGTTTGACCCGGGAGTACTGCTCGACCTCGGCGATCGCGGACCGCAGCACCTCCGTCATGGAGACCGGGTTGCTCCACTGGCGGCGGGAGACGGCGCCGCCCAGCACGGCGAGGTTCTCGGCGTGGCGGCGGATGCGGGTGGCCAGGTGGTCGACGTGGAAGAGGCCTTTGAGCAGGTCAGGGTCCTCGATCTCGTTCTCCAGCTCGTCGAGGATCGAGATCTCCCGGTGCACGAGCGACTGGAGACGCCGGGCCAGGTTGACGAAGACCTCGACCTTCTGTTCGCTGCCCGTCCGGCTGGAGAGCTGGGCGGCCTGCACCACGGCGGCGACGGCACCGTCGTGGGCGCGGGAGAGGTCGGCGGCGAGCAGATCGAAGTCGTCGGCGTGCGCGGGAGGTTGACGGCGCGTCTTGCGTGCGGGCGGGCTCTCGCCACGGCGCAGTCCTTCGACGAGGGCGCGCAGTTCGCCCTCGGTGCGGGCGCTGCTGCGCCGCAGTGCGCCGACGCGGTCCCGTACGGACCTGGCGGCGCGGCCGGCCGCCACCGCGGCGATCAGGATGCCGGCCAGGGCGACGCCGCCGGCCCCCGCGAGGACGGCCCACAGGACGAGGCCGGGCCGGATTCCGGTGGAGCGCACGATGAACAGGACGGCCGCGCACGCGCTCAGGGCCACGGCGGTCGGCGGCAGCACCGCGAGGCGCAGCAGCTGGGGTCGCAGATGCGTCTCGGGCTGCGACGGGGCGGTGTGGGCGACCGGCCGTCCGTGCCGCCCGCCGCCCTCACGACGGTCTGCGCGTGCGGCCGGTGCGCGAAGGTGAGACATCGGCGTCCTCGTACTGGTACGTCGGGGCATGGGGCTCCCGCGGGTCCGCGACTCGGGCGTGCGCCATCGCGGTGTCGGTCGGGAGAGCCGAAAAAATCGGCCCCGCGTCGCCCGACGGCAACTGACAGTAGTCGCCAAGCCATCATGTGCGGTGGGCAGTTGACAAAGTCCCCCGGCAGACGTCCCGCTCTGGTATGAGGCCTCGTACGACCGACCGATAACCCTCTCGGACACGCGTTCCCCCGGCGCCTCGATTCGATCGGAGCTGGTCAGAAGCGGTCGCAAACAAACGGCGAGGG
>NZ_BAABKB010000031.1:0-170328 GCF_039543605.1 Streptomyces siamensis | reverse complement strand
GAAGGCGAGGGCGCGCCGTCCGGCACGACGTCATCCACGTGCGCTGCCGGGATGAGCCGCCTGGCATGACCGCCCGTCAACAGCTAATCGAGAGACGGGCAACCGCGGCGGTCGCCGGCAAGATGCCCGTCGAGCGGCCGTGGCAGGGCCGGATGCTCCCAGGCGGCGAAGTGACCGCCTCTCGGGCATTTGCCGCCGGTTCGGCACCCCACATCATCCGTCTCCGGGCAGTACAGGTCGCCGTGGCGTGTGTGGGCGCACGCCTTTCGCCCCGCCACAGTCCGGGCAAGAGCGCCAAAGTCCCGGACATCGGCGTACGGCACCAAGTGGTCGACGTCCAAACCGCAAGGGGCCGGTGACGGTGACCCCCTCGTAGTACGAACACCTCCCGCCCTCACCTTGCAGCCCGCCTCGCTCATCGGCTCGATGCGCGCATCGGCGACCAGCACCTCGGCGCGGATGCTGCATCCACCCTTGTCGGCATCGACCCGGCTCGAACGGCGTGCACCGGCAGCCGCCGCGGAACTCGGCCACGGACGCCAGCAGGTCGATACCCGCGGCAAGCGGCAGGGGAACGGCGCGCGGTCCGGCGGTGGCTGGGGCTGGCCAGTGAGCCTTTCCCCTCGTGATCAGGCGGAGAGTTCGAGTGCGACGACGGCACGGACGACGGCGGTGATCCGGGTGGTGCTGCAGCGGAGCTTCCTCAGGAGGCGCCGGCATTTGAGGGTGGCCACAGCGCGTTCGCCGAGGCTGCGAATCTTGGCGTGATCGCGGTTGTGACGACGACGCCAGCCGCGCAGGTTCTTGCCCCGGAACGGGACGCGGACAGCAGGGCCTGCGCCCTGATACGCCCTGTCAGCCCAGCACTTGACGTCGTCAGCGGCGAGAGGCGGGATGCCGTGGGTCCGGCCGCGGTCAGATCGTGCACGGCTCCGGGTAGCGCGTCCGAGGCCCAGATCAGGCGGCCGGCAGTGTAGGCCAGGCCGACGATGAATCCGGTCCGGGTACGGAACGCCTGCACGGGGACTGTCAAACGAGCGGTGTAACTGGGGTAGTTAAGGGTTAGTGACGTGCTGCTGAGAGGCGGCCGTCGAAGGTGATGTCGAAGGCGTTCAGTGCGGTTTTCCAGCGCATGGTCCAGCGGGCCTGGCCCTTGCCGGTGGGATCGAGGGACATGATCGCCATGTAGACACACTTCAGGGCGGCCTGCTCGTTGGGGAAGTGTCCGCGGGCCTTGACCGCTCGCCTGATGCGGGCGTTGACCGACTCAATCGCGTTGGTCGTGCAGACGATCCGGCGGATCTCGGTGTCGAACCGCAGGAACGGGGTGAACTCCTCCCAGGCGTTCTCCCACAGTTTCACGATCGCCGGATACTTCCTGCCCCATGCATCGGCGAACTCGGCGAACCGGTCCAGGGCGGCCTCTTCGGTCGGGGCGGTGTAGACAGGCTTGAGGAGACGCGCGATCTTGTCCCAGTCCTGGCGGGCGGCATAGCGGAAGGAGTTCCGCAGCAGATGCACCACGCAGGTCTGCACGATCGTCCGCGGCCAGACCGTCTCCACCGCCTCGGGCAGACCCTTGAGCCCGTCGCAGACGAGCATGAGCACATCGCCGACGCCGCGGTTCTTGATCTCGGTGAGGATGTGCAGCCAGTGCTTGGCGCCCTCGCCCCCGTCGCCGGCCCACAACCCCAGGATCTCCCGCCGGCCTTCAGTAGTGACGGCCAGAGCTACATAGATGGGCCGGTTCGCCACCGCACCGTCCCGGATCTTCACGTGGATGGCATCGATGAAGACGACCGGATAGACGGCGTCGAGGGGACGGCTCTGCCACTCGACCATGCCCTCCAGGACCTGGTCGGTGATGGTCGAGATCGTCTGGCGGGAGACCTCGGCGCCATAGACCTCGGCCAGGTGAGCCTGGACCTCGCCGGTGGTCAGGCCCTTCGCAGCCAACGAAATGACCATCTCGTCGACACCGGTCAGACGCTTCTGCCGCTTCTTGACTATCTTCGGCTCGAACGAGCCGTCGCGGTCGCGGGGCACGGTTATCTCCACCGGCCCGACATCGGTCAGCACCGTCTTGGAGCGCTTGCCGTTACGCGAGTTGCCGCCGTTCTTGCCGACCGGGTCGTGCTTGTCATAGCCGAGATGGTCCGTGATCTCGCCCTCCAGGGCGGACTCCAGCAGCCGTTTGGTCAGCTGCTGCAGCAGCCCGCCCTCGCCGGTCAACTGCAGACCCTTGGCCTGGGCCCGGTGCACCAGCTCGTCGATCAACTGGTCGTCCACGGCATCCGCCGACACCGCCTCTGCCGACTCGACAGACGTCGGCTCGGACACGTTCTCACTGGTCATCGATGCATCTTCCATGATCGGGAGTTACACCGAACGTCTTACAGTCCCGCAGGCCGGAAAAATGGGGCCACTTCAGACCGTTGACGCCAGCCGGAGATGCCGTCGGTGTATGAAAGCCATGGCGCTTGGGTTGGCTGGTTCGGGCTGCGGACGGACGTGGTTGCCCTAAGGTGCCTGGCCGTGACAACTGTTTCGGGTGGGGCATCGCTGTGGCGTGACCAGCAGTTCGCGTTGCTTGCAGGGGCGCGGATCATCTCGGTTCTGGGTAACGGGTTCGCGCGGGTGGCGTTGGCGTTCGCGGTGCTGGCACTGCCGGGGGCCAGTGCGGGTCGACTGTCGCTGGTCGTGGCGTGCCAAGCGTTGCCGCAGTTGGTGTTCATCCTGGTGGGCGGCGTGATCGCGGATCGTCTGTCACGTGCGCGGCTGATGGTCGTGGCCGATGCGCTGGGAACCGTCGCGTATGCAGGGCTGGCCGCGATGGTGCTGACTGCTCACGCACCGCTGGTGGCCATGTGCCTGCTGGCAATGGCGGCCGGAACGGCCACAGCGTTGTTCGCCCCGGCGATGGACGGCCTGGTGCCGCTCGTCGTGGCGAGGGACCGTTTGCAGCGGGCCAACGGCCTTTTGCGGGTGGGCACCAATAGTTCCATGTTGCTGGGGCTGGCCTTGTCCGGCGTGACCGTGGCATGGATCGGTGCCGGCTGGGCCCTCGCGCTCAACGCCGCTTCGTTCCTTGTCAGTGCGGCCTTGACGGCCCGGTTGAAGGTTGTCGGGCGGCCACGTCAGAAGGCGTCGGGCTGGGACGGTCTGCGGGAAGGCTGGCGGGAGTTCGCCTCCCGACAATGGCTGTGGGCCGTGGTCGCCCAGTATGCGGTGGTGGTGGCCGCGCTCAATGCAAACGTGGGAGTCCTGGGCCCGCTGACGGCCGAGCAGCATCTGGGCGGAGCGCGGGCGTGGTCGGTGATCGTGACTGCGCAAGCGGTGGGCACCATCGCCGGTGCCGGTCTCGCCGCTCGTGTGCGGGTAGAGCGTCCCCTTCTGGTGGCTGTGCTCTGCACCCTTCCGGCTGCCGCACCGATCGCCCTGCTCAGCGCCGCAGCACCCGTCTGGCTGATCGCCGTGGCCATGTTCTGCGCCGGTGTCACCAGTGACGTCTTCGGTGTCCTGTGGACCACCACCATCCAGCGCGAGGTCCCCGAGGAGGCTCTGTCCCGCGTCAGCTCCTACGACTGGTTCGGCTCCCTGGCCTTCGCTCCCCTCGGTCTGCTCATCGCCGGCCCGATCGCCACCGCCGTCGGTACCAGCCAGACCCTGGCAGGCTGCGCAGCCCTCATCGTCCTGGCCACCGCAGCAACGCTGCTCTCCCCACAAGTACGCACCCTGCGCGCCCCCACTCAGACACCAGCGAAAGCCCAGGCCGAGAACCACCAGAACAGCGCAGGTACGGCAGACACAGACGCGGGGCCGGCAAAGGCATAAAGGCACCGGTCCGGGGAGAGAGCGTCGCCGCCACCAACGCGATGAACGCACCGAGACCGCATGAGCAGCCTGATGGGGACCTGCCGCCGCAGCCACCGCACGACGCAATGCCCCATGGGCCAGCCATCCCGCAGGGGTTGTCCCGAGAGCGGGCCTCCGTCGCCGCTCGCGGGAAACACGGAGCGGAGGCCCACCACCCTCATCATCCAGTCCCTGCCCCACGCCGCACTTCGACGACGCCCGCGCGCAACCGCCGTCTTCCCCGGCTTCCAGACCGTCGTCTTCCCGGCGGCCGCCGTCTACGCAAACTGCTTCCTCACCGCTGCCTTCACAGCGCTCTTCACCTCCGGCATCTCGTGGACCACGGCATCCCCGCCACGGAAGACGTTCGGCTTCGGCGCCGGCTCATACTCAACCGGCCGCCGCCCGCAGCCTCCGCCGATCGCCACCAGGGCCTGCCGTTCCTGCTCGTCGACCGTGAGCTGCCAGCGGAGCTTGGTCGCCACCCAGTCTGCGGCGTAGGTGCAGCGGGCATCGGCGAGCACCGCGGCGATGGCGGGCACGGGCCGTCGGTCCTTGTGTGGCACCCAGTCCCCCACGCGGCGGGTCTTCGCACACTCGCATATCTTCAAGGCCTGCTCCCCCGCGCCCGCGGGTGATGGTCAACCCGATGTTCACACCGACCGACCATGGCCTCTACTCCCCCGCCCGCGGGTCAGACCGGACGGACGCAGAGCGCCAAGACATGCGTGTCCGGCCGCTGTAGACGTCGTTGAGAAGGGCAGCGCGCACAGCACCCCCTGGCAGTTGCGCGGTCTTGAGGGCCCGATCCCGCCCGGTCTCGGGCCCTCACGCGCGTAGCCCCGCCAGTGTGAGCCCTGCCCAGGCCTCGGGCACCGTGGTGGGGGGGGGCAGGTCGCGTGCGAGGAGCAGAACACCAGCGTCACGGAGGACCGCCTTGATGCGCGGCCACCCAGGCGCGTGCAGGGAGCAGCGGTGTCAGTGTTCATCACGGTGCTCGGTTCTGGGACCATCCCCACGCGTACAGGAAGCGGTTCCTGCGTGTGCCCGGGACTAAGGGGCCGGGACATGCTTGTCTCTGCCGGGCCAGTAAGGGTGTACAGCGCCAACAGCGTAGATCAGGCCTTGCAAGGAGTGCTCTGCACCGGGCTTACCAGCGGCTGCTGGATCCGCCGCCCAGTGCTATCTCCCGACGACATCCGCAACGGCCGAAACCACGGTCCCGATCCCTGCCACGACCGTAGCGATCCCCACTGCCCAGGCGAACCGCGCCTGCAGGGAGAGCCGCGACCAGGGACTACCCGAGGTGACCTCTTCAGCCACACGCCACTTATGTGCGGTCAACTGGTACTTGACCCAGTAGAAGAGGCACGTGGCGGCGCTCCCAGCCGTGAGCGCGGCGAAGAAGCCCCCCGAAGATGCCTCCTCGTTCTGTGGCCCCTTTCCCAGCAGAAAGACGACAGTCCAGAAGAGGAACAGAACAGATATGAGAAGGAAGATAATCATCTCGGAGCGGTCGGCCTCGGGGTTCGTCTTGCCGTCGTACGACTCCAGCATCTCTCGCAGCCGGGCGTCCTGCCCGTAGACCCAAGTCGCGTCGGCTCCCGAGATACAGAGCTCGGTCCGCTTCAGGTCTAACGTCAGGGTGACACTCCGTCGGTGCTGCGGATCCGAAAGGTCGAGGGTCAGGTTCGTCCACACGCCGGGATCACCGGGGGCGTTCGCCGCTTCGACGAGCGCGACCAGCTGATCAAGCGTCTCAGCGCGATATCGGGTGGATCGACGCTGCGTGGAGACCACGGCATCCCCCGCCGTCCCCTCCAGAGCAACCGCGAACAAGCGATCGAGCCGACCGCGGCCCAACCGGCAGCGGTAGTAGATGCATTGCTTCTCGGTCTCGTGCGGCACGATCGGCATCCCGACAGTGTCAGCGGCTCGGCCCATCTGCGCCAGGCCGATCGGCAAGACTCACCCTGGTTCGCCAGAGCCCATGGCGCCTTGGCGTCCTCGTTTGGCCACCGTCCAAATCGGCAGGGGCGGGGCGCATCGTCGAGGTCCACCATCAGCGCGCGACATGCAATGCCGACAGGCACTGACCGTGGCCGATTGGCTGGCTTCGCGGGCGGCAGAAGCAGGCGGCGGGCAGTGTGGCTGAGTACTCCAGGTCACGTCCGATACGTTCATGGCGTGGTCATTGGATCCTGCTTGTCTCACCGGGGTTGCCGCCCGCTTGACCTGGTTCATCGTGGCATCGGCGGCAGCTACTCATCCGTGCTCGACACGCCGGGACGTTCGTGTTGTCTGCGGTCACCGGGATCTGCCGCCTGAGGACTCTCGACCACGGCAGACGCCCCGGCGTGGACTTGCGGGTTCACGAGGGTCGCTCCAGCGCCCATCGGCACCGCGTGTAGCTCAGTGTGTCGGGGACGACGGCCTTGCCGTAGCTCCGGTCAACTGGCCAATACAGAAAGCCAGTTCGGCTCGTCGAGGGTTCCTTTGATACCTCTCGCACCGTGATGTGGTCAGTACATGAAGAAGATCACGGCGTTGGCGGCCACTGCCCTGACCACTGCGACTCTGCTGTCCGGCCTCACACCCTCCGCACAGGCGCGGCCCGGTCATACCGCACCCCTGGGACAAGCGGGTGCACTGCAACGCAACCGACCCTGACGGCCGTCACATAGTCACCCGATTTCGGTACGTCCGACTTCGGCTGGAACCACTTCACCAACCGCCACAACATCCACAAGTGCTCTATCCTTGCCGCAGCCATCCACGGCAACGTCGACCGTGACGACCACCACGGCCGCCTGGAATATGACGCTGTCGCCTTCGAGACTGGCGTCCCACGGCCACGACAGGTCAAGTTCACCGTCATCGTTCAATACACCCTGGCGCATCACACTAGACACAATGACGGCGCACTGTCCTTGAGCCTGGAGGCGCCGGAGCACGGGCGCCCACCTCGCACGCCCCGCGAGAACGCTGACGCGGGTGAAAACAATCGGGTCCCGTCCGACAGCCGAAGACAAACGGACTCCACCACCACGCAGCTCAGAGAGCAGCACGCAGACACCAGTGGCCACCATCGGAATTCTCAATACATCTGCGCGATTCTCACCAGGCTCGCGGTGCTGCAGGTCAAGACCGTGATCAACGAGCAAGAAGCACAGAGAGGCACCTCCCAGTCATCTGCATCCTCGCAGGTCAAAGCGACCTCGCTACCGGAACCAGAATGAGCACTCACACCTGTTTCAGTCGACGCCTCGATCGCCGGTCCTGGGGAGGCCGACCGCTCGGGTGCTGCACCCATGTTCGAGGCGGACCCCGGCTCCGGGCCAGCGACGTACTACGCGGTCGAGGTCGCAACGTCCGCCGAGCTGTTCGACTGGGCGAACCACGAAAGCGAGCACACGACGGACAACCACTACGCAAGCCGGGATGACACAGGCTTCCTGGCGAGCAATCCCTACCAACTGCCGGACGAGGCCTGGCAGCGACTGAATGCGGCCGAAACGCTCTACTACCGTCCCTGGTTCTCCTCCTCGGACAGCGAGTGGGTCGACCAGGCAGTGACCACCACCGACGACAGCTACTGGAACGCACCCTACGTCACGATCCCCGGCACTGCGGCAGACAACGACTGGTGGACGGACACGCGTTGGACACGGGACGACACTGTGGAACAACACGAAACGGCACAGCCGCTGATCATCGGACCCGACTCTGCGGAGAAGGACGGCCCTGCTCCCACATTCCATGTCGAACTGCCGGACGGCGCACGCTCCTACCGTGCGGAATTCGCGACCGAAGCCTCCCTCTTCGACGCTGTCCGGATGCGGCAGGGCCTCCCGAACAACTTCTTCGGTTCACTCGTCACGGACGCCAAGGGCGGTTTCGACTACACGTTGCCCGACGACGCCTGGGGAATGCTCACGGAAGAAAGCAGCCATCTCTACTACCGCGTACACACCGCACCCATCGACTCCAGCGCGCCCGACTGGCACCCCCAGGCGAGCTCCACCCCGGACGCGATGGCCGAACAAGCGCCGTGGGTGATGGCCTACACCGTCGAATGACATCGCACCCCGACAGCCGCACCGACTGATGTCATCCGGATCGGCTCCCGGTGGGCCACGCAGCCTCACGGACTGATCAACACGACTGTTTGCCAGGCATTTCAAGCGCTGGGACGGAATGCTTGTGGGCGGCAGAGTCGTGACGCGGGCAGCCTCGCAGAACCTGGGAGTCACCGGATGCATCCAGGATCACCGACCTCGGGAGTGGGCCGGGTCATCGCCGGCCGTTACCGGTTGCTGAACCGGCTGGGCAGCGGCGGCAGGGGCCGCGTGTGGCTCGCCCACGACCAAAGGCTCGCCTGCGAGGTCGCGCTCAGGGAGATCGTGTTCCGTGGCCCGGAACCGGACCGCGACGAGCGCGCGGCCCGGGTCGCCCGCGCCCGCTCGGAGGCCCGGCACGCGGCGGGGCTGCGCGGTCATCCCCACGTGGTGGCGGTGTACGACGTACTGGAGCACGACGGACTGCCGTGGATCGTTATGGAGTACGTCGCAGGTGCCGTCGACCTGCGCGACCTGGTTCAGCAGCGCGGCCCGCTCTCGCCCGCGGAATGCGCCCGCATCGGCCTGGCCGTGCTCGACGCGCTGACAGCCGGGCACGAGCGGGGCGTGATGCACCGGGACGTGCAGCCGGCAAATATCCTGCTCACGCCGGACCGCACCAGGGCGTCGTACGACCGCGTCCTGCTCACCGACTACGGCATTTCGGTGCATCAGGACGCCGGCGAGACCCGCTACACGATGGGGTCCGTGCTGGTGGGGACCTCGGGTTATCTGGCGCCGGAGCGCGCCACGGGCGGGCCGCCCACCCCGGCCAGCGATCTCTTCTCGCTGGGCTGCACGCTGTACTACGGCGTCGAGGGCTACGCCCCCTTCGAGCGCGAGTCGCCACTCGCCGAGTTCACCGCGGTGGTCATGGAGGAGCCACGTTTGGCCGTGAGGGCCGGCGCACTGGGCCCCGTGCTGCACGGCCTGCTCGAGAAGGAACCGTGGCGGCGGTCGTCCGCAACCGAGGCAGAGGCGGCGCTGTCGCAGATCGTGGCACCACAGGCCGACGCCTCCCCCCGCGTCCAGACCGGCCTCGGCTCGCTGCCGCCCCGGGCCCGGGCGGCAGGTCCCTCCCCTCCCTCACCTGCTCTGGGGTCAGGGTCTCCAACGACTGGGCCAGGAAGCGGGATCGAGCCTCCTTACGTACGCCCAGGTGCGCGGTCGCCGGCCGAACCCTTTGGGTCACGTCGGCTCACGGTTGAACTTGCTGAACAGGCTCCGCCGGGCAGAGAGGTGCCGCTACATGTCCAGGTCGTCCAGGACACGAACAGCGCCGGAGTGCGCTTGCGTTCCTTCCCCGTAACGGACTCCGGGTCCCACGTGATGGTCACGGTGCATGCTCCCGGGTTGCAGTCGTTAGGGGATCTGCAGCAGGAAGTTTCTGTTTACCCCGGTCGTGATTCAGATGTGGTGCGCTTCGGACTACGGACCACTGGTTCGGGGTTGCATGCGGTGACTGTGCGGGCGTTTCACGGAGGCGCGTTCCTTGGTGAGTTGCGCACTCAGATATCGGTACAGGCTGATGTTCCCATCAGGGATGGTCCCATGCGCAGCGTCGCCATCGCCGGCGGCGCCTTCGATCCGGGAGAGGTGACTCTTCAGGTCCTCAAGGGTGGGGATGGGTCTTACAGTTTTCAGTTACTCAGTGAGACGGCCAACGCTCCGGAGTCGTTTCGACTCGTGGCTGGTGATCCGCGTGGTGTGACGGAGCAGATTTACGATGAACTCCGCCGCTCCGCAGCGTCTTCTGGGATTTCCGGAAGGATTGATCGCATTGGGGCGCGGCGGCGGTTGAGGAACTTGGGGGTGCAGTTGTGGGCGGCCGCGGTGCCCGATGTGGTGCGGCGGCAGTTTTGGAATGAGGCCGGGCGTATCACCTCGCTCACGGTGCTTGGCGAGCATGACGTCGTTCCGTGGGAGTTGCTGTATCCGCTGGACGGGGGGCAGGAGGGTGACGGGTTTCTCGCTGAGTGGGTGCCGGTGGTGCGCCGAGCCTTCGGCCAGGACCGTGTGCGCGAACTGTCCCTGTCGCGGGTCTCATTTGTCGTGCCGCCCGGATCGCCGCCCAAGGCGGAGCGTGAGGTTGCCGCGTTACGCGCGACGTTAGGCGAACGCGCCGGCCAGGGAAGAACTTTGGCCCACCGCGCGGATGTCAGTGACTTGATCGACGAGGGTCTGACTGGGCTGTTGCACTTCGCCTGCCATAACGCCTTCACCACTGCCGGTTCCCGGGTCACCATGGCGGACGGTCCCTTTGACCCGATCGATCTCGCCTACGCCACCCAGGCAGGCACACTGCGCCCTACCCATCCGATGGTGTTCTTCAACGCCTGCCGCAGCGCGGGTGAGATCGGCTGGTTCTCCACGAACCTTGGTTGGGCCACGCAGTTTTTGAGGGCTGGTGCAGGTGCGTTCGTCGGCACGCTGTGGCCAGTGCGCTCCGACTCCGCCTTGACCTTTGCCGACACCTTCTACCGCCACCTCGTCGCCCGAGGCGAAAGTCTGGGACAGGCATCTCTCAACGCCCGCCGGGCCATTCGTGACCGGAGCGGGGATCCGACATGGCTGGCGTATGCCGTGTACGGAAGTCCGGACGCCCGCGCCGCGGCCACGTGAGCTGCCCATTGCCGACTGGAGTTGAAGGAGAGACATGGACGAGCCCGCCTTCGTGATTCACGGTGTCGGAAACCGCGACCGCGTCGGCTTCACCGCCACCGTGACCGCGTTGGAGGTCACCACCGGGCTGACCCTGCGGCCGGTCTATTGGGGAGATCTGGGAGCCGATGACACCTTCGTCGATCTCTCACTGCCCCTGCGCGGCGGAGCGCAGGCAGAACTACGCGACGGCGGCGTCCTCGAGGACGCCGCCGGCACTGCCGCAGTCCTGACGGGTCTCATGCACTGCACACAGCCCGCAGGATGGGGCGTCGACCTGCCCCCGGCCGTACGCGAAGGAGTACATGACGTCCTGGGCGAGGATGCTGACCAAGGGCTTCGCACTAGCACGGGGGATCCGGAGCTCGAACAACTTGTGCTGGATACCCTGGCCGAACTCTGGCCCACCACCGACTGGCTCTCGCGCACCGATGACCCAGTACTCCTACGTGAGACGGGCAGAGCCATCACAGACGCCTTGGCACCCGAACCAGACGACCCATACGCAGGGCTACGCGGACCGGGACAGGACCAGAACAAGCAGCGCGGAGTCATCCGGCGCCGACTGGCGGATCTGGACCGAATCGCCGGGGCCGCCATGCAGGCGGTTGCCGGCCGGGCCAACCACGCTCTGCGTACCCGGCTCGGCCCAGCCACCACCCGCTTCCTGGGGGACGTACTGGTCTACCAACGCCACCGCGAGGCCATCCAAGCACGTGTGTGGGACCAAATCGCCGCCGTGGACCCCCTCCTGGGAACCGGCCCTGAGCATCGAGTCCGGGTAGCTGCGCACAGCCTCGGCGGTGTGATCGCCGTCGACATGGCCACTGCCCAGCAGCCGCTATGGATCTCCTCGCTGGTCACCTTCGGCTCCCAGTCCGCCTACTTCCACCTGTGTGATCCACGCGGCGGCCAACTCGCCCCCTACAGCCTGAACACCCTCGTATCCCTGCCACCCTCGCTGGGCCGCTGGACGAATCTTTGGCAGCCGCTGGATGTCCTGGCCTTCGCCGCCTCCCGCGTGTTCCACCACGAAGACGGAACACCCCCGATCGACATTGCCCTGCCGCATACCGCCAGCGCGGGCATGTGGACCCACTCCGCGTACTGGGACATGCCACAGGTCGCCGCCACCATCGCAGATGCCCTGCGGCCAACCCCTTGAACACCGCGAACCTGTCAGCAGAGGTACGTGCCCCAGGACACCGAACTTGTTGCACCACCATCTGTGGCTGCCAGGAACCGTACTCGGCCGCACGTAGCGCGTGCCGTCACGGAGAGCAGCGCGCGCAGAGACGTCCGACGCCCCCGTGGATGCGCGCCTGCGTGAGGGCCCGACCTGTCTCCTCACCCGCGTGATCCCGCCTGCGTGGGCGAGTAGTGGCGTCAGCGCGGGAGGTTCAATGCGGCGGATTGGGGCGGGAATTGCCTATGAGGCCCTGAATATGACGATCTCCTCGTGGCACAGGTGCCTGGTGGTGCGGTGGGGGGGGCAGCACGTTGTGAACCACCAGGAGTGTCATGCAGCTCAGCCGCGTCCGGGTCAAGAACTTCCGCAACTTCGAGGCCCCACCTGCATCCGGATGGCGCAGGCCAACCGCGGCAGGGGCCGCCCGGCCGGATGGGGCGCAAGAGGGCGCTTCGTCCACCATCTCGGCCACCGCCTGAACCGACCCTGTCTCGGCCCGTTCCTCGGCGTCGACTACACCAGCCCCTCCTGGATCGACGCCGCCGCTCTCTCCCGCCCCATCCACGCGACGGCCTGACGCGAGGGCGGAGGGGCGCGGCGTGACGTCCCACTGGCCTCACTGTGCCCAGCCGACTCGTTTGCGTCGGGCCCGTATCCACAGGGTCACTTTGTGTCACGTCTTGTATCAGCCAAATTCGGTTCATCCTGTATATCAACTGGTCGGCCGCTGCCACACTCTGTGACTGCGGCGGGCGGGCCGCCGCTGAGAATGGACCTCGGGGGTGTTGCGTGGCGGGTCGTTCTGGCCAGTACTACCGGGCGGGTCACTGGGTGAACCGGTCGGAAGGCAAGAGCACGCGGACGAAGAAGTCCGGAACGGGAGTCGTGGTCGTGGGCCTGCTGGTCGTGGGGGCCTGGATGGGGCTCTTCTCTCCCGACTCCGGCAGCGACAAGCCGGCGCCCGAGCCGTCGTCGGTCTCGTCGCCTTCCGGGCGCTGACCCTTTTGGCATCCTGCCCCGCATCGGGGCGGGATGCCTTGTCGCTTCACGCCCCACGCTGCCGCGGCTGGCGGTCTTGGCGTCCTGTCAGACGATCCCGCCAGGAGCGCGCCTTTGGCGGCGCGGCAGCCGGTGCGGGCGGTTCGGACCGTGCCGGTTCCCTTTCCTGGGTGCGCAAGCGTTGCCAGGCAGCCCGCCATGCACTGATCCGGTCGGCGGTGAGTCCACAGGCGGCGAGGTAGCGGCCAGTGGTCTTCCAGGTCGCGGGCAGCGTCGGTGTATTGAGGAGCCGGCTGACCGTGGTCGCTGCCAGCGGCGGGTCGGCGCGCTGGGCGAGGGCCGGGATGGTCAGACCGGTGAGCGCTCTCACCTCCGCGAGTGCCTCGAGGAAGGCGAGCGGGGTGTGGCAGTCGTCCGGGTCGGGCCAGGCACTCTCGTCCGCGGCCGCGCGTGCAGGGATGGACGCGGGGCGGTAGGCCTGGTTGTAGGCCAGGACGAGCCGTCCGGCGGTGTTGCGGTCGCGTTTTTGCGGTGCGGGCCGTCCCTTCGCGGCGAGTTCGCCGCGAAGGTGGTGGTAGACGGCGTTCAGGTCCAACTCGCGCGGCTGACCGGGGATGCCGTGCTGCAGGACGTCGAGGAGCTCACCGGTGAAAGCGGTGTGGGTCTCCCCCGGCGGGGCCAGGGCCCGCCCGTTCTCGGGGGCAGCGGCCAGCAGGTAGCTGCCGTCGATCTGAGCCTGGTCGGCCAGCAGGTCCTCGCCGCCCATCAGCCCCAGCGCCCGCCCACTCATGCAGCAGTCGAGGATGATGACGAAGCGCCGGGCCGTGCAGTCCGTGATGATCTCGCGCAGCGCCTGGTAGGTGACGCCGGTGTAGCTGCTGCCCTGGACGGAGCGAGGCAGGCCGAAAAAGAGCTCACCCCGGCCGTCCAGAAGGCCGTGGCCCGCGAAGTACACCAGCAGCGTGTCACTCGTGGCCTCGGCGGCCTCCTTGACCGGGTCCAGCATGTCGCGGGGCGTGTCCGGCTCGGCGACCACGGTGCAGTGCCCGGCCGGCAGATGCCACGACGTGGGGCCGGTCAGCGCCCGGGCAAGCGCCGGCAGGTTGTTCGCCACGGCCGGCAACGGCTCCAGCACCGTGTAACGGCTGACCCCGACCAGCACCGCCCGCGAGGCGGCCGGGTCAGGCAGTGCTCTCACGGCCGCGACCCCTGCCCGGCATCCGGTCCGTCCGGCTCCCCCTCACCGCCCACGCTCTCCAGCACCGCAAGGACACGGCGCAGTTCGGCGTCCGTGCCGTTGCTGATGCTGATCTCGGTACTGCCGCGCCGGATCGTGACCTGCGGCGCACGCGGCCTGGTCTGACGCCACGCGGCCACCGAGAGCACGAACGAAGCAGCGCTCCATCCGTTTCCGGTCACCAGCTGCAGGACATCGAGCACGCCGCCCATCGATCCGGGCTCGGCCGACTTCTCCCGCAGTGTGAGCGCGGCCGTCCTGCGCACCGCGGGTTCCTGGCCCAGCCAGCCCTGCAGCGAACGCAGTTCGCTCTCCGAGCGCTCCTCGTCGATGTACACATCAACACGCACCGCATCATCCTCCAACAGCGCCCACGCCCCACGAAAGGGCCCGCACCCGGCCATCCTGCCCCACCCGCGACCCGCCACCCCTTCCCAACCAGCCACTCCCACGGACATCCGGCGGCCTGGCATACGCACACCCCTGCTTCGCCCCACGGCCGGTCGCCGGAGCGGGCCTGGCAAGCCCCTGACGCTCATGAACACGGGAACGGCACCGCCGGCGCCTGCGGATTCGGGGCGGCACCGGCCGAAGGGCGTCGCAGGCTGCGGCAGTTGCAGGCGCCTCGGAACACAGGGCAGCCGGCGGGACCGGCGTGAGCAGGGCCTGATGGTGGTGCCGGGCACCGGCTGAGGCTCGGCGCATCACGGCGGCCGGACCTAACGTTGCGGGGCCCGCACGCCGGGAAGGGGGTCAGCCGCCGCGCGCGATCTGCTGCAGTATGTCGCGGTCGGCGATCTCGTAGACCCGGTTCGTGCGTTCTCCCTTGCGGAAGCGGACCAGGGCGCCTTCCCTGCGCAGTTCCGCCACGGCCCGTTCCACGGTCGCGTGGCCGAGATGGAGCGCTTCGGCGAGGTCGTGCTGGGTCGGACGCTCGACGATCGGGGAGCGCATGGGTTTCGCGACGAGCTGCCGGTTCTCGTTCTCCACGGTCTTGGGCCGCACCATGGCGTCCACGCCAGCGAGGCAGTCCAGCAGTGCGGCCACCCGGGATGGCCAGGGCATCCTCGAGCGTGAGGGTCCGGGGACGCCGCAAGCGGATGAAGCGATTACACGAGCCACGAGTTACCCCTTCGTAGTTTTCCCCATCGGAAGGCGCGGATCTGGAAAATTCCTGTCATCGTGGTGGTCGATGTGCGGGAGCTTCGGCGCGTGGGGGGTGGCCATGAATCAGACGGTCAGATGGTGGGTGGCGGGTCTGGCGACAGCAGGGGCATTCAGCCTGCCGGCCTGGATCTCTGGGGCATTCGTGCTACCGCACCTAATGGAATCCTCAGCCGAGCGCTGGGTAGTGGCCACCGCTCTCGGCGTGGCGGTGGCAGCCTTCGTCGCCCTCTGGGGCAAGTCGTGGGCCACCCGCGACCCTTCATGGCAGGGAACAAACTCTCCCGGAGCAGAGGCACCGAGGGGCAGCCTCGGCCCGCGATCCATCTCGGTGGGCGGAGAGCTCCACGGGATCGCCTCCACCGGTGACCACACAAGGAACATTCAAAGCCCAGCGATCCCCCCGGTCTCCCCACCGCAGGACCCGGTGCCGCCGACGCACACCGATCCCGCTCCGGCTCCGGCTCCGGCTCCGGCTCCGGCTCCGGCTGCAGGGGAGCGGTCGATCAGTACCGGTGGATCAATCAGCGGCATCGCTTCCACAGGCGATGACGTATCCAACACCCAGCAACCATGAGGGGACGCTCCCGGAGGCGCACCACCGGACAATCCAGCGACTCCGCCTCCCGCACGCCCTCCATCAGCGTGACCGGGGACCTTTCTGGCATCGCCAACACCGGCGACTACGCAACGATCGTGCAGCACCATGCGGAGCAGGCAACGGTGCTTCCAGCCGAGGCATTTCTGCCGGTCGCAGAGATATCCGCTCCGCCAGGGCTAACGAATCTCCCAGCGCGGGGCCTGCTTGTGGGCCGCGACGAAGCACTGAGCCAGCTGGACACACAGTTCACCGGACCCGGTGAGACCGTGATCCAAGCCGTGCACGGGCTAGGCGGCGTCGGCAAGAGCGTTCTGGCCGCGCATTGGGCGGCCGCTCATGCCACCGATCACTATCCGGTCTGGTGGATCACCGCCGACACCCCAGCCACGATCGACGCAGGCCTGGCCGCCCTGGCTGCCGCCCTTCAACCGTCATTGGCTGACGCCCTGCCACTCGAAGCACAGCGGGAACGCGCGCTGCAATGGCTCGCTACGCACGACCGTTGGCTGCTCGTCCTCGACAACGTCAACGACCCTGCTGACATCAAACCACTACTCGCTCGCGCCACAGCGGGACGGTATTTGATCACCACCAGACGTTCCACCGGCTGGCACGGCCTCGCGACACCGATACCCCTGGACGTATTCGACCGTTCCGCGGCCATGCAGCTCTTCACCCGCATCGTCGCCCACGATCGCACCCGCGACCTGGACGGAGCGGAGGAGTTGTGCACCGAACTGGGGTGCCTGCCGCTGGCCGTCGAACAGGCCGCCGCGTACTGCGCCGAGAGCGGCACCACCCCGCGCAGGTATCTAGCTCTGCTGGCCGACTACCCCGCCATCATGTTCAAGGAGACTGCCGAGGGCGGCGACACAGAGCGGGCCGTCGCCCGGATCTGGCACGTCACCCTGGACCGGCTGCGGGACTACCCCGCGGCTGGGCATCTCCTGCGGACCCTGGCCTGGTACGCCCCTGACGCCATCCCCCGTGACCTCCTCGATCTAACGGCCGACCCCCCAACGCTCCTGCACGCCATAGGACGTCTGGCCGCGTACAGCATGATCACCATCGACGCAGACGCCGACACCCTGTCGGTGCACCGATTGGTGCAGGCCGTAAGCCGCACCGCTGACCCTGACGACGACCACCGCCAGCCGCAGGACATTGAATACTCTCGGGTGCGAGCCGCGTTGCAGCTCGTCGCAACCCTTCCCTCATGGAGGAATACCGCCGGCGGCACGCAGAACTTGCGGACCCTGTTGCCCCACATCGACGCGCTGATCGGCCACTCGTTGCCGGAGGCCGACAACCAGTTCACGACCCTACTGCTCAACCAGACCGCGGTGCTCCTGGAAGACCAGGGTTCCGTGGCCCGCGCGATCGTCTACCTCCAACGCGCCTTCTCTCACGCTGTGCTCGTCATGGGTGAGGACAATCCGGCCACCCAAGCCATCCGCAGCAACCTCGGCCGGGCCTATCAGGCAGCCGGGGATCCGGGGCGGGCGATCCCTCTGTTCGAGCAGAACCTCGCTGCCAGGCGACGTGATTTGGGCGAGGAGCACACCGACACGCTAACTGCCTGGAACAACCTGGCTGCCGCCTACCAGTCCAACGGAGACCCCGCACGGGCCATCCCCATTTTCAAGGCGACTCTCGCGAAGCGGCGGCAATTGCTGGGTGAGGACCACCAGGACACGCTCGCCTCCTGCAATAACCTTGCCGTCGCGTACCAGGAGGCCGGAGAACTCGAGCCGGCCATCACACTCTACGAGGAGACTCTCGCCGCCTGTGTCCAGGCACTCGGCGAGGATCACCCCGACACCATTGCGTCCCGCAACAATCTGGCCTTCGCGTACCAGGCGGGCGGGGACTCGCAGCAGGCCATTCTCCTGGGGCAGCGGAATGTCGCCGACTTCACCCGGATTCTGGGCGCGGACCACCTCCAGACCCTGATCGCCCACAACAACCTCGCCGCCGCGTACCTGGGAGCCAGAGATCTTGAGGAGGCCATCCCCAGGTTGGAACGCACTCTCACCGATCACGATCGCGTCCTCGGCGCGGACCACCCCCAGACCCTGATCACCCGCAACAACCTCGCCGCCGCGTACCAGTTGGCCGGCAATGCAGGCCAAGCCATTCCCTTGTATCAGCGTGCACTCACCGATCACCTCAGAGTCCTTGGCCAGAACGACCGCCGGACACGAACCACCCGGTACCAACTAGCCCACGCCTACCAGTCAGCGGGGTACCTGATCCGGGCCATCCCGCTCTATGAACAAGCCCTCACCGACTGGGAGCAGCAACTCGGTGTCGACCACGTCGAGACCATGGAACTCCGCGACCGGCTGGCCGGTGTCTACGAGTCCGTGGGAGATCGGGAGCGGGCCATCCCGCTCTATGAGCAGGCCCTCGCCGACCGGGAGCGGGTGCTCGGAGTGGACCACCCCGACACCCTGACCACCCGCACCAACCTCGCCTACACGCATCGTGTCGACGGGAATCTGAGACTGGCCATTGAGCTGTACGAACGGACCCTTGTGGACCGGGAGCGGGCCCTCGGCGACGAGCATCCCGACACCCTGAGCTCCCGCAACAACCTCGGAGCCGCATACCAGATTGCGGGAAATTCGGATCAGGCACTCCCCCTGTTGAAGCGCACGCTCGCGGAGCGGGAACGAGTGCTCGGCCTAGGGCATGCCGACACTCTCATCACCCGTGCAATCCTGGCGCGGGCCTTCCAGGAAGCCGGGGATTGGGCTCTGGCGATCCTCCTGTGGCGCCGAAACCTCAGCGTCAGCGTCCAACTTCTGGGCGAGGACCACGCGGAGACCCTCAAACTCCGCAACTCATTCGCATGCTTTTACCTAGCAGCTGGCAGCGCAGAAGGGGCGGTCACGCTCCTCAAGCAGACAGTCGCTGACACCCACCGGGTCCTCGGCGAAGACCACTGGCTGTCCCGGAAGGTTCGCGCCAACCTCGCCGCCGCAGCCACCCGGATCCCTCCAGCAAAATGGCATAACTTACCGAACTCATAGGGGGACCGGCTGATCGCCGCCATCACCTCACCAGATGGTGCTCAGCACGACGGTTCCCTCAGAAGAGCGGTCCGGACACAGGCGCAGAGGTGGTGACACCAACCGTCAAGACGGTGCCCGACAAGGTCACGTCCTGATGAGCGCGGTCTCCGCGGCGGCGCTGTTGGAATAGCTGGATGATCCGCCGGCATCACCATGCCAGCACCGATGAGCAGGCGCCGTCACCCGTTACGGAGGCGACTGATTGCCAGCGCCAGCGCCCTCGACCATCCCTGGACCGGCGGGGAGCGCGATCCTCAGCCGCGCAACCTCCACCCGGACCGCGGACCACCCCCGCAGCGGAGAACTCGGCCGCCATCACGCTGATACGCGACGACGACGGATCACCCCGCAGACGCCGGGGTGAACCAGACCCCACTGTTCAGGCCGTGGGTATCGGGGGTCCTCCCCGCCGACGCGGGGGTGATCCGTGGGCCGGGATCATCATCGTGTGCTCCCCGCCGACGCGGGGGTGATCCGTGGGCCGGGATCATCATCGTGTGCTCCCCGCCGACGCGGGGGTGATCCGGTCCCAGCCCACGCCGCACCTCCGCACCTCCGCACCCATCCCCACGGGGACTGACGCCGTGGCGGATACTGCGCGCGACGTCCTCGAACACACCGCCTCGCTCGGCACGACCATCCCCTGGGACCGGCTGTATGCCCAGGTCGAAGGACTGCACGAGCTGAACGAGGAGCAGCAGCGCCGAGCTCTGAAGCTCGCGTCCGCCCGCTCCCGTTCCGCCGGACCACTGACCGCTCTGATCACCATCGACAACGCGCCGCACCCGCACTACCGGCACCCGCCCGATACGGACCCAGGCCCGGCCGCCCCTGGCAGCAGGCCCTCGCGGACGTCCACACCTCATATCCGGCCCCCTCCCCCACCGCCCGACGCCCACCGCCCGACGCCCGACGCCCGACGCCCGACGCCCGCCAAGACAACAGCCTCACCTGACGCAGGCACACAAACCCTGGACAGAAAAGCCATGCGAGGGGGGCGGGCGTTTCGTCGTGGCCGGGGTCAGCCCAGCGCCTCGATGGCCTTCACGATCAGGGCGCAGGCGTCGGCGCCGTAGACGGCGAGCTCGGTGAGTCTGGTGAACGCGCGCAGGTAGACGTCCAGTTCGCCCGGTCCGTGACGGTCGCTTTTGCGGCGAGCAGATCGACGTTGACTCGGACGTCGTCGAAGACTGTGAATTGTTCCAGCGGCCACATGATCTGCTCCCGCGGCACCTGGGCAGGGATGATCCCCAGTGACATGGACGGCAGCGTCATGGAGGAGAGCAGCTGGCCCAGCTGGCCGGCCATCACTTCCGTGTCCCCGATGCGGTGGTGAAGGACGTTCTCCTCGATGAGCGTGGCGAACAGACCAGGTACGCGCATCGCGATTGCCTTGTCGAGAACGGTGTCGTGCACGGACTCTGCAAGTGCCATCATCTCGTCAGGACCGGTGATCTTCACAGAAGTCACGGCACGTTGAAAGGCTTAAGAGCTTCGTTGGCCAGCGCCCACAACTCCCGGTGATTGTCTTCGTCGCACCAATCGGGCTGTACGCGGGCGGCGATGATCGTGCCGAGTGCGGAGACCACTTCGTCACAGCGGTCGAGTACCGCGGCGAAGGCGAGTCGTCGTTCCTCTCGGAGTCGATGGCGTACGTCGACGGTCTCCTGGTCGAGCACCTGTTTGCGGCCAGCTCCCGCCTGCACATAGGCCCCGCCGAGGACGCCAGCCAGGGTGCCCGCAATGCCCAACCCGGCTGCCCAGACGGCAGCATCCCCCTGATCCATGCCGCACATCATGCATGCCTGGGGGCCTCTGATGCTGTCGCTTGACGGTCTGGTCGCCGACCTAGTTGACCGGTGCACCGGCGACGAGCAGCACCCGGGCGACGGCGGCCTGGGCCTCATCCACCGGCTCGACACCCTCGGCCTTCGCACCCGGCATCCGGCGGACGGTGGCCACACCCCGCCCGGGTCACGGCCGCCGACATCCCTCGAAGCCGTCACCTGGTCGCAGCACGTCAAGACCGAAGCCATCGGTCTGGACATGTAGTTGAGGCGGTCAGCGCGTACGCAGTCCTGGTACCGGGCGCTCAAGGCCATCCCGCAGGGCGCCGTGGCCGCTGGGCGCGTCCCGGAGATACTGCGGACCGTTGGCCGCTGGCACGGCACCGTCCTCGGCCTGCGCGGGCCATCGGTGCACTTCCGGCACGCCCTGTGCCTGGCCTGCGACCGTGTACGGCTGCGCGGACGATGACCGGCCGCGCGCATGGTGCATCAACGATGCTTGCGCAGACGGCGACTCCGGCGTGCCAGCCTGGTACGAGGAGACCCGCCTCTACTTGCTCGCCGCGAACCGGGTGCTGTGACGGGGCGCTCATTTCCCGCCGAGCGACCCGAGCAAATCCAAGAACTGCTGAACGCGACGACCGTAAATCAAGGTGAGGACCAAGACGCCGCATGCGCCGACGGCGTACGCCTGTGCAGCGTCGGGGACATGCAAGAAGGCAAGTGCGACAGCACATGCAGCAATCAGGACTGCCGCCACTGCGAGACGGAACGGCTCCCAGTCCCTCGCCGGCGTTAGCTCTGGGCTCACCTCGTCGTCGAGGAGCGCTCCGATTCGGCCCACCGCCGCCCGCTCTGCGACCTTGAGGAGAGCCGCGGCAAGAGTCGTCAGCGCCGCGTCGCCGTCGCTGTCCAGACGTGCTTCAGCTTGCCTCAGGGCGGCAACGACGAGCCCCGCGTGGTGCTTGAGTTGCTTGCGGCGGTGAGACCGGAGGGTGAGATAGCCGCTCGACTTGTGGAGAGCGTATATCTGCCTCTCAGCTGCTCTTAAACTCCTGGACAAGGCCCGCATCTTCTGTGGCCTGTTTCGCCAATTGCTGCCTCGAACCCCTGCACAGCGCGCGATGGAATCGCTGAGCGCAAGAACGGGCAAGAAGCGACCCCGCATGATGATGCGACGAAACAGTGTCCATGAGCGCCCCTTGATCACCCCATATGCCAGGACCTGAGGGCCGAGCAAAACTGCCAGGAATATGCCCGCCGTGAGGACGGAGCCGAAAGCAGACACGACCATGAAGCCGACAAGGAAATCGGCGCCGGCGGATACCACAGTCCACGTATCGTAGGTGGCCTTAGGGACGTACAGAACCCAGTCTGGAATGCCAATCAGGACTATATGCAGCGTCCATTCGTAAGTCCAAATTAGTGCAACGTATCCGGCGGTGAGTCGCCATCGACTGCTCTCAAAAAAACAGGCGGCCCGTATAGCCCGACGCATCGGTAGTCGAGCCCTGGGTAAGCTCAGTTGCTTTAATGAGCGGTCCAATTTGCGCAGGGCGGAGTTGGCTCCCACGTGATGTCGGAATCGTAGCGTTGCATTGACCCCCGATGGCATGCGCCACATGGTGGCATCCTCTCAGGCTCCGCGCAGGTAAACCACCAGGCTGAGGACGCTACTCGGTGGGGATGTCGCCAGCAGTTCCAGTCGAGGGCGCTGCCCCGCGCCAGCCGTCCGCAGGTCGCCTGGGTACCGTCACCGTTCACACAGGCGTGTCCGGTCGTGGATCTGGGTCGGACTGTGGCGTGGTCGCTGGGCTGGGCGCTGGTGAGGGTACTGGCGGATTCGGACGGCGAAGCTGCTCGCGGCTCGTCCGGCCCCCTGCGCCCTGTCGGCGTTCCGTCGAGGCAATGAGCCATCCCTATCTCTACTGCACACGAGCCGCGAACTCGGCAGACTGCTCCAGCACCCGTGGGACCATCCTCGCGAGAGTGGGGAGCAGCGCCCCCCTGTTTCGCTCGCGCCGCCGTAGTTGGGACCATCCCCGCGCCTGGCGGCCGCAGCAGGAGCTGTGGGGCCGCTGTGCTCACGGCTGTGCTCGAGACAGCTGATGCCCGGCGTGATCGAGGAAGTCCCTTTGCATGCTGCCTTGCCCCGCGCTGACCTGCGGGAAGACAGCACCTTCTGCGTCCTGGGCGGGCTGGCATTCGCACTCGGGACCGGGACCGGCGTGGGCCTCGGGTTCGGCCGCATGACCGGGTGCGTGCTCAGACTTTCGGCCGGAATCGCCGTCGGACTCATAGGGAGCGACGCGCGCCAGTGTCTGGCGTCCCTCATGTGCGCGCGCCTACCTGCCGTTCCGGCAGGCACGCTTCCTGGACTGGGCCTGCGCCAACGGCGCTGATGCGATACAGCGGGCCCGTTTACCAGTTCCGGCATCGCGAACTGCAGCAGTGGCTGGCCGCTCGGCCCTCCCCTCCATCAACAGGCCACCAGCCGGCCCTCGCCCCCCGGTCAAGCCCGCCACTGCCGTATTCCAGTCGGCATAGACCCCCACAGCACCGTTTTTCTGGCACCGCAGCCCAACGCTCACCCAACGGACCGACCCGTCGCCCGCGAGCGAGAACGCAACCGCAGTCTCGAACTCCTCGCTCCAGCACGGGCAGCCGGCTCCGCCAGGATCCGCGTCCTGTCAGAACTCCTCGCTAGACGCGATGAACGCGCGGCCGCCGCAACCAGTGCACACCCGCTCGGCTCCGGCCTCGACATCGTCAACGAGCACGAAGAACACGCGCCCGCCCGCACCCGCCGCAGACAGAAGGAACGATCTTCACAGGAAGGCCGTCGCCAGCGGTCCGGAGAAATACCGCGAGGTCCACAGAGACACCCTCGCCAACTCGATCACCAGCATGCACCGGCACATCGTTCCAGACGCCCGATCCAGCACCCGTCCACTTGACCAACGAGACAGGGGCACCCTCCCCGTGAACGAGATGACGCAGGCCCATCCCCTCACAGGACGAACAGCACGGCCGGGAAAAGGCGGTCGCGTACGCGGCGCACGGCTCCATGAGGCCTCAGCCGGACGATCATCCTCATGGGCACCGGGAGCTCGTCACACGATCTTGTGGCCAGGTGTGACGGGTTTGATCGGTTGCCCCGGGTGCTTAGCCTTGCGCTATGGCGAGTGGGATCGACCGAGTGGACGGTGGCTGGGATGTCCACTCGATGCGGGGAGCGGGTGTCAGCGAGGTGGCTGTCGGCAACGTGATGCGGCTGCACATCGGTTCGGACCAGATTGAGGTACACAGCGCGGCCGAGCTGATGACACGTGGGCAGACCGACACGGTGCATGCCGCTTCCCGGACCAATCCAGGCAAGGCAATCCAGCTCCTCGATCAGGTGGTCGCTGAAGTCCATGCCGCTGATTCAGGTGTACTGAAGGTGCGGTTCGCCAATGGATGGAAGCTGACTGTGCCGCCTCCTGCCGATGGCCTCGGCTGGATCGTTGCTGTCCGGGGTCAGTACTTCATCAGGTCGAAACCGGGTGGTGGCGTGAGGGCCCCTGACCAATCCACCCTCGCCCGAGCCGAACAGCCGTCCCTGGGCTGAGGGGGTCCGGGCCGCATACGAGCGCCTCGCAGGCTGAGAATACGGGTGCACGGCGGACGGGCCGGCTGGTAGCGTCCCGCCGTCTGTAGCCGGGCATATCGCCCCCGACTCGAGCAGGTGCATTGTTTGAAGGTCCGACCGAGCTCCTACGCATCCCGTCCCTTCCTCAAGGACTCAAGGAGCCCGTTCACCGATGTCCGACAACACATCGACGACTTCGAACGACGACCTCACTGACCGCCTGAACCACCCTCGCCACCCACGCAGCAACCGCTACGACGCCCGCTGGACCATCGAGAACCAGATGGGCCCGCACGCCCTGTGGCTGCTGGAATGGCTGTCCCCCGCGCTCGGCCTCGAGGAACTGCGCCCCGGCGCCCGCGTCCTCGACCTCGGCTGCGGCCGCGCCATGACGTCCGTCTTCCTCGCCAGGGAGTACGGCTTCCAAGTCGTCGCCGCCGATCTGTGGGTCAAGCCCGACGAGAATGCGGCGCGCATCACTGAGGCGGGCGTCGCCGACCGCGTCCTGCCCGTTTTCGCCGAAGCCCACGACCTGCCGTTCGCACAGGGCCACTTCGACGCGATCGTGAGCATCGACGCCTACCAGTACTTCGGCACGAACGACCTCTACCTGCCCACGCTCACCCCACTGCTGAAGCCCGGCGGGCGGATCGGCGTCGTCGCACCCGCCCTCCGGGAGGAACCGGAAGGCACCGAGCCTCCCGAGCACCTGAAGCCCTACTGGAAGCCGGACTTCTGGGCGTTCCACTCCCCCGCCTGGTGGCGGCGCAACTGGACACGCAGCAAAGCCGTGGAGGTAGAGGCCGCCGACTGGCAGCCCGACGGCTGGCGCGACTGGCTGCTGTGGAGCGAGGTGTGCGCTGAGGAGAGCCCGTACGAATGGATGGCGCGCATGGCCCGCGAATCCGTCACATTGCTGCGCGTCGATGAGGGCCGCGCGCTGGGCTTCGCGCGGATAGTGGGGCGTCGCCTCTAATCAGCGCAGCGCCCGCGCCGCAGCCATTACGGCGTGCGGCGCGGGCGCACAGACGTGTTGTTCGGCATGCCCGGATCAGGAACGGCAGTGAAGTCACCGCGATCTCGGTGGACGGCCAGTCCAGCACGGTCAGCCCGGGCCACCCCTCCTGCCACCGCGCCGCCGTGGCCTCATACACAGACCGCGGGGCGAGCACCGGGTCCGGCCGGAGGACGATCGGCAAACACCTCCCGGCCGGCCTGGGCAGAGTCCCTGGGCGCGGGCAGTGATGCCAGGTCACAGGCTGCGGGCGGTGATGTCGCCGTGGGTGGTGGTCGCCTTGATCGTCAGGGCCGGGGTGCCGTCGTTCTTCAGCGTGTTGTCGATACGCCCGTAACCGGTCCGGGCGTCCAGGGAAGCGGAGACCCCGCGAGCGGCACAGGCGGTGACATCGCCCATCTGCGTGCTCAGGGCGAGGGTGCCGCGCACGGCTTCGGTCACGGTCACGTCGCCCTTCTGAGTGCTGATCTCACCGGGACCGTTCAGACGGCCGACGGTGATGTCGGCGTCCGTGCCCGCGAGGCGAGCGCTGTCGGCCTCGTCGATCTTCACCTTGAGGTAGCCGCCGTCGAAGACGACGTCACCCAGGCGTCCCACGCCCCGCAATTCCGCGCCGGCCGCCGTCGCCTCCACCCGGGAACCGGTGGGCAGCTGGACGGTGATCTCGACGGACCCGGCAGGACCGAGGATCCGGTTCGGTGCTTGCGGGGCCTCGATGCGCAGGACACCGTCGTCACAGGTGACCTGGATCTGTTCCGCGGCCTTCACATCACGGGACTTCGAGGCGTTCACGGGCAGGACCTCGACGGTGGTGTCGGCGCGGTCGGCCGCGATCAGCTGAATACGCCCGGCGGGGACGGCGATGACGGCCTGGACGGGGGCGGGAGTGGCGAACTTCTGCATGGCACGACTCCTTCGTCTGCCGGCGCGGACCCCCACGGCCCGCCGTTTCCGACAAAGGAAAAGCTACGTTGCATTCACTGATCCAACAACATGCCCGTTGCGCAATAGCATCGTCTCTGCAGGTGGATGGAGGAAAATCGTTGCAACGAATCCGATAGGAATGCAACACACCTGCCCCTGATCGTTGCAATGAAACGCGAGTGAATGCTCCAGCGGAAGAAGCGCCGTGCGGCCCAGTGCGGTGCGGCGACGAAGCAAACCACGAGGGCCGTGATCCCAGTCAGGCCGGTCTGCCGGTCTGCCCGGCGCCTGGAGCACAGTCGTACCGCCGGGGTGGGACTTGCGGCACGGAGTTCGGTTGGGCAGGCCGCCGCCCGACTTGCCGGAGCCAGCCATGCGCCCGCAAAGCATGGGTTTGGCGCCCTATCCATGGAGCAGTTCGAGGATGGGCCGCAGGCTGGAGACGGTGCAGTCGGCGCCGGCGTCGCGAAGACCCTGCTGCCAGGGGCCGTAGCTGCTGTAGCCGAGGAAGGCGATCCCGGCTGCCTGTGCAGCGTGTAAGTCGGTTGGGCTGTCGCCCAGGTGGGTGGTTGCTGCCGGGTCGGCGTTGATGGCTTCCATGGCTTTGGTCAGTGAATATGGGTGTGGCTTGAGGTGCTCAAAGTCTGACCTGCGGCCTTGGACGTGGCTGATGATGCTCTGGAGGCTGCGGGCAGCGAGGTAGTCGCTGATGGCTGTGGCCGAGTTGTTGGAGGCTATGGCAATGGGCACGCCTCTTGCGTGCAAAGTGTGGATCAGTGGGTCGGCGTAAGGGGTCGGTACCGCGCTCGGGACGGCTGCGCGTTCCAGATCGGTGAGGCGTCTTTCTGCCTCGATGGCGAGGTCGCTGCCTGGCCGGTGCTTAGTGACGGCCCGCACGATGACTTGAGGATCAGCGACGGCTTGCGGATGTTGTCCTCGTCTTGCCAGGTCGCCGTACCCACGGCTGTCCAACCAGTCCGTGAGGTGCCCAGTCATGGCCTCTGCCGTGTATCCCGCGAGCAGCCTGCAGATGGGTCCGTCGAAGTCGAGAATCACGAAGCGGGTGCAGTCGAGGAGCCTGCGGAGGTGTTCTGCTTCTGCTTCCACCGGACAAGTGTGGCGGCGCTCTGCCTCTCAATCCAGGCACTGTTGCGCTTCGTCTGCATCCTGACTCAGTTGAGGCGTTGCTGTGTCCCGGCCGCTGACCTCGCATCACTACTGCGACGGGCTGGACCCGCATGGCCTCGTGACGGTCATCAACACCCTGGCTGCCTGGCTGGAGGGGCGGCGGTGCGGGAAGCCTTGGAGGAGCCGGAGTTGTTGGCTGTGCAGGTCGACGACTGGAGGTCTGGTCCCCACTACTGGGCGGTGGCGTTCGTCGTCGGGGCTGGCTGTGTGGGGAGTGAAGGGCGCAGTGGCCAACCCTCTTCGCACTTGGCGATGTGCGCAATGACTGCGGGATCTTGTGCGATGTCCGCTGGGAGCTCGGTCGAGCTGTGGAGACGTGCTTGGAGCAGCCGCCAGACGTGTATCTCGTGAGTTTCTCCTAGTTGGGCGCCGATCAGCTTGGCACCGGTCAGATCGACCCCGGTCAGATCGACCCCTCCGAAATCCGCTCCGCGGAGGTCGGCGCCGCACAGCTCCGCGTCGGCCATCTTGGCGCTGGACAGGTCAGTTCCATGCAGGGTGGCGTCCTTGAACTGAGCCTTGCGGAGAATGGCCCCTCTAAGACGTGCTTGAGTCAGGTCAGATCCCTCGAACTGGGCGCCACTCCAGTGAGCTCGCCGCAGGCCATGTCCCGTCAGTTTCGCCCCGGCAAGGCAGGTATGACTGAGGTCGATGCTCGGGAGTTCCGGGCGCGTCGGCCGGCGGTAGAGCACAGTGAGGGCCGCTTGTACGTCGTCTGCCGGCTTCGGAGGCTGCCCACTCTCGCTGGACTGTGCAGTGTGGTTGCCTGCCTGCACTGGCGCGCGGTGGCGGATGAATGCGGCGAGGACCTCAACGATGGTGTCGTGATCCTTCTCGGAGTCCCTCATGATTCGTTCGAGTGAGTAGATGCCGCCGAGGCGTTGGGTGATGTTGTCTGAACTGAGCAGTTTGATTGCTTCGACGTAGCGTCCGGTGACTTGGCCTTCTCGGGTGAGTTCAGTTTGCCGCTCATCCCGAGCCTGCGCATCGCGCACTGTGGTTTCGAACTGCTTCTGATTTTCGGCGAACTGCTCTTGCGCGTGCTGGAACTGCTCCCGCTCTAGCTGATGTTTCTGGCGTGTGTAGTAGAGCCCTGCTGCGGTGAGTACTCCGGCTGCGATGGCGATGACCATGGTGCGGAAGCCGGTGACGATGATCCCCGCACTGGAGACGAGCTGCCCCTTGTCATCGCGGAGGTGGTGGCCTTCGATCCACCAGGGGCCCCAGACAAGGGCGATCACGAAGGCGCTGGTGCCTGCTGCTGCCAGAGCCCAGTGCCACCATGGGCGCGGCTTCTTGGCGGGCTGCTCGTCACTCATGGCGGCATGATGTCCGTGCCACAAGGACGGCATGCGGCGAATGACCGTTTTCAGAGCTGGAGTTGAGGTTGCACACCGGCCGGTAAGTCGACGATGTCGCCTTACCGGAGACCGCCTTCGGATTCGATGGCGGGCGGGGTCCGCAGCACCCACATAGCCGCCATGTGGAAGTTCAGGCGGGCACTTTCAGTGGCCCGCATGGCTTCTTGCCAGACGACCCAGTCCACAGACACCTGGCCTTCGTCTGCTCTCCAAGCCTGGGAGCAAAAAATGTCGTGCACTGTCTGACAGGACTCCCGTAAGCAGGAGACAGCATTGTTCATTCGGGCTGGACCGAGGAGTTGAGCTGCTTCCAGGCGACGTCGCAGCAGCGCGGCCCGTTCCAAGGTCACTTCTTCAGCCTCCCTGGCAGCCATCGGCGCATCAGGCCCAGGTTGCAGCGTCTCCCAGTCGTTCTGGAATGTCTTCAGGAAGGCAACGACGTCGTCCCGGGTGTCGAGGAGTTCGGTGCAGGCGGCCTGTTGCCTTGTCCGCGGAGCCATTGGCCGTGCTCGACGGTGGCTTGGTCGACGGTTTGCCTGCGGCCGGCGACGATGCCGGTGAGGATGCCAGCGATGCCGAACACTCCTGCGGCTACGGCAGCGATGATCGCTGCCCATGCTTCGCTCATGAGGGCATCCTGCCCGGCCAGGGTGTGCAAGGTCCTGGCAATGCGCTGCGCGGGACAGCCGCCCGCACCGGCTTGCTGTGCCGTTGGCCTGCGGCCCGTCCGGCCCCCGGGCAGGGCTCCGGGGAGCCGTTTCCGGCCTAGACTTGCGCGAATGGCCGCCGGCACTCAGCCCATCGTCGTTGTCGCTCACGACCCCGCCTGGCACGCACGCGGACTCGCCCTCGCAGCCGAGTTGCGCTCTCAGCTGGCGCCGCCGGCCGTGCACATCGAGCACATCGGCAGCACCGCGATCCCCGGCATGGCTGCGAAACCGGTCTTCGACATCCAGATCAGCGTCACCGACCTGGACGAGGCCGAGCGTGCCTTCGACCAGCCCCTGGCCGCCATGGGGTTTTCGCGCTCCCCCTACCGGCACGACCACGTCCCGGCCGGGCTCGACACCGACCCTGAACAGTGGGCCAAGCGCTTTTGGTCACGCCGCGCCCACACCGACGCCGACTGCAACCTCCATGTCCGCCTGCTCGGCTCCCCCAACGAGCGCCTCGCTCTTCTTTTCCGTGACTGGTTTTGTACCCATCCCGAGGCGGTGCCCGCCTACGCACGCTTCAAGACCCTCCTCGCCGGTGCGGTCAGCGACATCAGCACGTACGCCGACATCAAGGACCCGGTCGTCGACCTGGTCATCACCATCGCCAACTCCTGGGCTGAGCAGACCGGATGGGCCCCGCACCGCAGGCTGGACTGAGCGCTGCGGCCCGCGACACCGTCCTGGCGGGTGCAGTCGGGACAGGGTGTCAGCCGGCCGCCCGTCGCGCATGCGGGCACGGCATCGGTTCGTGCTGAACGCGGCGGCGCTCGTACACCGTGACCTGCCGGCCACGGCCATTGGTTTGGGCGCAGCGCACGAAGTGCGCCCGTAGGACGCGCCATCTGGTCCGGTCACGGTACGTGGAGGCGGACAGCGCACCCGCATCGCCGACGACCACGATGCGGCGTACGGCCACCATGGCGTCCGCGTCAAAGACCAAGCCGGCGCGAGCCGGCCAATGGTCGGATACGGAACAATACGTCACAGTTGCCTGTACGACTGGCCATTGGAAGCTACCGAGGACTGGCATGAGCGCACACGATGGTGATCGTTTCCCGCCCTCCGCCGGCCTGTTCGCTTCAGCTCACGGCCGTCCAGGACACATGATCAGACGGGCCGTGGAAACCGATCTGCCGGACGTGCACCGGCTCGACCGGGAAGCGTTCGCCGCCGACGCCTACCCCTACTTCGCCCTGCGCCAGTTCTTCGACGCATGCGATGACCACATGCTGGTCGCCGACGACAACGGCACACTCACCGGCTACATCATGGCCGCTGCCACAAAACGCGACGGCTCGTGCTGGCTACTGAGCCTGGGCGTCACCCCGCACAAACGCGGACACGGCCTGGGACGGCTCCTCATCAGCGAACTACTGCGCACCCTGCGCGAAGAGGGCGTACACACGGCTCTGTCCGTGGTCGCTCCGGACAACACCTCGGCCCTGCACCTCTACAGATCCCTCGGCTTCACCATCGACCCCGACGCACTGCGCCCAAACTACTTCGGCCCCGGCGGGGACCGGCTCCCCATCAGCCTGCACCTGCAGTGAGCCACCACCCGTGCCAGCGCCGTAGCCGGAATGCACGACCAATCCCCCTACAGGAGCGGGAAGTTGGGTCGCGCAGTGGAGCCGGCAGTCCAGCCGCTCCTGCCGCTCCTGCCGCTCCTGCCGCTCCTGCCGCTCCTGCCGCAGCATCGACACCGGGACCTGCGCTTGCGTGGGCACGCCGCAGCCGTTGCAGCCAGACGGTGTGCTGCCGCCGGCCACGTGACGGTCGCGGGGCGGTGCCCGTCAGCTCGCCACCGGGTCCTTCCGACGGCGAGACCTGCGGCCCAGCAACTCGTTCCTCCGGGATTCCGGCAAGAGCGACCGCATCCTCTCGGTGACAGGTGCAGGGGCGGCCCGGCCCGGGGCCGGTCATCGGCCTCGAGCATCCCCAGGCGGATGCATAGGTCTCAACCGAGACCGATTGTCGATGGGTTGCGGCAGCACTCTTCGTCCGGAGAGCGCAGGAATATAGGTGAGAAGTAGGAGCACCTGCCGTGGTGCGGGCTCTCTGTGACCACGTGCGCAGACAGCCCGGTGCGTGGCAGGATGACGGCATGTTGATCCGAAAGGCCGATGCCACGTAGGCGTCCGAACGGGCTGCGCGCGAAGCGTTGGCGGCCCAGAAGAGGGATTCCGGTTCGCCGGGTCCGCGGTGTGTCTGCGGCAACTCGCGTAGCGATCCGGAAGTTGGAAGAGGACCGACTATGGCCAGGGGCTGTGGCTGCTGCCCTGGCCGAGTGCCAGCGGTATCTGAAACAGCCAGGGCGTGTGCTGCTGGATCCGGTGATGGGCTGCGAGTGCTGTGATCCTCTCGTGGCGCGAGACCTCCTGGAGGACGTGCTGCTGTGGCTTCCCCGTGGTGCTCGGGAAGACCTTGGCAGGCTCGTCTCCAGGCTCGATTCCCAATTCGACCGCCGAACTGTTCCCCTCAGTCCTCACCTCATGCTGACAGGTTCGTGGGGTGCGTGCGGGTGGTGGCGTCGGCGCCTTCTGGAGAACTGAGAGTCCGGGTGGTTGCTCGCCACTCAGCCGACCGCTTGCTTCTGTTCGGCGCGGGCGCGGGTGGTGGCGAGGCGGTAGGAGTCGGTGCCGGTCTCGATGATGTTGCCGCCGAAGGTGAGGCGTTCGACGATGGCCGCGCAGAGTCGGGGGTCGGTGAAGGTCTTGGCCCAGCCAGAGAACGACTCGTTCGAGGCGATCGCCACGCTGTTCTTCTCTTCCCGCTCCGTCAAGACCTGGAAGAGGAGCTCGGGGACCTTTCCAGCGAGTGCGGAGACGTGCGGGCGGAGACGGTACGGGCGAGGAACGGCTGGGTGAGCGCCAGGGCGAGACAGGCCCCGGACATGGTCAGCCACAGTGTGGTTGCTCCCATGTCCTGCAGCAGTTGAGTGCCCGCCACGGGAGCGAAGACCCCGGCGATTCCCCAGCTGATGCCGTAGACGGCCATGTAGCGGCCGGTGCCATCTGCCGGGGCGAGATCGGCGACCAGGGCGTACACGCGGCCCATGAGGATGAGATCACCCAGGCTCCACACGATGGTCGGCGCAACATGGGCGCCCAGCGAGTGCGTCGCGCCGTAGCCGGCCAGGCCCACGGCGAGCAAGGTGTAGCCCGTGGCGAAGGCGGCAGGTGTGGGCAGTACGGCAAGCGGCCTGAATCGCAGCAGAGGCTGTCCGAGGACGATGGTGAGAGCTGAGGTGGTGAACAGGATTCCGGCGTCGGCGGGTTGCAGGCCGCGGTGGGCCATCGACAGGGGCAGGGTGATCATGATCTGGAGGTAGACCAGCGCGAAGAGCGTGCCGGAGGCGAGCAGGGCCATCAGAAGGCCGTCGCGCCACGGGGCGACGTGGTCGGCCCGGTCCGAAAAGGGCGCGACTCGCGGCGGGTCGCCGGGCAGCACGCGCTGCACCACCAGCGCGCAGACCAGGCAGGTGACGGCGTCGGCGACGAACAGCCACCGCAAGTCCCACCGCCCCAGTCCGGCCGCGATCAGTCCGGCGCCCATGCCGGCCGCGGCCAGGGCGGCGTTGAGCAGACCGTAGGCGCGCACCCGTTCCGGGGCCCCGACGGCATCGGCGATCATCGCCTGGCTCGGCGGCTCATACAGCTCGAAGACGAGACCGAGGAACACCACGAACGTGACGGTCGTGACCAGGCTGTCGGCGGCAGCGATCCCCAACTGGGCCACGGCGCAGCCGGCCAGCCCGATGACGATGGTGCGACGCCGCCCCAGCCGGTCGGACACGCGCCCTCCGACCAGCCGCGAGGGAACCGTCGCCAGGCCGAAGGCGGCCGTGACCAACCCGGCGGTCGCTTCGCTCACGCCGTACTGACTGACCATCAGCACGGTGAGAAAGGACAGCGAGAACGCCCCGAGCCGGTTGACCGCGCGCGCCGCGATCAGCCACCGCACTGCACGTGGCAGCGGCACTCCAGTCGACAACAAGCCCACCCTGCCACCCCGCCCGTCACCGTTGAATCGCATAATGACAGTCACGCACGCTAGATCCCGAGGGAGTAACCGGTCAAGTGATGTTCGACAGTCACATGCGTTCTTTGCTGGATGCCTCGGTGGCGCTGGTCAACGCGCTGACGGACGGTGAGGCGCGTGGTCGGCGCTACCTCGCCCCCGTAGGCGCTGAGCGGGTTGAGGCGGTCCGTGAGGCCCTTGCCGCCGGGGCGGACCTGGAACGTGTCGAGGCGGACCGGCTGGCGGCCACCGCCCGCGCTCTGCGAACCGTGTTCGAGGCCGCGGCGGCCGACCGCCTCGATGATGCAGCCCCCGCCCTCAACGCGCTGCTGCGTGAGACCGGCGCCCGCCCCCAGCTCGACCGGACTCCCGGCGAACCGTGGCAGGTCCACTTCCACGGCGCCGATGACTCCTATGCCGTCGGCTGGAGTGCCGGCTGCGCCACCGGCCTCGCCATGACTCTCGGCGGAGACCACGCCGGACGCCTCGGAGTCTGCGCAGCCCCCCACTGCGACCGGGTATATGTCGACACATCCCGCAACGCAGGCCGCCAATTCTGCTCGACGGCCTGTCAGAACAGGGTCAAAACGGCGGCATTTCGCGCCCGGCGCGCGAGCGGCGAGGCGTGATCCTCCAGTTCCCCGGCCAGCCACAGCCCTCCCCGGCGGCCTCGGTCGTCACACGCCCACGGCCCGCCTCAACGCGAGCGGGGGCGAGAACACAGGCAGGGCGCCCGCAATACCGGGCCGCCCACTCCACACTCCCCTACCGCGGCACCGGCCTCGGCCCGCCGGCCACCGCGGTGCAGGCCTGTTCAGCAGCAGCGGCGGCCCCAGGAGGTGGCGTCGATGAAGCGGTGGTGGTCATTGCGCAGGGTGGCGTTGTCCGAACGGTCGTCCCACACGTAGGCACAGCGGTCCTGGTGGAGGTCGGTGCGAAGGTCGCGGCCGATGCCGGTGTGGACACACGCGGTCGCACACCCGTCCGGCAGCAGCGGCCGAAGAGGCAGGTGCGGTGTGGCTGCCCTGGTCCGACACGGCGCAGCCGCCCCGATTCGCCCGGCGGGTGTTGCCGGTGGCCTTCACCTACTCCGTGTCCAGGGAGCGGTCCGATCCTTGTTCAGGGGGCGGTCCGAGCAGTCGTCCCGTCCCGGGAAGTCGCACCGCACCCGGCTGAACTCCACATTCGGCCAGTGCGGACGCCGGTCGCTGGCAGCGGGAGCAGCTACCCCTCCACTCCCCCGCAAGCCTACGGCCTTGCGCTCAGGCCCTCACGACCGCTCAGGCTCAGCAGGTGCGGGCGGGAGCCCACCTGCGCGCTGAAGTGCGCGCCGGGGCACCGGGGGTGACTGCCGCCCATGGACCTGCCCGGTACCGCCGGCGCTGAGGCGCCTCCCGATGCGGCCCCACGGGCCGCCGGGCCGGGCTCCCATTCCGTCCTCGCGGCCCGGCGGCCCACCGCTGCATGGGCGCTGCGCCCGCCGGCCGTCGATCAGACGACCGTGACCGGGTGGACCGCCCGGGTAACGACGGAGGGTGCCGGTGAGTGCCTACCCGCAGCCGGCACAGACCGTCTCCCGCAACGAACCCGATCGCCTCCCGCCGCCCGGGCGGGCCGCCACAGACCGATCCCTGTCGCCGCGTGCCGGCGTCGCCGACGGCGACAGGAACCGCCGCCCGCTCCCCCGGGCGGTGACGGGGCCGGGCCGGACCTCCCAGTGGCCGGCACGCCAGGTGAGAAGGACCGGGGACAGCGGCGGCACCGCCAGGTGCCAGAAGGCCCGTGCCGGCAGGGCCAAAGCGTGAACGAGCGCGGCCCGCACCACGGCCGCTTCCGTGATGGCCACCACGTGGCCCGCCTCGGGCGCCACGTGGTCCAGCCAGCGCGCCGTCCGGCGGCACAGCCCGCGCACCGACTCGCCGTCGTGCGGCGCGGCATCCGGGTCGGTGAGCCAGGCACTGAAGGCGTCAGGGTCGGCCGCGGCAACCTCGTCGACGGTGCGACCGCACCATGCGCCCACATCAAGACCGCGCAGTGCGGGTTCGACCGCTGCCACCAGGCCCAGAGCGTCCGCGGTCTGCGCGCACCGGAGCGAAGGTGCCCGCACAGCCATGCTGTGCCGAGGGAGCACCGCTCCCCCGCCGCCGGCCCTGCGCACACCGCGCACACTGCGCTCACTGAGGGGAGCGTCACCGAGGAAGGGGTCCGCGGCGGCGTCACTACCGGGCACACTCACCAACGTCAGGCGGATCGTCATCAGACCAACCTCCTCCCGGCCCGGCCGAGCGCCGTGACCCGTGCGCTCCATGATCAGCGACAGCCCCCGGCCACAACATCCGTCAGACGGCCGGAACACACCCGCCGACCGGCCAGCGCACCCCACCACCCGGCCGGACCCGGCACAGGCCACCCGTTGCGGCACAAAGCGTTACCCCGAGTAGCAGTGACCGACGGCGCGGCACACACCCGAACACACCACCAAAGACCGTGAAGGGCCACCCCGCCGCGCACCCGCCACCGCAACGAAACTGCCAGAACGCTGCCGATTCGCGGAAGGGTGGAAGCGCGTAAGGGGGGAAGGGTGGCATGGCGAAGGGGCCACAGGAATGCCCGTGGCCCCTTACTGCCTGATGGTGGCGGGGTCGGTCAGGTGCAGAAGGACTCACTCCCCGACGTCCTGACACTCCTGGAGGTCCTGACCCGAGCGAGGAGGCCGCGCAGGGTGGAGAGCTCTTCGGGGGTGAAGTCGGCGAAGAGCTCCTTCTCCACGGCAGTGATGGCGTCCTGAGCCCTGGCCAGAGCACTGCTGCCCTCATCGGTGAGCGCAACGATGTGACGGCGCCGGTCGGCCGGATCACGCCGCCGCTCGACCAGGTGCGTGTTCTCCAGGTCGTTGAGGATCCCGCACAGGATGCTGGGATCCACCTCCAGAACCTCAGCCATACCCTTCTGGCTCATATTGCCCGACTCACCCAGCAACACCAGCGTCGCGCCCTGGCGGGGCGTCAGCCCGCACAGCTTGAACGCCTGCTCCGTACGGGCACAGGCGATAGCACCGTGCCGGGCAAGCAGAAACCCCAGCCGGTCCAGGGGCTCGGCCTCGACGATGCCGGTCAGATCCGCAGTCATTGTCACCCCACTCACCTTGCCAGTCGGCAAACCATTAGCCGACCAAAACCATCTATCGACATCGATGGTAGCAGGCACTCAACGGTGCGAATCTGGACCGCGACGAAGGACACGGCCACCAGGACCGGGACCGCGACGAGGGGCACGGCCGGCGCGACCGGGACCGCGGCGGACGACAAAGGGTGCGAGCGGCGGTCTCGCCACGCCACCCAGGACCGCCACCCCGGACCGGACCACCCCGAACAGCCTTGCCCCCCGCCCAGCGACCGGAACCAGCCCCCACGAACCGCCCGGCCAGGGCGCGCTCCCCGCCAGGCCCGCCGCAGCGATCCTGACAGTCCCCTCGGGCCCGCACCCCTCTGCCGCCACGCCCTATAACCCCGACCACCGGGGAGGGGCGGCCGGAGCGGACGCGAGCCGACAGCCCCCGCGAATCCTCGACATCCCGGCAGCTTCCTGTCGGCGAGCCGACAGCGTCCGCGGAACCGCGGCATCCCCGGACAGCTTCGTGTCGGCGAGCCGAGAGCCTCCGCGGATCCGCGACCCTCCGGGCAGCTTCGTTTCGGTGAGTCGACGGTCACACCCACTCATTCATTGATGCGCCTCAACGATCTGCTAGCGTCAACGCATGACGTCGCTCAGCCGTACCGGGCACGAGCCCCTCAGCCTGACGCGTCGATCGTTCACCGCCCGCACCACACACCGGGCGAAGCAAGGAGACACCACCATGAACAAGCTGACGACCCGCCTCGCCCTCGCCGCCGCCACCGTCACCATGACCGGCAGCGCCCTCCTCGCCGTCACCGGCACCGCCTCCGCAGCCACCCTGCCCGCGGACCAGCATGGCGCTCACACCACCGCCGTCGTCAGCGTGACCCAGCACAGCGGCCTCTCCCGGATCAGCCAGGGATGGTCCCTCTCCGACGGACAGCGCCAGTGGCACGGCGAGCGGGACGCCTCCGGCTACACCTACTGGCGCACCGACGACCACGGCCCCCAGCTCCGCTACGACGGCCACCACGTGTACCACCGCCACCACGGACAGTGGACCGCCCTCACCCAGACCGACGAACGCGCCTACGCCTTCGACCGCTGGCACTTCGACCAGCTCTGGACCCTCTACGTCCTCGAAGACCCCTACAGCATCTGATCGGGACACGCCCCGAAGAACACCCGAACAGAGAACATGATGAAACAGCAGATCCGCGCCCTCAGGACCCTTCGCCGCCGTCGTCCGGTGACGGACTTCGGTGCCGGCCGGCACCGTGGGCAACCTGCCGCCGAACGCCCCTCCGCCCTGGACGCGCCCGGGAACGGACGCCACTGCCGCACCCCGGCCCCCGCCCTCCCAGCGCACGCCTGACCGCCCTCGTCTGACCTGACCCCGCGAGGCAGACCACCCGACAAACCCCCGCCGCGCATCACGCACCCTCCGAGGGCACACACCTCCCCCTCCACAGCGGGAGCGGCCCCGGGCAGCAGCCACTCCGCCGACCCCGCCCACGAACCGCGCCGTGCCGCCGCCGACCACGGCCGGCATCTCGCAGCAGGCAGGCGTCATGACGTCACCGGCCCACGCCGATGAGAGCCGTGAGCACCAGCGGCAACGCAGCGCCGAAGAGGCAGAGCGGCACTTCGAAGCCGGCGCGCAGCAGGCCACAGTGGACGCAGGCGGCAAAGGGCCACTAATCGAGGCGACGGCTGTCGACCGGCCACTCCGCCCGCCGCCCGCCGCCCGCCGCCCGCCGCCCGCCGCCCGCACAACGACAAGGTGGGCCGCCGGGCAACCGACAGCTCTACGCGACCGGCATGCCGAACAGCAGGACCGTCACCAGCACGGTCACCGGAATGACCAAGGCCACGACCAGCCCGGCAACACAGCCCCAGACAGTCAGCCGAACCCTGGTCCTCGCATCGTCATCGCTCTTCCGCCCACCCACATCCAACAGTGACAAGCACCGGCTCTGCACCACCAGCGCAACTCCCCATGGAAAGCGCAGGCCACAGCCACTCCTTGAGGACGGCGAACCGCACGGACGCCACGTAGCGAACGGCGCGCCTGCCATACCCGGCAGCAACTGCCCGGTCACGCACGAGGGACCGTCAAGGCAGGTTCGACCTCGATACTTCAGCGGCCGTGAGCGCATGCCCAGGTCGTCGGTTCGTCCTGTTCCTTCTGCGTGATCGCGGGCGGGGTGCTCACCGCCCGCGGGACCCGCGAAGCCACCCCGGCACCCTCGGCGGTCGCTGAGGCTGCGGATGCCCTCCTGTCCGGGGCCGGGGCAGCGGGCAGCGGGCAGCGGGCAGCGGGCAGCGGAGACGCTTGCCGACCTGAGCGCCAGTACGTCTCCGGCGTGGGGTCGTATCGAGCGCTCGTTGGATCACACGGGCAGTGGATCACCCTGTCCCGCTCTCCGGGTACCGTCAGGGTATGAGTCATCCGCACCCCGAGCTGAAGGCCGCACCGCCTCTTCCCGAAGGGGGGCTGCGGGTCATCGCCCTGGGCGGCCTGGGTGAGATCGGCCGCAACATGACCGTCTTCGAGCACGCGGGCAAGCTGCTCATCGTCGACTGCGGCGTACTGTTCCCCGAGGAGACCCAGCCCGGCGTGGACGTGATCCTGCCGGACTTCACCTCGATCCGCGACCGGCTGGACGACATCGTGGCCGTGGTACTCACCCACGGCCACGAGGACCACATCGGCGGCGTGCCGTACCTGCTGCGGGAGCGGTCCGACCTTCCCGTCGTCGGCTCCAAGCTGACGCTGGCGTTCCTGGAGGCCAAGCTCAAGGAACACGGCATCCGGCCGCGCACGGTACGGGTGCGGGAGGGCGACCGGCGTGGCTTCGGGCCCTTCGACTGCGAGTTCGTGGCGGTCAACCACTCCATCCCCGACAGCCTCGCGGTCGCGATCCGCACCCGGGCCGGGATGGTGCTGCACACCGGCGACTTCAAGATGGACCAGTTCCCTCTCGACGACCGCATCACCGATCTGCGCGCCTTCGCCCGCCTCGGCGAGGAGGGCGTGGACCTGTTCCTCACCGACTCCACCAACGCCGAAGTGCCCGGCTTCACCACCTCCGAGCGGGAGCTGAACCCGGCGATCGAACAGGTGATGCGCACCGCGCCGCGCCGGGTCATCGTCTCCAGCTTCGCCAGCCATGTGCACCGCATCCAGCAGGTCCTGGACGCCGCCCACCAGCACGGCCGCAAGGTCGCCTTCGTCGGCCGATCGATGGTCCGCAACATGGGCATCGCCCGTGACCTGGGCTATCTGAAGGTGCCTTCCGGTCTGGTCGTGAGCACGAAGGAGCTGGAGAAGCTCCCGGACCACAAGATCACGCTGGTGTGCACCGGCTCCCAGGGCGAGCCGATGGCCGCGCTGTCGCGGATGGCCAACCGCGACCACGTGATCCGCATCGGCAAGGGCGACACCGTCCTGCTCGCCAGCTCTCTCATCCCTGGCAACGAGAACGCCATCTACCGGGTGATCAACGGGCTCACCCGGTGGGGCGCCCACGTGGTCCACAAGGGCAACTCCAAGGTGCACGTCTCCGGGCATGCCAGCGCCGGCGAACTCGTCTACTGCTACAACATCGTCAAACCCCTCAACGTCATGCCCGTGCACGGCGAATGGCGCCACCTGCGGGCCAACGCCGACCTCGCCATCCGTACCGGTGTCGACCGCGACCGGGTCGTCATCGCCGAGGACGGCGTCGTCGTCGACCTGGTCGACGGACGCGCATCCATCACCGGCAAGGTCGCGGCCGGCAACGTCTACGTGGACGGCATGGAAGTCGGCGGCGCCACCGAAGCGTCCCTCAAGGACCGCCTCACCCTCGCCGCCGAAGGCGTGGTCACGGTGGTGGCGATCGTCGACGCGGACACCGGTGCTCTCGCCGAGGCCCCCGACTTCCTGGCCCGGGGCTTCGTCCACGACGACGCCACCTTCGAGCCGGTCATCCCCGTCATCGAGAAGACCCTGGCCACCGCAGCCGAGGAAGGCGTCGGGGACGCGCGTCAACTCGAACAGCTCCTGGCCCGCGCCGTGGCGAACTGGGCGTTCCGCACCTATCGCCGCAAGCCCCTCATCATCCCCGTCATCATCGACGCCTGAGCCATAGCCCGGCAGTACGGTCCCCCTTCCGGCTGCGGCGCCGCCCGCGACGGACTCTTCGGGCGGTGCCGCCGCACGCCTCTTCCAGATCGTCGGCCTCGGGTGAAGGAGAGGCCGCCGACGCAGGCGATCCTCTCGCCAGGGCAGAGGCGACAGCAGAAACGGAGCGCGTCATGCAGGCGAAGCCGGTGCCCTGCGAACCGGCCTACCGCGTCATTCCGGAGGAATGCGAAACTCGAATTCGGGACGGTCCCACGGGACCGCGGGCGGGTTCGCGAGGGCGGTCCCGATCCGTACGGCACCGACGCGATGGTAGAAGTCCGCAGCGGGAAGGTGCGACACGACCATGACACGCTCGAGCCCGGCGGCACGGGCCTCGGAGTGCATGTGCGCGACGAGCAGTCGTCCTATACCCCGTCCTTGCGCTTCGTCGGCGACGAACAGCAGGTCGAGCTCCGGTGGTGCGAGGACGAGCGAGTAGAACCCGAGGACCCGGCCTCCGTACTCGTCGGAGCCGACGGCTACGTAGGCGCGGTGGGCCTCGATGTAATCAGGACCGACCCGGTAGCCCGCGACTGCGGACGCGTACTTCCCCTTGTAGGCGCCTGAGCCACGCACGAGCCGTGTGAGTCTTTTGGCATCCCGCGCGACGGCCCTGCGTATGGTGATCGGCTGACTGATCGGGGAAGTGAGTGAACTCATCGGGAGAGTATTTCGCACCCGGAGTGTGCCTTCGTTCGGAGGGGTCGGCTGCTCGGGCAGGCGTTCCTGCACCGCTCCCGGGAACCACTCGTCCAGGCCCGCCCTGCTCCTGTCCGGTACCGCGGCAGCGCGCTCGGACAGGGAGCCGGAGCGCTCATCAAGGCGTTGCGCGAGCGGCGCCAGTCCGTCCGTGCCCTCGCCGACTGCTCCCGTCCGGCCGACCTCCTGGAGGCAGAGCGCGATCTGGAAGCCCTCAGCTTCTACCCGCGTCTTCTCGCCTGGGACCTTACCCGTGAGACCGCTGGCCCCCTTCGAGGACACCGGTGACCGCACTCACCATGACTTCGAACGTCTGCTGCAGCGCAGCGTACGGCTGTACGCGTGGCCGAGTGCCCTTTCATCCGGGAGGTCCCCCTCCGGGGCGACCTCCCACGGGAGGACATCAACGCGGCGGTCAACGTCGCCGAAGCCGACCGCACGTGGCGGCCCTGGCGGGAGAAGGGGACGACAGGCCTGCCGCAGTGCGGCTGGCGACGCTGCCCCGTCTCTGAGCAATCAGGGCGCCGGCTGACGCAGGCCGTCGATGATCAGGTCGAGAATCCGGGTCGCCTGTTTTTCGCCGCCGCGAGCCGGGTCGATGCGCCAGAGCACGCTCAGCTGGAGCAGGACGTCCTCGGGGTCCAGGCCCGCCTTCAGGGAACCGTCGGCGGCGCCGGCTTCGAGCAGCAGGGCGAGGGAGAGCAGGAAAGGCCCGTAGCTCTCGTCGTCCTGGCCGTTGTTCGTTGCCGCGTGGATGATCTCGGCGAACTCGAACTTCAGCCGCCCGTAGTGCGCGATCTCCGTGAACCAGAGGCGGAGCGCGTCGACCGGAGGGTGGGCGTCGAGCAGGACCGGCGCGCGGTCGATGATCCGCTGCAGGTCGTTGCGGTACAGCTCCAGGATGAGCGCCTCGCGGGTCGGGAAGTGCCGGTACAGGGTGCCGATGCCGACGCCGGCCTGCTTGGCGATCCCGGTGAGCGAGGCCGTTCTGGACGCGGCGAGTGCTTCGCGGGCGACGGTCAGGATGCGCTCCCGGTTGGTGCGCGCGTCCTTCCGCGTCGGCTTCGCGGGCGATGCGGGTTCCACGGGTGTGCGACCTCCTCTTTTTGTCGATACGGGACCTGTTTTTGTCGATACGGGACCTGCTGCGGCTCTGGGACCGGTCGGCGGACGGGTCCGCAATTGCTAAACGGAGGCCCCTCCGTTACGTTGGAAGAGTTCCGGAGGGGACTCCGTTTCATTCTTCCACACCCCGCGCAACCCCGGAGGGTCATCATGTCCGAGCTCGTCCTGGTCACTGGCGGAACCGGCTACATCGGCGGCTGGTGCATCGCCGAACTGCTCCACCGCGGCTACCACGTGCGGACCACCGTACGGTCCGCCGACCGCGAGAAGTCCGTCCTCGATGCCCTGTCCGGTGAGGAAGACCCCGCGGGCAGGCTGGACTTCGCAGTCGCAGATCTCACCTCCGACGCCGGCTGGGATTGCGCCCTCAAGGGCGTCGACCACGTTCTGCACGTCGCTTCTCCGCTCGGCGTCAACTCCGGCAAAGACCCGGACACCATGATCCGCGCGGCCCGCGACGGCACCCTGCGCGTCCTTCGTGCCGCAACGTCCGCCGGCGTCAAGCGGATCGTCATGACCTCAGCAGCCAACGCCGCGAGCCCGTCCTCGTATGCCAGCGAGGGCATCACCGACGAGACGCTGTGGACCGACCCCGAGGACCCCACGCTGATCCCCTACCGCCGATCCAAGACCCTCGCCGAGCGCGCCGCCTGGGACTTCATGGCGGAGCAGGCCAGTGGCACCGAACTCACCACCGTGCTCCCCGGCGCGGTGTTCGGGCCGATCCTCACCAAGGACAACATCGGCTCCGTCGGCATCATCGCCCGCATGCTCTGCGGGAAGATGCCCGGCGTGCCCCGTATCGGCCTGGAGGTCGTCGACGTACGGGATCTCGTCGATGTCCATCTGCGCGCGATGCAGTCGCCGGCCGCGGCCGGGCAGCGGTTCCTCGCCACGGGCGAGTTCATGTGGATGCGGGAGATGACCCAGATCCTGCGTGACGACCTCGGGAACGAGGGCCGGCACGTGTCGACCCGGCAGATCCCCGACACCGTCGTTCGCCTCCTCGCCCGGTTCCGGGACCCCACGCTGCGAGAGATCACTCCCGCTCTGGGCCGCCGCAACCGGCACAGCACCGAAAAGGCGAGGACCCTGCTCGGCTGGCAGCCCCGCTCACCCCGCGAGACCGTCCTCGACTGCGCCGAGAGCCTTCTCGCCCACGGAGCTGTCACCGTGTGACCCCGGCCGGCGGAAACGCAGGCCCCGGCCCCGTGCAACGGGCGGACCGGCCCCGCCCGTTGCACCGTGGCCGTGCGCACCGAGGGCGACCCTGCCCAGGCGTGAGCGGCGCCGCGGGCCCCGGCGGTCGGAGTGTGCCCATGGTTCGAGCCATCGCCTCGGCCCGCGCCCCGCAAGGCCCGCCCCGGACTCGGCGATCCGATCCCCCGGCACTCCACGGCGAACCGGCATACGAAATCCGCGACTTGCACTCCGTGCAGGGCGTCCCGGACCGCAATTGCTCGGCGTCAGCCTCACCAACGGACTTGGAAAGCACCCAGTGAACGTTCTCCTCCTCGGCGCCACCGGCATGGTCGGCCACGGCATTCTCCACGCATGCATCACCGACGTGTCCGTCCGCTCCGTCACCGTCGTCACCCGCCGCACGCCGGCCCTGACCCACCCCAAGGTGCGCGTGCTGACTCATCAGGACTTCACCGATCTCACTCCGCTGCGCAGTGAACTCGCGGCGATCGACGCATGCCATTACGCGATCGGCACCTCGTCCACGGGCGTCACCGAAGCGGACTACACCCGCGTGACACGCGACTACGCGCTCGGTGCGGCGAGCATTCTGGTGGAACTGGGCAATCGGCCCGCCTTCATCTACGTCTCCGGCCGCAGCGCCGACGGCAGCGAGAACGGCCCCGTGATGTGGGCCCGGGTCAAAGGTTCGGCGGAGAACGCGCTCCGGGCGCTCCCGCTGCGCACACACATCCTGCGCCCGGGCTACATCCGGCCCCTCCATGGCGCCCGCCCGTCTTCCTTTGCCGCCCGGGCGTTCTACACGGCGACCGGCCCGCTCTACCCGGTGCTGCGCCGGATGTGTCCCGACTGGACCACGTCGACCGAGGCTGTCGGCCGCGCGGCCATCGCCCTCAGCCGACCCGGCATCCCCTCCCCCAGCACTCTCACCAGCCGCGACATCAACAGGCTCGCCGGCATGTGACCCCCTCCCCCGCGCGTGCGCACGGCCGCCGGACACTTCAGGATGTCTCGATGGATCAATGGCTGCGGAGCCTTCCCCAGACTCTCGTCTGTGTGAGTCTCGCTCTGACCGTCGCGCTCCAGTATGTGTGCCTTCCTGCTCCCAGGGGCATCGCCATGACCACCGCAGCGCTCTTGACGGTCGACGGCCAGGTGCACCCCGCAGGCGCCGTCCTGGCGGCGGCAGTCGGCGCCGCCGCGGGCGGGGCGGCAGGTCACCGGATCGGCAACCGCACGGGCGTACCTTCCTGCGTGGACCGGCCGAGCGGCAACGCGGCCCGCTCACACAGAACCGGATCGACTCGTTGGAGGACGCCGCCGCACGGGCCGGCCTGTGGGTGGTGGCCGCGGCCCCCTTCTCCGCCGCGCTGCGCAGCACCATCGCCCCCATATGCGGCACCGTCGGGACATGACGGCTTCCCTTCCTCGCCGTGACCGCCGTCGGCGCCACCGTGTGGGCCGCTGCCACGATCATCGCGGTGTGGATCCTGGGGGGGGCTGCCGAGGGATGGATCAACTTCCTTGCCGCAGTCGGGCCGGCCATCCTCCTCGTGGTCCTCGGCTCTACAGGCGTCCGGGCAGTGGTCCGCCTCCGGCATCGCCGCGCGGCCACCCGGGGCAGTTCGTGATGACTGCACGTTCAGTGCGTGGTGGCGAGCACGAGGTCCTGCCAGTCCTGAAGTTCGGACATCGCAACTGCTGAGGTGTGCCAGCACGCCGCACGAACCTGGCGTTCCGGACGGGCCGGCAGCCGGAAAGCCGGCTTCTCGGGATAGCCGCCGCCGTCAGCCCGCATGACAGCCGGCTTCTGACGCCACGCAGCCCGGAGATCGGCAGCAACACGACGGCTGGCCCGCCCGGCACGCCACTGCGGATCGGTCGCCAGGGCAGCCCTCCACTCCCGTTCCTGATTCGTCCTTGCAGGCGACCTCGGCCCCATGACACAGCCGACCGACGGGTCGCACAGGACGACGCGTCGCACGGCCGCTTGCGAACCTTCAAAGAGGGGAGCAGTCAAAGACCGTGTGACGCCAGCGGACGCGGCGGGTGCAGGCGCTCGGGCAACAGGTCGAGGTGATGTCTGGCTTGCTCGGCGGCCGGGCTGTGAGGGAAGCGCTCGAGGATCTGCTGCCAGACGTCCCTGGCTCGGTCGAGGTCCTGGTGCCCGCGCCGGGACATCGACCGTGCCTCGAGGGCGGACGCGAGGTGGGCCCATTCTTGAGCGTTGCCGCCGGAATGCTCTACGGCGCTCTCCAAGAAGCGGACGGCCTCACGGGGCCGGCCCTCGCGGTAGGCGACCCACCCGCGGGCGTCCTCGCACTTGGCAAGCCCGCCAGGGTCCAGGATGTGTGAAGCACTCTGCAGAGCACCATCCGCCATCAGGCGTGCCTCATCGAGCTTGATGCCCTGCTCGGCGTAGAACATCGCAAGGCGTGCTGTGAGAGTGACCTGTACGACGCACAGCTCCTTCTCCTCGTCCTTGCCGCGCGACCTGGCCATTCGGGCGTAGCAGGCCTTCTGAGCCTCGAGCAGCTCCCGTTCCACCTCCGAGGGCTGTTCACTTTGGGCCATAAGATGCGCGATGCGCTCGTGGTGCTGTGCTGCGTGTGGCTGCTCGGTGGTGCCGCTGATAGCGCGCAGGGCGACGATGGCGTCGTCAGAACGGCCCAAAAGATCCAGCACGGTGGCCAGTTCCTCGTGCATCCGTGCGTCCAGATCCGTGCTCAGCGAAGCCTCCCGTGTGGCTTTGCACAACTCCTCTCGGGCGTGTTCAAGGAGTCTTTCGCGCTGAGCATTGTGCGAGGTCTCCGCCTGCTTGCGGTAGGTGACCGCCAGTTCGAGCCGGGCTCTGTCACGTTGCTCTCCCGCCGGCAGGAGCTCGACCAGCCTGACCAGCGTCTGCTCGGCGAGGTCGTACTGGGCCCGCTGGTCACGATACAGACGGGCCAGTGTGAAACGTGGGTAGGCGTACAGGGGGGCCAGTTTCAGGGCGTCGCGGCAGTCACGTGCGGCATCGCCGACGCTGCCCTGACATGCGTACACCGCCGCCCGCCCTGCCATCGCACGCGCACGCGGAGACAGGTCCGGCTGTTCTGCAGACAGCTCCGCCAGCCGCTCCTGCCCCTGACGTCCGGTGCGGTAACGAGGACGGACGGTCTTTGGTGATCTGTTGATGGCCTCGTCGTAGTGTCTGACAGCCCGTTGGTAGTTGTCTGAGGCCTCGTGCCGGTGCCCCGCATCGAGCTGGGAGTCAGCGAGAGCAGCGTAGGCGTCGGCCAGTTCCACGTACCACATCGGCGGCTTTTCCAGCTTCGACAGCGGCCTTCGCCTGACGGCTTTCTTGAGATGACGAACCGCTGCCTGCCACTGGCGCCGTTGTTCGTCGGAACGCTGGATCATCGACGCCAGCGATGCGTGGAGCAGGCCAATCTCCCGGTGAGCGAAGGAAACTTCTGGCCGAGACCCGCCGAGCTCGAGGCGCAACTTCTCGATTCTGCCCAGTGAACTGCGCAAACGTGCCTCGTCGGCTGTCTGCTGCGCCTCACGGGCGTCGGACCACGCTCGCGCCCAGCGCAGGGTAAAGCGATTCTCCCAGCCGGGGGTATCAGGGACACAGCCATCCGTTGGTGGCCACTGCTCGTCGACAATGCGTCGAGCTTCTTCCCTGCCCGGTTCCAGGGCCAGGGCCTTGCCTGCGAGCGACCGGGCGGCGCGTTCGTCGGGTATGACCAACGCCAGCAGGAGCCAGGCCACGGCGTCGTCGGGGTCCCGGTGCACCGCCAGGGTGAACAGGTCGGTGGCCAGTTCAACGGTCTCGCTGTTGATCGCCGTGCCGGCTGCGAAGGCGCCGATGTCCTTGGCAGTTACGTGATGGTTCTGGGGGTCTCGTTGGAGGGCCTCCAAGTACGCGATCAGTGCGCCGCCCTCAACGCCGTGCTCCTCAAGCATGCGTCCCCTGAGCGCATGCAGTTCCGTGACATCAGGTGCCCAGCGGATCGCGTGGCAGATGCGGCTGTCCGCCGCTTCTACGAGACGTGACCGGACCGGGGCGTCAGGCATACATCGCGCCATTTGGGACCAGCACTCCGACTCCAGACTGACGACGTGGGCGATCCGCGCGGTGAGGGGCCGCACCGCAACCGTGTCCCCATCACGGACCAGCCGTACGGCCCGTTCGTCGACCAGCGCCTGTTCTGTGTTGCAAAAGCAGTCGAGTGCCTCCCCCACCTTGCCGATCGGGGACGGACCCTGTTCCGTGTACTGCTGCTGGTGCTCACCTTGCTTCAGCAGCGCCACGCCCAGCCAGTACGAGGCAAGCGCACCCTCCATGGGATGCGTGCGGGCAGGCTGCATGAGCGCGCTACGAGCCTGCTGGACCGCCTGCTCCAGGAGGTCGGACCGCCGTTTCACATCGACGGCAGGATGGTCGGCCTGCTCCAGGAAAGCCCTCGCCAATTGGATGCGCGCGGGAGCCATCGCCGGGTCAAGGGTCAGCGCCTTCTGCCACATGAGGGTCGGGCCGTCCCCCACTGCCCTCGACACCCGTAGACCGATGTCCTGACGGACGCGCCGCTGCTCGCGGTAGACCAGACCGAGGTTGTGGTAAGCCGCGGAATATCCCGGACTGTGGGCAAGGGCCGCGCGGAAGTGATCCTCGGCCTCATCGAGATACTGGAGAATGCCTTCTTGCTGAAAGCGCCGGTATCTGTCCAGGCCATCGACCAGCCGCTGGAAGCTTTCGACATCGGCACCCGACTCTGAGGCCCCGGGCCGTTCAAGTTCGATGCGGTGAGCCAACTCCCGAGCCAGGAGACCCTCGGCCTGTCCGGTTTGGTCGTGGGTGCCCACCTCAGCTGACCAGGTACGGCCACGCATCCCGGACTGGGTGGCGACGACCCGCCATACCCCGTCCGCCTGCACCAACACCCCCTCCAGTGTTCCACTGAAGGCCCGCTCCAACCATGTGAGCACGGTTCCGACCTGAAGTTTCAGGGGACCCAGCGTGACCGTGCCGACCTCGGTCGGCTTGATGTCGCCTGACAGCCCACTGGTCGCCACCCCCGACTTGAACGGCACCCGAGCTGACGACCGCCGCACCATCTCACCCCGCTGCGCAGCCGGGTTGAGTACGTCGGCGGACGTCATGAACGGCTCCTGCCGTACCAGTTCCGCGATCCGTTCGATCTCGCCGCCCAAGAGCTCGGTGAAGCCCCCTGCGAGGCCGTCCGCCTCACCGGGGTTGTCTCCGCCGGCCAGGCATTTGAAGGGCAAGATCCGGACTGGCCGGGAGCCTCGCCGCGCAGCGACCAGCAGAATTGCAACGAGGCCGATGATGATCCAGACGGCATAGGGCATCCCCCGGAAGGGGGCGCCCCCTCGCATCACCGTCAGCACGATGAACCCCACGATGGCTACGGGGGTCCACCACAAGACGGGGTTGATGCTGCGCCACGCAGTCCACCAAAGTCTCAGGATCCGCCGCACCCGATGCGTGCCCCTCGAAGGCCTGGAGTCCGCGATGCGCTCGGTCTCCATCACGAGATGCTTAAGCGAGGGCATGGCCACGTGCCCCTCTTCCGGCGTCTGCTCTTCGCCTGCGCCCCTCCTCATTCCAGCCTGCGCCTGAAACTTTTGGGGAGCAATTCAGCTGGTGTCAGACATCTCGGTTTCGCTGGCATCACGTATGACCGATAGCAGCCGACCCCGAGAACCCCTGCTTCGCCAACCTACGGCCCTTCGCTCCCTCCATGGCCGGCCGGGCGGGCATCTGCGCTCGAGCGCCGCCCAACGGACGGCCGCGATCGTCGCCTCCCAAGGGCCGGGAAAGGCGCAGGACCGATGGGACGTGAACTGTCGGCCAGTGCGCTTCTGCTCACGTGTCGCCTCAGGCCCCTCTCAGGCCGACCGTTCGAAGGACGGGCTACACCTGGCCGTCAGCCGGTCCCCCGCTCGTAGTGCTTCGTTACATCGGGTGATCTCGCCTGGTGGCGGGCCTCTTCGTTGTGTGAGGTTGGGGGAGGTGGAACGGCTCCGGGGTGAGTTGGCAGAGTTCGTTGCGGATGTGTTCGGGTCGGTGCCGCGGCGAGATCTGCGGCAGTGGGGCGAGTGTTGTCTGCGGGGTCTGATGCTCGATGGCCGCCGCAAGTCGATCCAGCCGATGGCGGAGCGGCTGCCGGACGGCAACATGCAGGCTCTGCAGCAGTTCGTGAACCAGTCGTGTGGGATCCGCTGCCGCTGAGGCGGCGGATCGCCCAGCGTTTGTGCGAGGTGGTCCAGCCCGAGGTGTGGGTGGTCGACGACGTGTCGTTTCCCAAGTGCGGCACCACGTCCTTGGGGGTGGCCCGGCAGTACTGCGGGGCGTTGGGCAAGCGGGCGAACTGCCAGGTCGCGGTCAGCGTGCACGCGGCCACCGACGCCGCGTCCTGCCCATTGGAGTGGGAGTTGTTCCCGCCCGAGGAATGGGCCCATGACGACAGGCGGCACCAGCGGGCCGGCATACCCGAGCAGGCCGGTCATGTGTCCAAGGCGCACCTGGCTCTGGGCTTGCTGGACCGGCTGGCCGCGCAGGGGCTGACGGTGCCAGTGGTCGTGGCCGATGCCGGCTACGGCCGCAGTGTCTCCCTCCGGCTCGCGCGCCGCTTCCTGGAAGACGCCGGCCTGTCCTACGTCGTCGCGGTCCCCAAGTCACAGCAGGTCCACGGCCCACGCATCGACCACCTCATCGACCAGGCCCCACCCGAGGCATGGCAACGCCTGTCCTGCGGCGATGGCGCCACAGGGCCGCGGCTCTACGACTGGGCTGCCGCCCGGCTGCCCGCCGTCTGGGAGTTCGACGGCGACGAACCCACCCGGCAACGCCGGATGCTCGCCCGCCGCAGCACCACCAGACCCGACGAGATCGCCTACTACCTGGCCAGTGCGCCGCTGGACATCACCGTTGCCGACCTGGCCCGCATCGCGGGCTGCCGCTGGAAGATCGAGGAGTGCTTCCAGAGCGCGAAGAACGAATGCGGCCTGGACCAGTACGAGGTCCGCCGCTACGTCGGTTGGTACCGGCACATCACACTCGTCACGCTCGCGCACGTCTTCCTCGCCGCGATGACCGTCCAGGAGCGCGAAAAAGGGGTGACACGGCCGACACACCCGAGCTCGTGGATCTCACCCCGGCAGAAATCCGCCGTCTGCTGGCAGTTGAACCCCACCGTCGCCCTCCACGGCGCGAGAACGCAGTGAGCTGGTCGCGCTGGAGACGCCGCCACCAAGCGCGCCCGGCACTGTCACTACATGCGGCGCGGTCACACGTTCGCGGGACGGTCCGCCAGGACCGCCCCGCACCCAACCCCACCCCGCTACACTCCCCAGACCCAGGCCGTTGACCAGCAGTAATGGAGAAGTACGGCTGGAGTACTAGTACTCCAGCCGTAGATCGTGATCTTCATGCTTGAGCGGCTTGTCGCCAGTAGTGGCTGGTCTGGGAGCGGGCCTGGTGGCGGCGTCGCCAAACGGACCAGCCAAGCCGGTTGACAAGGCCGAAGGCGCGTTGGATGACAAGCGTGATGAACAGTCGTTGGATCGCGTTGCAGGTGAGCGGTACCAGCTCGTCGGGTGAGGGATGACGGTCGTCTTCGTTGGCGCGGACGACGGCGAGGAAGGCGTGCGCCAGCATGGCCAGGGTGACCCAGCGGGACCAGGACGGGTAGCGGCGGACCTGGTGCTGGTCCAAGGCCGCCAAACCTTTGCCGGACTGGAAAGACTCCTCGACCCGCCATCTTGATCCAGCGACGCGCACCAGGGTGGTCAGCGGCACTGCGGTCGGCGAGTAGCGGCGGTAGTACGCGAGTTCGCCGGTGCTGCGGTTGCGGCGGATCAGCAACTGTCAGCTCCCGGGCTGGGGGTCGGTGAGGTCGATGACGGCCCAGTCGTAGAAGCGGTGGCCCTTGGCTCCGACCCTTGCGGACAGCTTCTGCGAGGCTTTCTTGGGCACCACCTTCCTGGCCAGCACGTGCGCACGGAACTTCCCGGCGCTTGTGGTGACTTCGTGCGAGCAGGCCACCGCGAGGACGTAGCCGGTGCCGCGTTCCTCCAGCGCGGTGCGCAGCCTCGGGTCGCCGCCGTAGACCTCGTCTCCCGCGACCCAGGCGGCCCGATGGCCGACGTCCAGGAATCGGGTGACCATGCGAGCGGCGAGCTCTGGCTTGGTCGCGAACTCCGTGTTGTCACCGATTCCGGCGGCCCGGCAGCGGCCGGGGTCAAAGGTCCAGGAACGCGGAACATAGAGTTCCCGGTCTACCGCGGCGGGCCCGCGTTGGCCGGCGTAGACCAGGTAGACGGCGACCTGGGCGTTCTCGATCCTGCCTGCGGTGTCTGTGTACTGGCGCTGGGCACCGACGGTGTCGGTGCCCTTCTTCCCGTCGCCGGTCTCGTCGACCACCAGCACCGCCTCGTCGTCGTGCAGGTGCTCCAACACGTAGGCCTGCACGTCGTCGCGGACCTGGTCGGCATCCCACTTGGCCCGCCCGAGCAGGTGCTGCATACCGTCCGGGGTCCTGTCCCCGGCCCACTCGGCAATGGTCCAGCAGTTCTTGCGCGGCAGGTCCGACAGCAGGCCGAGTACCAACTTCCGTGCCGGGCACCGGGATTCGACCCGCGTGAACCGTCCCTCTATCCGGCTCATCAGGCCCTCGAACGCCTCCTGCCAGCGGGCAGGGTTTAGGCTGTGACCTGCGGCCGCCGCATGATCTTCAGTCTTCACACACCGATGATCAACGGTGGTCGCACCCGTCTCCACAGTGCGTCAGAGGCGCGCAGCGTCTGTTTGCCGTCCTATGTCTGGAGGACTTGTGCAACGTGGCGAAGTCTGGTGGGTCCAGTTCGACGAGCGGAGGTTGGTCGTACTGCTGTCGGGAGACGACGCGTCCGGGATCCGGGTGATGCAGGTCGTCGCTCCGTCGGGCGTCGACATCAGCGGTCTGGGCATCGAAGTGATGGTGGGCGCCGGTGAAGGAGTGCCGTTCGAAGGCGTGCTACGACTCGCGTTCCCGCGTCCAGGCTTCACTCCTTGCACGTGGCTGACCACTGTGTCACGGGACGACCTGATAGAGCGGGCGGCCGTCCTGTCCTCCGCGAAGCTCAGCGAGATTGACGACGCCCTCCGACTCGCAAAACAAGCGCAGGAGCAGACCCCGGCGACGACCGCGAAGCTCAGCGAGATAAGGGACGCCCTCTGTCTCGGCGAACTCGGGTAGAGGGAGAAGGAGCCGAGCCCGCGACGTCAGGCATGAAGCCGGGCCCGTGGTCGGCGTAGAAGCGTAGCCCCCGCACACACTTTCCCACTTCCTCCTGGGCCGCCCGGTACGTCTTGCCCATCTCCGCGACGATCATTGCGGTGGCCTTGTCCGTATCCGCCTCCAGACGGACGGCCGCGGCCTTCAGCCGGCCCGCCCTGTGCACGTGTCCGACACCACCGAGATAGTCTTTTTTGATTTTTCTATGAGTGTTTGGCAACAGTGGCAGTCGGGAACCGGTACGCGACCTTGCACTGGGGTGGCACCTTGTTCCATTCCTCCGAAACCCGCTCGCGCGACGCCTGCCACGTGCCCCGGCAGCCCGCCTCGCGATCCGATTGCCCCCCGCTCGGACGGGGCTAGGCTGATATGGCGCCGCACGTCGCTCCGTGCCTCCCTTGCGGCGGACACGGCCTGATTTGCTCCGCCCCGGCGGACACGGCGACCGCGGCAGTTCTCACCGGTGCCTCGCACGTGCTCGGCTGTCAGCGTCGTCCGTCGCCGAGAAGGACCGGGTTCACCTGCACGCCGAGAAGGTGAAGCACATGCCAGCTCACGGAATCTTGAAATCGGGCAAAGGAATGACGGTTCTCGTGGTGGTGGTGCTCACCGCTGTGGGAGTTTCCGCTGCCCCCGCCTCACACGGCCTCGGAAAGGCGGCCCCGCAGAACGAGAAACCGAGCATTGTGCTCGTACACGGGGCATTTGCCGACGCTTCGAGCTGGAACGGAGTGGTCCAGCGCCTGCAACAGGACGGCTACAAGGTCTACGCCCCACCCAACACACTGCGTGGAATACCTCAGGACTCGACCTATCTGAACAGCTTCCTCAAGTCGGTCAAAGGTCCGATCGTCCTGGTCGGGCACTCCTACGGCGGCGAGGTGATCTCCCAGGCGGCGGCTGGCGTCGACAACGTCAAGTCACTTGTCTACATCGACGCGATCATGCCGGACAAGGGCGAGTCGTTCGCGAGCCTGTCCAGCAAGTTCCCGCCCGCCCCGCTGTCCAAGGCCTTCTTGACCGTGCCGTTCCGCAACGGGGACGGTACCACCGGCACGGACGTGTACATCCAGCCCAACACGCTCCACGCCACCTTCGCGCAAGACCTGTCTCAGCAGCAGGCATCCGTCATGGCATCGACACAACGCCCCATCGCACAGTCGGCGTTCACCGACAAGGTGAATCAGGCGGCCTGGCACGACAAGCCCGTCTACGTACTCGTCGGCAGACAAGATCGGGGTATCGATCCGAGCCTGGAGCGATACGAGGCAAAGCGCGCCCACGCACGCAAGACAGTGGAGATCAATTCCTCGCACGTCTCCTTGGTCTCTCACCCCCAGGCGGTCACCGACCTCATCGTGACCGCCGCCCGCGACTCCGGGCATCACTAGACCTCGCGCTCCTGGCCAGCACCTCCTCGGTCGCCCCCTCAGCCTGACGATTTCTCGGTCGCGCCTGGCGGGCACCGCGCCCCAAACACGGGATCGGGCAGTGCCCGCTCGGGTCACGCTGGGGTGAGCACGATCTTCTTCCCGCCGGCCCCTCCGGTGACCACCCGGGCGAACGCAGCCGGGCCTTCGCTCAGCGGCAGGGGTTCCGGTGCGAGTTTCAAGGTTCCAGCCGCGGCCTGCTCCGCCAACTGGGCAAGCTGCGCGGCGTTGGGCTCGATGTAGAGGTCCCCACTCGTGATGCCTCGTTCCTCCTCAGGCGCGTCCGAGGTCAGGGAGCACAGTCGGCCGCCGTCCCGCACCAAGGGCAGCGCCGGGGCCGCCGTGCCGGCGGCGATGATGAGGGCGGCGTCGAACCCGCCGCGTACCTTGGCCGGCCAGTTCGGGTCGTGGTAGTCGACGACCTCCGTCGCCCCCAGACCGAGCAGGCGCTCCGCGGCGGCAGCAGACGCGGTCGCGGTCACCTCGATGCCCTGGGCCGCGGCGAGTTGGATGGCCAGGGCTCCGGTGGCTCCGGCTCCGTTGGTGATCAGGAGCCGCTGTCCTGGGCTGAGACCCAGCTTCTCCAAGGCCTGCAGCGCGGTGAGTCCGTTGACCGGCAGCGCCGCCGCGTGCACGGCGTCCAGCCCGGGTGGGCAGGCTGCCGTGTGATCCGCGTTGATCAGAACGCGTTCGGCCCAGAAGCCGCTTCCCCCGGGCAGCGGGGCCTCGTGCGCGAGCACCCGGTCGCCCACGGCAAACCCGGTGACACCCGCACCGACGGCCAGCACCTTGCCCGCGCCCTCCACTCCCAGCGCCGCCGGGGGGCGCAGCCCCACGTCCCAACTGGCATCGATGGGCAGTCCGTCCCACGGGCCGACCCCGGCCGCCTCAACCCCCACCAGGATCTGACCGGGCCCCGGAGACGACGGTTCGGGCAACTCCAGCAGGGCGACTTCCTTGTCGGCCCCGGACACTCCGCACGCCTTCACAGCAGATCCTTGTCCTCTCACTCCATCCGGCCCGACCGGGAGGCAGGGGCCGGACACCCACAGCAGCCACCAGTGTCGACCTCAAGATCCCCTACAGTGGTCGCTCACGGTCTCAGCCGCTATTGGTGTCGACCCTGTGCAGCCAACAACCCTGGCAAGTGGTCCACTTGAAGAGTGACCGACTGGGCCAATCGTGGAACAGATCTGCACCTGGACCCTGGGACGGGAAGAGGCTTACGACATCGTCCTTGAGTAGCAAAAGAGCCGCTCGCGCTCCGACAGCAGCGGCTCTGCTGGACGAGGAGGCGGGCCTTGGCCACGGCCGCGCGGCCCGCCGAGGCCGACCGGGTCCGGTCCGCCGCGGCTGCGACGAGGGCGAAAGCCCGCGGTCCCACAGCCCGTCCGACACGATCCACGACGGCATCCCCACATCGATCCGAGCACTCAACTGCCGCCTCAGACACGGCGACCAGCGCCCATCCACTTCAATGTGTCAGCCGTTGCAAGAGGTCGCTCAGGTCAACGAGACAGACAGGCACACTGGCTTTGTTCACGAGTTGCGTCGTCAGTTGTTCACGGGTTTGGGAGGCACCCAGATCCACGGTCGGGTAATACTCACGAGTTTTGGTTCTGACTCAAGTTCTGTGATCCGTGACTATAGGTCACCGATTAGATCTCGAAGAGGGCTTCCTCTTGTGGCGGGATCGGAGGGTCAAGGACGTCGCGGAGGCGGGTGATGTCCTGGCGCCACTTCGACCAGTTCGCAGCTTCAGCCCACAGCTCGGCGAGTTCAGACCGGTCGGAGACCACTTGGTCCAGGGCGTCGACGGCGAGCATTCGAAGGTCTGCAGGCAACTCCGGTAGCGGCGCTGATGGGCCATCGTTCAAACACGCTGGCTCGCCGTCAGGATGCTGGTCGACGACCAGGGCCGCCGCGGCCACTGCCCGCTCGCCGTCGTAGATACCCAGGAAGTCCGCAGACCCGGCGGCACGCTTGAGCACGCCCCGGATCATGGCTTCGCGTTCTTCCAGTGCTGCCTCGTCCAGGTCACCGGCCAAGTCGGCGGCGGTGTCGTTGTCGAAGGGGCCGATGTCCCAGGTGCCCATATCTCTCCTTGCGTGGCCGTCTGGGGATCGTCGCACTCCCCACCGACAGCGAGGTCAGGAGGCAAGCAGTACCCGTTTGCGCAGGAGCTTGAAGCCAGCGCGTCCGTACATCTGCCGCTTGATCGTTTTGGTGCGGTTGACGTGGCCTTCCACGATGCCTGAGCTACAAGGCAGGGTCAGGCCGGCGGTGACGGCTGCGAGGTCGCGTTCGAGGCCGTTGATGAAGGTGTGCCGGCTGGGTAGGTCGTCGGCTCGGACCGCCGCGATCCATTCGGGGAGCCGTTCTCCCTGGAGCTGGGTGAGCATCTGCCCGAAGCCGCGGACGTGCCCGCCGCCATCGTCGACCGGCTCACCTTCAACGGCACCATCATCGAGACTGGAACCGACTCCTACCGCCTGGCCAGCACCCGAGCCCGTGCCGAACACGCAGAAGCGGGCTGATCAACCGCTCCACCGCCTGGCCGGCAACCGCTGAAGGTCGGCCAGGCCGACATCATCCGAGCTGGACAGGCCCTCCAACCCGGGGACCAGCGTCCAGATGAGCTGCGATGCGCGTCATCGTCCGGGCATTGTCCTGGAACAGATGCGCCTGCATGCCCGCCGCCTGAGCAGCCTCAACATTTACTGCGAGATCGTCGATGAACAGACAGCTCTCCGGCCGCACCTCCAGGCTGGCGCATACGGTCTCGAAGGCACGCGGGTCCGGCTTCTCGATGCCGATCTCGTGCGAGTACACGATTTGCTCGACCAGTTCGTCGAAGTGATACAGCGCGGTCTCCCGTTCCCGGGCACCGACGAAGCTGTTGCTCAGGATGCCCAGCCTGCAACTCCCTCGCAGCCCACGCACGTAAGCGATGAGCTCCTCGTTAGGCGTTCCCAGGTACTCCGCCCAGAGATCAGCCATGAAGGCTTCAACCTGGGGCGCGTCGAACCCCAAGCGTGCTGCCACCTGCTCGTGAACCTCTCGTTCACTGATAGTCCCGACGCTCCCGGCTTGCCACACGTCGCGCATCTGCTCATGCACAGTGCCGAACGGCAACCCCAGCCGCTCTTCCCACCGCTGCACACACCCCGTTTCCGGCGTGATCTCCAGCACGCCACCGATATCGAGAATGACGCAGGTCGCCGTCACTCGAACTCCCCCTCTTCGTCCAGCCCGGCTGGCGAGCGCACACCGCTCGCTCGTGTGATCTACGGTGACACTGTCGCCCTTCCCTCTGGGGCAAGGTCAAGCGATCTTGAAGCCTTGTGGCAGCCCTGTTGCGAGCCGCCGACACGACTCGGCTGCATGGGCAGGTGCCTTCAAAACTCGTGACGAACCGCGGAGCCCTAGGCCGGACGACGACGTCAGAACTCGTCAACAAACGCTGTCGCAAGAAGTGGTCGAAGCCAGGCATACCGGCGGTGATGCAGCCCGCCACCTCTCCGCCTTGCGACTTGCCTGTCTGCGCTCACCGCAACCGTCCAAGTCCGGGGAACCAGCCCGTCGAGCCGCAGGCGCCGCGCCCTGCCCCGGCTGCCCGGACCGTGCCCGTGTCCCCGGCAGCTGGAAAGTGTCCGCCTACCCGGCTCCGAGTCAGGCCGACGTCAGGACTGGTGCCGCAGCGGCCACGGTCACGGCTACGGCCGGGCCCCTCACCGACGCACTCCTCCCCGGCACGCCTCCGCCGGGCGACCGGCAGCTCTACGGGGCCGGCATGCCGAACCGGGGGCAGTCAGTTCAGCAGGGCAGCCGTGAACGTCTTGCGGTGGTCCACCAGCCAGGTCTGCATACGGTCCCAGCGTTCCCATCCGCCACGCTGGGCCAGCGCCTGGAGATAGACGGGGTCGCCGTCGGCCACGCGTTGGGCGACGAAGGCCCGGCAGACCTCTGTGGCCTGTTCGATGACGCCGGGCAACTCGGCCCGGTCCCCCGCCGAGAGGCCGTAGCTGTCGGCAAGGACCCGCAGCCGTGCAGCCGCATCCAGCCCCGAGGGGTAGAGGGCAGCTGCGGATCCGGGATCGAGCATGGGCACCCAATAGCGGGCTGTCATGGCGATGTCCCAGAGGGGGCGGCCCGGGGCCGCCAGGTCGAAATCGATCAGGGCAGCGGCACGGCCGTCGCGGAAGACGACGTTCTCCGGGCACATATCGTTGTGGCACAGCATCGTTCCCCGCTCCGGATCCGTCAGGTCCTGGGGCCACTCGGCATGGGTGTCGACCGCGACGGCCCTCCCGGTCTCATGCAGGCGTCGCAGCAGGCTGCCCACCGATTCGAGAGCAGCCTTCGTCATTGCCCAGTCCGGGAACGGCGGCAGAGCCACATCGCCGGGAATGAAGGTCAGCTGCTCACGGCCATCCGCGGTGAGACCGACAGGGACGGGCGCCGCGTCGAAGCCGTGCTCCTTCAGCGCGCGGAGATAGGCATGCAGGGCGCGCGCGTTGCGCGGCGCCGGGCGCACAACCAACTCACCCCGGCGGAAGATCGCCCCCACATTCACCATCCCGCCGACCAGCGCCTCACCCTCAGCCGTCATGAGGATCACGCTATCGCCAGAACGCCCCCGCACGGCTCTCGCACGTATGAAGGGATGCTCCGATGACAGGGTGACGCGCCGCCAGCTGCTCATTGCGGGGCGGCTCGCCGAACGTGGTACTTCCAATGTGAAAGGGACCGCACAACAGTCTCGGCCCCGATGGGGTTGGCGCTGTGCACGTAGACAGTGCCGATCCGGAACGGGGTTCTGTGAAAGGCAGCCTCTTCCAGGAGGGTCACCACCGGCATGATGCTGTCGTCCCCGCCGAGGTCGTGATCGAGCCAGAGTTCGTCAATGAAGATGTCCTGGTGCTCTTGGAGGAGTTGGACTCCTTCGCGGCTCGTGCGGGCGAGCCGTGTCGCTCTGGGCAGCGCGCTGAGGTCGTCAATGGCGAGGATGATCGGTGTTGGTTCGGGAGAGGGCTGCTGCACCCGACCATCATGCCCGGTGAACGGCGGGCAGATACGGGCAGCGGGGCGCTGCCTCAGCGGGCGGGTCAGGTGGTCGTGCAACGTCCCTGATCGTGTATCGACTCCTGACGAAGACCTCAGGGCCTGAGCCTGTTCTGCTGAGGGTCGAAGCACACCAGCTCCATGGACTGGGCCAGGGAAGCGGCGAAAGCGGAGGCTTCCTCGGCCATGCTCCAGCTCATCGGGAAGTAGATCACCGGTCCCCGGGCCTCGCGGATCAACGGGCCGGTATGCCAGGGAGAGGTGCCGTAATCGTCCTCGGTCACGTCACTCCAGCGTTCAAGAAGGCCGGCGACGTAGGCCGCGATGCGCTCGGTCGGCGGCTCGCCGGCGTCCACGTCGATGTAACGGTCGTAGAGGTCGTTGAAGACCCGGCCAGCGGTCCTGTCGTCCGCCGGCCTCTCACCCTCCCAAACCGCCAGGTCGTAGCTCATGCCCGGAGGCTCTCACACAGCACCGACAGCCAGCCCCCACCTGAATCCACGGAACAACTTCGGTCTCGTATCCACAAGGACAGACCGACGCCCCACGCGCGCGAAGAGCAGGCCTTCACGACACTGAACTTGAACTTCACACCCCGAGACCGTACGAGCGCGTGCGGGTAACGGAGGCTGGCCGCGGAACCCGCCGCCGAAGCTGGAAGTATGCAGTATCCGATCAGACGGACGCAGAACGCCAAGGCATGCGTGTCCAGCCGCTGCAGCCGTCGTTGCACAGCAGCGCGCACCAACCTCCGACGCTCAGGTGGATGCGCGCCCGCGTGAGACCCCGACCCGCCCGGCTTCGGACCCTCACTCATGTGGCCGAGCTGCACAGCAGTGGCGGCGGTCCGGAGGCAGGTCCGGCTCGGATGGTGGCTCGACAACACGCGACGTCAGGACGGCAAGCTCTCCCCGGACCGCCGAGGCGGATCCGATGAGCTGGACGTGCGGTGGTAGGTCCGTTGCGGAAGTGACGGGCAGGGCCACGACCTCGTCTCACGGCACTGGCGCTGTCATCCGCTGCGTCGGGATGGCGAGGGTGGGGCCGCGGAAGGCTGCGCCGGCTCCGGCATGATGGGCGCTTCGGTGGGGATGCGCCAGGCGCGGATCAGTTGCCCAAGCCGGCGGGCTGGTGTCTCGCTGGGGATGAAGAGGACGACCGCGACCAGGGCAAGGGCGCCTGCTGTGAGCGCTCCGGTCGTCCAGGCGGATAGGCCTCCACTGGCCATGGTGATCGCAAAAGCAGCCGCCGTACCCAGCACACCTCCGATACGAGCCGCGGCGCTCAGCATCGGTGCTCCCGAGAGGTCGGGCGGCGCAGAGTGCAGGACAGCCTGGGTGTGCTGAGCAGGACTCGGAAAGTGAAGCGAGTGCGGGTGCAGCGGGTGGGGAGGGCGGCCAGCTCGGCATGCCATTCCTCGCGCCACCGTGCACGCATCGGGGTGGGAAGCAGCAGAGTCAGTATGGACAGCGTGCGGGTCGTGACCGCGAATGCGGTGGATGTGGGCCGGAGGACGGCCGAGGAGAGGTCGTGCAGTTCACGGCTCACGTCGGTCAGGCCTGCCCCGCGGGCCAACGGAGCGATGATGTCGAGGGTTTCACGGGCCACGAGGTACCGCCTGGCGAGGGCGACGAACGCGATGGTGCGCATGTTGTGCAGCCGGTCGGCGAGGCGGATGGCCAGCACGGCCTCCTCCCACGTTGGTTTGATCCCGGGCCGCCGTGCGATGTCAAAGTTGAAAGCGCTTGGCACGATCGCGCTGAGCTTGGCGGTGCGGACGGCAGAGATCAGGTCGGCTGTCTCCTGCCCGATGTGTTCGGCCACACGGCCCGGCGGACAGGGCGTGTCGTCGACGTCGTGCAGCAGGGCGGCGCATATCACGGTCGGTGGCATGCCGATGGCGGCGACGGCGAGACAGTGGGTGAGGAACGGGTCGCCGCTGTGACGGGTCTGTCCCTCGTGCCAGAGGGCGGCCTCATCGTGGGCGTGCCGGATGAGCGAGATGTCGGCGTCCGGGTGATGAGTACGCACGACGGCCAAAATGCCGTCCAGGGACGTGGCGGCGGAGCGGCGCCTGCTCGGTCGGCGTGCCGACCGGCGCCGGGCCCTCATGACACTCCCCCGTCGGCAGCCGGGCGGGCGGCCCACCCCGGGAGGGGCTGCTTGCGGGCACGGTAGGTACGGGCGAGAGTGTCGCGCGCGTGCTCGGCACCGTCTTCGGTGATCCGGTAGAAGCGACGGCGCGGCCGGCCGGCTTCCTCATGGACGGCCGGGTCTTCCCAAGTGCTGTCCACCCAGCCGACTTGTTCCAGGCGGGCGAGGATCGGATAGATGGTGCCCGACGGCAGTCCCGCCAACTCGCACAGCTCAAGACCGTAACGTTCTTTGGCGGGGTCTTCCAGCAAAGCCCGCAGCACCAGCTGGGTCTGCAGGGTCATACGCGGACTACCCATACTCGTACTCTACATAGCCTATGTACGACCTGTCTAGAGTTCGTCACGGACTGTGGTTCTCCTGCGAGGCAGGCCGGCGTCACGATGCGGGTGCTGCCCTCGAAGAGCCGCGTGCCCTCTCGCAATCCCGGGGTACTCCCCCGCGCTGCAGAACACCGACGCCGCCACCAACCGTCTGCGGACCGCCTCTCTCAGCGTGGTGTAGAGGTCGTAGACGACTCCACGCGAGGTCTCGGTGAGTCCGGCCACCACGCGTCTGCGGCCAACGCGGTCGCCACCGCCTCCTCTTCGGTCCCCCTGGCCCCCTCTTTCTGGTTGTGCGGGTTGTGCAATGTCGTGTCCAACCCCATGGCCGGGGTGCTGCAATGCTGATGATTCTCCGATGACGCAGGAAGGCGGAGGCTGCAAGGTGGACGAAGCATCTCCTCAGCTGCTGCAGTTCGAGGTGCTCGGGCCGTTACGGGCATGGCGGGGCGGGACACCCCTGGAGGTGGGGCCGATCAAGCGGCAGGCCGTACTGGCCGCGCTGCTGCTGCGCCACGGAGCGGTGGTGAGTCATGAGCGACTACTCGACGCAGTGTGGGGGTCGGAGCCGCCCCTGGGCGGCCGCAAAGTGTTACCCACCCATGTCAACTCGCTGCGCCGGGCACTGGATCCGGAAAGCACCCAGCCCGCGGAGTCGGTAATCCGTAGTGGCAAGGGCTGGTACCGCTTCCACATCGAAAAGGTCCGGCTCGACACGGCAGTTCTGGGCGAGCGGAGCGACGCGGCGATGCGCACCGTCTCTTCCGGCGACCTGGCCACCGCGGCGGACCAACTCTCCGATGCCTTGGAACTGTTTCGAGGCGAGCCCCTGGCAGGCCTTCCAGGTCCCTTCGCGCAGGACGAACGGCAGCGGCTGGAGGAGCGCCGACGGAAGCTCCGGATGGAGCGGCTCAAGTGCCTGGTCCTGCTGGGCCGGTTCGGCGAGGCCCTCGACGAACTCGGCTTGTCCGCGTCCGACCGCTATGACGAAGCGCTGACCGCCTTGCGCCTGCGGGCCCTGTACGGCTGCGGCCGTCAGGCGGAAGCGCTCAGAGCCTACGAGGACATACGCGTACGACTGCGTGACGAACTCGGGGCCGATCCCGGTGAGGAACTGCGCCGGGTGTACGAAGCAGTTCTGCACCAGGACAACGTCTTCCTCCTACATCCGCCGGCTCCTTCCCCGCCCACGCTCACCAGCCCGCGCGCGAGCGCCGTACCCTCCGAACTCCCCCACGACGTACCGGGCTTCGCCGGCCGCGTCGGCGAACTCGCCCGGCTCCACGCCCTACTCCCGTCCGCGCAGGAGCAGGGAGCTGCGACCACCGTGGTCATCTCCGCCATCGGTGGCGCCGCCGGCATCGGCAAGACCGCGCTGGCCGTGCACTGGGCACACCAGGTGAAAAGCCGTTTCCCGGATGGTCAGCTGTACGTGAACCTGCACGGGTTCGACCACGACCGCCCGCCGCTGAAGCCCGGCGAGGCCCTTGAACTCCTGCTGCGCAGCCTGGGGCTCGCGGCGTCGGAGATCCCCGCGAACGACGAAGCGCAGGCACGGGTGTACCGGACCCTGCTCGCTGACCGGCGCATGTTGGTCCTGCTGGACAACGTGGCCTCCGCCGAACAGGTACGTCCGCTGCTGCCGGCCAGCCCGAGCTGCCGTGTCGTCGTCACCAGCCGCAACCGGCTCGGCGACCTCGTCGCCCACGACGGGGCACACGCCCTGCCGCTGGACCTCCTCCAGCCGGACGAGGCAAGCGCGCTGCTGAGCCGGGCCCTCGGCGCGGACCGGGTCGCCGCCGACGAAGGCGCGGTCGACGAGCTGATCCGGCTGTGCGGCAGCCTGCCGCTGGCCCTGCGGGTGGCCGCCGCCAGGCTGGCGAGCGATCCAGGACTGCGGACTGCCGAGATGGTCACCGAGATGACCGAGGGCAAGCGGCTCGAAGCGCTGGAGCCGGAAGGCGAGGACAACTCCCCCCTGCGCGCGGCCTTTTCGGTGTCGTACCGGGTCCTGGCGCCCGGCGCGCGCCGGCTGTTCCGCCTGCTCGGACTTTTTCCGGGAACGGAGTTCACCGCCGAGGTCGCGGCGGCCCTCCTGGACGTACGGCTGCCGCAGGCCCGACGTCTGATCGGCGCGCTTGCCGCGGCGCACCTGATCGAACCCGCGGCCGCGGGCCAGTACCGGTTGCACGATCTCCTTCGCGAGTACGCGCAGGAGCGGGCGCTGGAGGAGGAGACGGCCCCGGATCGCAACGCGGCGTTGGAGCGTCTCCTGATCTGGTATCTGCACGCCGCCCGCGCCGCCTCGGGAACCTGGCTCTTCCCGGAACTGCCCTCCGAGCTCCGGGCCGATGACCAGCAGGGCTTGCCGTCCGCCGCCGAGGCCACGGTGTGGCTGGAAACGGAGCGGGCCAACCTGCTTGCTGTGATCAAACACGCCGCCCGGCGCGGCCCGCGCCCCATCTCCTGGCACTTGGCCTCCGTACTGTTCGGCTACTTCTGGCTCCATCTGCCGCGGGCGACGTGGCTGTCCATCTCGCAGATCGTGCTGCACGCGGCGGAGGCCGAAGGTGATCCGTACGGCGCGGCGGTCATGCACCAGGCCCTCGGTGTGATCGGGTGGGACTGGGGGCAGGCGCGGGAGGCGATGGAGCACAACGCGCGGGCGAGGGACATCAGCCGGGAACTGGCCTGGCCGGAAGGCGAGGCAGCGGCCCTGGGCGGCCAGGGCTTCGTAGCCTGGAGCATGGCGCGGCTGGGCCGCGCGCACGAGCATTTCACCACCGGCCTGCGCATCACCCGGGACATTGGGAACCGTCACGTCGAGGCGTTCGGGCTGGTCGGTCTCGGTATGGTCTACCGGGATCTGGGCCGCCTGCGCGAGTCTGCCGACCACCTCGAACTGGCCATCAGCCGCAGCGAGGAACTCAGTTGGTGGGACGACGGCCTGGCGCTGCAGATTCTGGGCTGGGTGTACTGGGAACTCGGCCGTCTCACAGACGGCCTCAACGTCCTCGGCCCTTGGGTGACCCCGGACTCAGGGAGTGGCTACCGCAACGGCCGCGCCATGATGCTCGGCGCCGCCGCGAGGATCAATATTGCGCGCGGCCGCCACGACGAGGGGCTGGAACAAGCCGAGCGAGCCTTCGCGATGGTCAAGGACGAGGGGCGGCTCTGGATCCAGGCGAGCCTCATCAGCACAGTCGCCGCCGCCCACCGGGAGCTGGCGCATTTCGAGCGGTCTCTGAAGGCCGACGCGCAGGCCCTCTCCCTGTCCCACCAGGCGAGATACCGACGCGCCGAGGCGGACAGCCTCCTCGGCCTCTCACTCACCCTCCAGCACTTGGGCCGGTACGACGAGGGGCGCACCTATGCCGAACAGGCACTGAGCCTGGCACGCGACCACTCCTTCCGCATGGTTGAAGGCCAGGCCCTGACAGCCCTCTCCGAGACTGCGGAGTCCTTGAAGGCACGCGCCGCAGCCGTCGAGTTCGCCCAGGAGGCCCTGTCCGTACACCGCGAGACCGGCCACCGACTGGGCGAAGCCCGCACCCTCATGGCACTCGCCCGCGCCCGACAGAAGACCGACAGCACTGCCGCTGACCTGATTCGGCAGCAGGGACGGACCATTCTGTCCGACATCGGCGTGCCCTCGGAGGAATACGAAGCCATACACCGGTGATATGCCGGGGCCGAGCCGCTCTTGGTAGTGGACGGCCAGTGGACGACGCTTCGCATGAACCCACCCATGCCGACGACCGCCACTGACAGTCGATCATGGCGACAAGCTCGCCCAGGAACACTTCCGTGCCTGCTTGCGCTCCCTGGCGGCCTCTGGCCGTCCTCCATGTCAGCGATCCGAGCAGCCCCAGTGACACTCAGCCGTTACGGACTGCGCGTGGCCCTTGCCAAGTCGCGTAGGACACCCAGGCCCTTTTGGCCAACGCCCCTGCCGTTTGACAAGTTTCTGCGTATCGGGGTGCGCTGCGTTCGCGGTCACGTCATGATCCCCTGAGCAGCCGGTTCGGCCAGCGGGTGGCGGAACTTGTCGAGACGGGGGAGGCGGGCAGTGCGAGACCAGCTCCTGGGAGGCCGTTACCGGTTGGTGCGGCAGCTCGGCGAGGGAGGCATGGGGCAAGTATGGGAGGCACAGGACGAGTCGCTGGGCCGACGCGTCGCGGTCAAGGTGATCTCCCTACTCGCCGGCGGCGGAAGCCATGGCACCGAGGCACGCGCCAGGTTCTTGCGCGAGGCGCGGATCACCGCCCGCCTGCAGCACCCCAACATCGTGACCGTCCATGACCTCGGGGAGACCGATACCGGGGACAGCCGGGCCCCGTTCTTGGTAATGGAACTGGTGCGGGGCGAGGGCCTGGACGCGAAGCTGCGCGGAGGCGTCGTCACCTTGCCGGATGCGGCCCGATGGGGCGCGCAGATATGTGACGCGCTGGCGGAAGCGCACGACTCCGGGATCACGCACCGGGACATCAAGCCGTCCAACATCCTCGTCATGCCTTCCGGTGCCTTGAAGGTCCTCGATTTCGGCATTGCGAGGGCGGCCGACCCCTACGCGACTGCGGACCGCCTCACCCAGACCGGCTTCATCGTGGGCACGCCTCCGTACATGGCACCGGAACAAGCACGTGGCTTCCCAGAAGCGCGCAGCGACCTGTACGCACTCGGCTGCCTTCTGTTCGAACTGATCACGGGCCAACTGCCGTTCCAGGCCCCTGACACCGTGGGCTACCTCGCGGCACACCTCACCCAGGCCCCGCCCACCCCCAGTTCGGTATCCACGGGCATCCCGGCCGCCTGGGACAGGCTCGTACTCACTCTGCTCAACAAAGAACCCGACAAGCGGTACCAGAACGCGGCAACCCTCTCCCAGGCTCTACGACAACTCGACCGCGCCTACGTCCCCACAACCGCTGGTCGGAGCCGCGTCCCCTCACAGGTGGAGTCCCGCGCTGCGCTCCTCGGCCGACTCGCTACCGCCATGCGGGCCGCGCATGACGTCGGCGCGGCCCATCTCGCCGATGCTCTCAGTCGCACACAGCGCGTTCCGCGCCAACTCGACCGCGCATCCGGGCCAGCGTCGCCGGCACCCGAGGCCGCCCTATCGCGCACCATGCCCGGCACCGCTTCGCTTGCCGAGGACATCACCCAGCGCCGCACCCGGGCCCTGAAACCCGAGCCTCTCAAGCATCGTCCAGCCCCAGAAGACGACCCGGGCGCGAAGCCAGGGCCCGCTCCTCGACGGTCCGCGGTCAGAATAGCGACTGCCGTGACAGCGTTGGTCTGCCTTCTCACGGTTCCGGTCATCCCCTTCGCGACCGCCCAAGCCGTCGACACCGGCGAGATAACGAGCGACGAGGGAACGGTACAGATGGCGCTGTTCGGCGTGATGGCGGCCGTGCTTGCTATCGGCGTGCTGCTGATGCTCGCGCGGAACACGGCTGGACGTTGGCTGATCGTGGCAGGCGGCATCGGCCTCGCTCTGCAGGCGGTGAATGCCACGCTCTTCTTCAACTGGATCGGCCTTGCCCTGCAGCAGGTCCTACCTCTGGCCGCGATCGCAGCCGCCCTCTCCGCCGTCCTGGCCCTGCTTTCCTCCAGCGGCAGCGAACGTCAACGGCCACGCTAGCGTCAACCAAGTCCTCGCACTCGTCGGCGACAGGGCTGGCGGGTGAACGAAGTGCTCCTCCACAGAGGGGCCGCGAGCTCGATTCTGCTCAAGATCACTGAATGTTGAGCCACAAGTGGATCTTGCCAGATCCGGTCGCGCCGACCTGCCAGTTCAGAAACAGGTGCCGAAAGAGCGTCTTGTCCCTGCAAGGTGAAGGTGTAGGTGCACAAGCCGTGGCCCAGGTCGTAGTACTGCCAGGGCTCACCGCTGGCGGCGGCGCCGGAGGCGACCGCGTCGCGGTCGACGAGGACTTCGGTGTGATCTTCGCGTAGTGGGCCGTCGCCTCCGGAGTGCGGTGACCGAGCCATTCCTGCAGCTCGAACGGTGTCATGGGCTCCTTGGCGTTGTAGAGCTGGCTGGCGATCGTGGAGCGGGCCCGGTGGCTGGTGATGTTGCCGCGGACGTCGGCCGTGGGGACTCCGGCCTTGCGGCAGAGCATCGGGGTGATCGTCGTGTTGATGTAGTGCTTGGCGACCCGGCGGGCGCGGTGGGCGAACAGGAAGTTCGCCAACTCGCCGGTCTTGTGGTCCAGCATCTGCGGTTGGGCGGGTCTGACGGCCTGCCACGCCTCGACGGCCTTGCCCAGCAGGGGGTCGACGGGCTTGGTGAATGCGGTGCCGGTCTTGTGGGTGGGGACGTCCAGCAGGCAGACGGCGTCGCGGTCCAGGACTTCGCCCTTGAAGAACAGGAGTAAACGACCTCTGAACACTCCGAGGCGATGCTCATCCTGGCCAAATGAGGAACTCGTGCGTTATCGCGATGAGGGCACGTGCCGCACGACCGGGCGTGCGCTCGGACGGTACGGCCAGGGAAAACGGCCAGTCCAGGTCGGTGTCGTCGATGGTCAGCGTGGCGACGTCCTCCGTCCTGGCGAGGGCAGGGCGCGGCAAGAGCGCCACGCCCAGGCCGTTACGGACGTAGGCCACGCCGGTGGGGACGTCGGTGATCTCGAGAGCGACGCGACGGGTCACGGAGGCTGCAGTGAAGGCCTGATCGGCAACGGTCCGGATGCCATAGCTCACGGGGAAGTCGACGAAGTCCAGGCCGGCGAGTTCCGTGATCGGCACAGTGCGGCGTTTCGCGAGCGGATGGTCGGCCGGCACCACGAGGTCGAGCACCGAAGTGACGAGGTCGGTCAGCGTAATGCCTGTCGGGCGCGGTCCGGGCAGGGAGACGAAGGCGAGGTCGAGCCGCCGTTCGAGGAGGGCATCGATCAGGCCCTGGGAGCCGGAGGCGGCGGCGCTGGTCTGCAGGAGCACACCGGGATGACGCCGGTGGAATTCACCGAGGAGCGCAGGAAAGTCGATCAGGCCCACCGTGGTCATCGTGCCCAGCCGCAGGGTGCCGCGCAGTCCTCCGCGGACCGCGGCCACCGCGTCTGCGGCTTCCCGGGCGGCGTTGAGAGCAGCATGGGCGCGCGGGAGCAGGGCCGCGCCGGCATCAGTGAGCACCACGCGTTTGGTGGTGCGTTCCAGCAGCGGCGCGCCGAGTTCTCGCTCAAGGTTCTTGATCGTGGTGGAGACCGCGGACTGGACGACGTGCAGCCGTGCGGCGGCACGGGTGAAGTTCGCTTCCTCGGCGACGGCGACGAAGTGCTCGAGCTGGCGCAGTTCCACCCTCCCAGTATCCCTCGGAGAACCCCCATTTATCTCTCAGCGAGATAAGTACAGTCTCTGACTTTCGTTGGACAGCGACCGTTGCGGTCAACGATCCTTTTCATCGGAAGAACTGCTCGAAGCAGGAATGCTTACTGGCGGGCACACCGAAACTGGAGGACAAGCGCGAGGCGACCACCATAATCAATCGGTGGTTGCAGAGGCGCGCGATATTCTCCGGCAGCATCTTCATATCCCTGATTCGAACGAGAATTTCTTGCTCTGACCAGGGACGCTGTAATTGACCTGGGTGCGCCGCGCTGGTGAATGTCAAAACCTCCGGACGTCCCGAGCCGGGAAACACACCGAATCAAATCCAGGAACAAGGAGACGACTGCCATGACCACACCGAACGAGCCCACCGGCAAGCTGAACAACCAGGCGCCGCACCTGGACTACTACCCAGAGTGGCTCGACAACCTCGCCGACAACGTCATCCTCCAGGGCAATTTCGCCAACGGTGAAGTGATCGGCAAGGAAAAGGTGGGAAAGCTGCTGAGTTTCGCTCGAAGCAACTACGCTTTCCAGGACTTCCGCTTCGTCGGCAAGCGCGGCGAACTCTTCCTGGAGGACTATCGCTCCACCATCCGTGGCAGCGAGACCTACCGTCCGGGTGGAATCGAGATTTACAACTTCGTCGTCGTCTACTTCAACGAGGCGGGCGAGACCAGTCAGCTGGTCATGAACCACCGGCCACAGTCAGCCGCCCTGCTGTTCTCGTCCTTGCTGGCGGAACACTTCGGCGACGAGTTCGGCTCGGACCTCTTCTACAAGGGCGATGTCAGCGATCGGCTGCTCGACCACGACCTGTCCCGCGGTCAGTGGCCCCCGTCGCAGCCGCACTGAATTGCGACGGCCGGACTGTCCGGTCAAGGACGGGCTGTAGCACCGTGGTGTCACAGCCCGTCGGCGAAGCCGACCACTCAAAGGGCGTCGGAGCCGAAGGCGACTCCCGATCCGCTCCACCTTCATGAGGGCACGACGTGGCACCACTACGGAACTGCTTCCTGCCTGGTACGCACTACCTGCGATACAGGAGGGCACCGCACACCTCCCACGATCAAGGAACCTGCTGATCAGAGTCGATTTGCAAGCCCTGCTCTGCTTGTGCTCCCGTGACGTGCGTGCTGACACCTCGCGTGCAGAGCCGCATCACTGGCGGATGGCTGCGACGACGATGTCCACGAAGGATCGGACGACGGGACTGACGCCGCCTTTCGCGTGGGCCACGACCACCGGGCTTTGAGGCATTTCGAGCAGGGGAACCATGGCGAGCCCTTCGTCCGGTTCGTGATCCATCGGCGTCATGCCGACCGTGCCGTTCCACAGCACGGCCTGCCTGCACTCGGTCACGGCCCGCACGACCGGTCCTGAGCGTTGCCTTCCTCCGCTCCAGTAGGAGCGCCAATGGGTGTCGGTGGTGTCGGGAAAGCGGAACCAGCTTCGATCGTCCAGGTCCGCAAGCGTGAGGTGGGGGCGAGTGGCCAGTACATCGTCGGCGCGCAGCAGGGCGGCGACGGGATCGCTGCGCAGTTGTGTGACGTGCAGTCCGGTTTCGTCGAAGGGGCCGCGGGTGAGGGCGACGTCGACGCGGCCCGCGGCGAGCCCGCACGTGGGGTCGGCGAGGTCCGACTCCCGTACCCGGATTTCCACATACGGGTGGTGGCGGCGGAACGCCTCCACGAGCCGGTGGCTGCCGGGGGCGATGCCGTCGCCCAGCATGCCCACAGTCATGGTGACCGGCCCCGAGAGCGCGGCGATGCGCGCGCGGATGCGCTCGGCGGCCTCCAGCAGTGAGCGAGCCTCATCGACCAGGACGGCCCCGGCCGCAGTCAGCGTCACGCCGACAGGGGTCCGGTCGAACAGCCTGGTCCCCAGGTCCGCTTCGAGGTTCTTGATGGCGCGGCTGAGCGGCGGCTGACGCATGTGCAGGCGTGCTGCGGCACGGCCGAAATGCAGTTCCTCCGCGACGGCGACGAAGTAGCGCAGCAGGCGCAGGTCCATTCCCGCACGATACCCGTCGGGTATCAGGGGTCGATGTTGAACAGGCAGCGGGCCCAGGAAGCTGATGTGCCGGTCCTTGAACGGGGAGAGACGGGCGACGTCTTCGTCCTTGATGTCGTGGCCCTCGGCGCGAACCCGGGCAACGACGGCGTCCAGGCATCGGATGTTCCACAGGACCACGGCGTTGAGGACCAGACCGACAGCGGCGAGCCGGTCTTGTCCGAACCCGCCCACCGCGCACCTCAGTTGTGATTGTCGCCAGTGCTGTGACCGCATAGGTTCGCCGGGTTGACGGGTGGAGGCGTGTCAGCCATCCCGATCACTGGAGGTCTTGGTGGCCGAGCCTGTGCGCGGCACGCAGACTCATCGATGCGGCTACGATCCACGGCGTGGTACGCAACGGGTGGAGAGCATTGATCGGCGCGGCGGGGGCGAGTGCCTTGTGCTGGGGAGTGGCTGGGACGGTGCATCTGGGGCTGGTGCATCACAGCAATGGGCGGCGCCGTGACGGTTGGAGCCTCCCCGAAGGCGGAAGGCTCTACGAGTTCGCGTTCACCGCAGGAGCCATTGTGACGCTGTACTCCGTTCCCGGGCTGCTTCGTCGCAAGGAGTGGTGGCCGGCGCTGAGCCTGAGCCTCGGAACTGTGGTGGGCGCGGTTTCGGTACTCGTTCTGGGACGGGAACCGCGGTATTGGGTCACTGCGGCGGTCATGGTTGTGCTCGGTGGTGTGGCCCCCTTGGTGAGCCTGTGGTGGGGGCGGCAACGATCTGGCGTTGTAGCCGCGTAGGTTCACTGCGTTCAGGCTGCGGCTGCGAGGAGGTGGCTGCCCCACCGCTCGCGCGCGAGCGGTGGGGCAGCCGGAGAGTGCGGCGGTCGGGGCGATCAGTAGAAGCGGCGGATGAACACGTCCGACTTGCCGTTGGTGTCGCCGGGCACGATGTCGTCGGCCGTGGAATGGAAGACCACGTCACGCCCACCGGCGCTGACCGCGTCGGTCCCGGCCGAGGCGGGCTGGTTCGAGACGATCTCGTCGGTGCCCGTCTCCAGGTCGCGCAGCGTGAGCGACGGCCCATTCATGTCGTGTGGGGCGTACAGCAGGTAGCGGCCGGTGGGATCGATGGCGACCCCCCTTACGTTCGGCACCAGTTGGTCGGTGCCCGAGTTCTCGTCGTGGATGTAGGTGTCGGAGCCCGAGAGGTAGACGACCTTGCTGCCGTCCCTGCTGATCTGGACGAGTGTCGCCGCCTTGGACGGGCCCTCGATCGGGCCTGAGGAGGTGCCGTCGGTCCGGTCCCACACGAAGACGTCCTCCGCCTGGCCGTCCTGGTACGCGACAAAGCGGCCGTCGCCGCTGATGGACGGCCGGGCCGAGACGGTGTGGTCGAACTCGGCGACGGTCTGCGTGGTGTCGGCTCGCCAGTCCCGTACCTCGATGCGCTGCCGGGACGGCGGCCGATTGAAGGTGGCGACCTGGGCGATGTAGCGGCCGTCCGCGCTCAGCGACGGCTGGCTGCAACTGAGGCCCGCGCAGTTGATGCCGATCGTGCTTCCCGAGCTCACCTGAGACAGGAAGACCTTCGTATCTCTGAACAACAGCCCCCACAGGGCTACGTATTGCCCGTCACCACTGATAACCGGGCGCTGGATCGGCGGGGTGTTGGTGCTCATCAGCGTGGTCTGGCCCGTCAACTGGTCGCGGACGAACACCCTTTCCCAGGTCACCGGGTTGGCGGGGGTGAGATTCTTCGCCGACGACGAGAAGGCGATACGCCGGCCGTCGCTCGTGATCGTGGCACCGGCGGAGTCGCCGTCGCCCTGGGTGCCGTCGGTCGCGACGCTGATCCGCTCGACCCCGGCTCCGCTGTCACTTGCGACGCCCGGCACGGTCATGGGCTCAGCCGAAGCGGCACCGGGCAGCGCCGCCGTGACCGCGCAGACCATGACCGTGGCGCCGAAGGCGGCCCGCACACGTCTGGCCGCGCTCCGATTCGCGCTTCCTCTCATTTTTCCCCCTAAGACAAGACATGGCCCCTCTCCCCGGTTCCCTCCGGAGGGCCACAAACATGCAACCGCGATGGCGCTGTGGGGTCAATGTGTCGCATGACTATCGAGAGGCGCGGTTCCGCTCAGGTGAGAGCGGTCGGGTTCGCACCTCGCGGGGCCATACGGCCCGATGAGACGCCGGGCGGCAAGGCCGAACAGAGACATGCGCCTGTCCGGAGCCAACGGCCATCCGAGGCCCCTCCTGCCCAGACGCCGTCGGACGCGGCGTGGGTCGGCAACCGGACTCAGGTTCGCCTCCCGGGCACCGCTCACCAGCCGTCCGGGGCGGCACACCCGTCTTGAGAGCGGGATCGTGAGCTTGTTCCCGTGTGCGGGGGCTGGACCATGCCGGGTAGCCCGTTCGCCCGCTCTGATGCGACAACTGTTCGCCTGCCGGGGCAGGCTGAGTTGTCGTCGGCGGGACGGGGCGGGCAGAGGGGTCCCGCCTCATAGATTTGGAGCACCCATGCGCGGTCATCTCACACGCGCCGCCACCAGAGCCGGTGTCGTCCTCGCCCTGCTCGGTCTGGTCACCCCCACCGTCCCTGCCATGGCTCAGCCCGCCCACGCTGCACAGGCAGTGCAGGCCGTGCACACGCGTACCGCAGTGCTGGCTCTGCACGGCACCTTCTTGGAACTCGGCGCGGGCGCGGAGCCGATCGACATCACCGGCAGTCTGCGCGTCACGGTCGTCACCCGCAGCGCAGCGGGCGGCGGCGGCACCGCACACATCGTCAGCAGCCTGAGCCGCACCACCGGCATCGGCCAGACCAGCGGCGCCACCTACCGCTTCATCGGCGCCGACGTCGACGACGTCGCCTATCCGCCGGGCCCGATCGCCCCGCTGCCCGTCAACCCCACCTTCCTCAAATTCTGGCCGCCGGGTCCGATCGTGCCGCCGAACCCGATCGTGCCACCGCACCCGATCCAGCCCGTCAGCGTCGCTGTGACCCTCGCGGCCGACGGCGCCATCAACGCCATCACAGCGAGCATCGACGACGGCGGCATCGACAACTAGCCGCAGCGCACCCGTCCGCCGGCCCGGCATCCACCGCGAAGCGGGATACCGGGCCGGCGGACTGCGAACCGGGCCCCATCCCCTGCCACAGCGCTCGTCCCTGTCACCTGAGCAGGGGTGGCGGCTGTCGCCGGTAGGCGGTGACTGGCGCGGCAGCGCGCGGAGATCGTCGTTTCGGTGGCTGACCTCAATGCGAGCCGGTCGGTGGCGCGAAGAGGTATCGGTCCATCATGAGTGCTGCGTCGGCAAGGATTTCCGAGTCCCCCATGGGGTCATCGCGGAAGGCGAGGTCAAGCAGATTGCTTCCGACCTCGACAGCCAGTCGGCCCCGACGTCGCGACTCGTCAGTGTCCGGCATCGCGTACCCGCGGACGAGCGCCCCGTGCACCCGGGCAGCGATCTCCTGGTCGGTCCGCTGGGTGTCGGCTCGCAGCGACGCGATGCGCGGTCCCTGGTACCAGACCCGACGGTAGCCGGGCTCCTCGCGGAAGCGGTCCGCGTAGGCGGTGACCAGCTTCTCCAGCAGGTCCTGCGAGCGTTCAGGCAGAGGCTCGGTTGTGACCCGCTCGGCGATCTGCACATCCAGCTGCAGCCAACTGCGCACCAGCGAGGCGACGATCGCTTCCTTGTCGGCGAAGTACCGGTACAGCACGCCGACCGAGACCCCCGCCTCTGCGGCGATCAACTTGGTTCCCAGATCGTCGTAGGAGGTCGTCTCCAGCAGAGAAGCCGTCACCTGAAGGATGCGGGCGACCTTCTCCCGACTGCGTTGCTGCCGCGGCTCGTTCACCTGCTCAGCCATCGAACTCCTTGACATGCCACCAAAACACGAACCAGAGTCTAGTTCATGTTCTTACCCAGGAACACCTCCCGAACAAAGCTCGGGCCAGACTTCCAGCGCATCTGGGCCTCGGTCACGGCCTCCAGCCTCGGCGACGGAATGCGCTTCGTCGCTCTGCCGCTCCTCGCGGCTCAGCTCACCTCCGACCCTCGCCAGGTCGCCTTCGTGTACGTGGCCGAGCAACTCCCCCTCCTGCTGTTCGGCCTCCTCTCGGGCGCCATCGCGGACCGCTTCGACCGGCGCCGTATCCTGTGGGTCGTCGATGCCGCCCGAACCGTGATCGTCGGGGCACTCGCCGTCGCGGTGGCGACGCACACGCTGACAATCCTTGTACTGACCGGCATCGGATTCCTTCTCGGCCTCGGACAGACCCTCTACAACGGAGCCTGGTCAGGCATCGTGCCGTCGCTGGTCACCTCCCCCGAACTGACGCGCGCCAACGCCCGCCTGCAGTCCGCCTCTCTCGTCACCGACACCCTCCTCGGCACCCCGCTGGGCGCGCTGCTCTTCGGCATCACTGCCGCGCTTCCCTTCGCCGTTGACGCGGTCTCCTTTGCGGCCGCCGCCGCACTGGCTCTGACACTGAACGGAGGACTGCGGCCACAGCCGCATGCCGCACCGAACCCTCGGCGGACGTTGCTCGGTGACACGACTCAGGGGATGCGATGGCTCTGGCAGCAGCCACTACTGCGTCGCCTCTGCCTGACATCCGGGATCAGTAACCTTGTAGGCGGTGGCCTCATCGCCATCCTGGTGCTCTACGCCCGGCAGATCCTGGACCTGACCAGCATCGGATTCGCCTTCTTGGTCGCCTCCTTCGCCATCGGAGGAGTGGCGGGGGCGATGGCGACCCCTCGGCTGTGCGCCCGCTTCGGAACCTCGTGGGTCCTGCGGCTGAGTGCTGCTGCCACTGCCGGCACCGCAGTCGCAGCCGGTGCGACCTCCTCGGGCCTCATCGCCGGAGTGTGCATTGCCGCGTACGGAGCGGCGAACCTGACATGGAACGTGACAGCAGTGTCTGTCCGCCAGGCAATGGTGCCGACTCACCTACTGGGCCGCGTCGGCATGGCATACCAGATGGTCATCGGTGCCGGCACCACGCTCGGCGCCGCCCTCGCGGGTCTCGAAGCCGACTCCCTCGGGCTTCGTGCCCCCTTCTACATCGGGGGCGCCCTGCTACTTGTCGCCAGCACGATCAGCATGCGTCCCGACAACACGCTCACGCCCCGCACAAAGAGAGCATCGAACGTTCATCCGCACCGACGACGCGCTGGAGATGCGCAAGCGACGGGACCGGAGAGTGGCGGATGAGCCGTACAGAGAGACATCCGCCCCTGCTGATCAGTAAATGGCGGGGCCCATTCAGCCGGGAAGGCCTCCGGGTACGTTCAGAGGCGCGCTCGCCGCGAAGACCTCCGTCTGAAACAGTTGCCGTGGTTTCGCTGACGATGCAGCCCGGGGAGCATGAGATCAGCCGGGCCGTGCCATGATGACGGACCCAGAGGTCAGGAGTTGAAGTCCGCGCCCAGCGCGGAATTGAACTGTTTGGGGGCGCCCAGGGTGCTGGGCCCGATGACGAACGAGCCCTTCGGGGTGACCCCGCACGCCGTCGACGGAAACACCCAAACCGCGCCGCGGGCGCCGTGCGGGGTGCCATCCGGAGCGACCTCACCCCCGGCGAGCAGGTCGGCATGGCCGTCGCGGTCGATGTCGACGATCTTGGTCGCCGTCCCGAACGCGTCGGCGTCCTGAGCGACGCCGGGCACGCCCTTGGTGTCCTGGGTGAAGAGCTGCGCGCCCTTTCCGGTCAAGCCGTGTGCGGTACCCCGCATCGTGAGGACACTGCCCGCACCGGATGCGCTCCCGACCTTCTTCTGCGGTATCCCGACGGACACGTCCGCATACCCGTCACCGTCGATGTCGCCCACGGAGACGCCGGAGCCGAAGTACTCGGTCCCGCCCTCCTCGTCGGCACCCGAATCCTCATGGGCGACGCCGGGTATCCCAGGACTGTCCTGGTTGAGCATCGTCATCTTCCCGGCCTCGGGGCCGCTCGTGCCGCCCGGCACGAAGATGACCGCGCCACTCTTGAGATGCGGCAGACGGTGCTTCCTGGCGTACTCCTGCTCCTCCACCCCGCTGCCACCACTGTCAACGGACACGAACTCGAAGAATGCGTTCGTGACGATGTCGGCGTAACCGTCACCGTTCACATCCCCGACGGCCACCTCGCGGCCAGCATCCTGGGGACCGTGGATCCTGCCCAGGGCGGCACCCGTGGTCGGGCCGCCATGGGTGCCCTTCCAGTAGAAGACGTCGCTTCGGCTCGTGCTCCCGTTCTCCGTCTCGCCCACGGAGACCAGGTCGGTGACGCCGTCACCGTTCACGTCACCGGTGGCCAGGTCACTCATGCCAGCGTCGCGCGGGCCCTTCACGTCGTGCACGCCACCGGCCGGCGTACCGTCACGCCGGAACGGCCCGGACAGAATGCGCAGGTCGCCACCCCGAACTTCGGTTGCCACATCCGGCGCACCGTCGTCGTCGAAGTCCCCCGCCACGGTGAGCGAACCGACACCGTCGTGGGACGTAGCGCGGCTGGGCAGCGTGACCGAGTCGGACAGCCCCTGTCGGCCTCCCCAGATGACGGACAGGGAACCCTGCCAGTAGTAGTGGCGTAGATGCCCGTCTTCGTAGCCGCCGCTGCCGTACGCCTCATCGTGCCCGTTCTCGCGGGACCCGACGATCAGGTCCGCGTACCCGTCCTGGTCGAGGTCCGCGGTGCTCACGGAACTGCCGTAGTAATCACCCAGTTCACTGACCCCCGGCACCCCGGGCGTGTCCTGGTCGAAGATCTGCTTGGACGAGATCCGCAGACCGTGGGACGAGCCATACACGACAGCCACATAGCCGGGCTTTCGATGGGCCTTCCTGCGGCCGAGGTCACCGTGCGGAACCGGAAAGGCGACATCGGAGTAGCCGTCACCGTTGAAGTCGTCATCGAGCGGGCCACGGTGGCGCTTGCCGGCACCGGATGAGGCACCCTGCGCGCCGTTCACACACCACCCGGCCGGAGAAGCGCCGTACCCATTGCCGTTGGCACTGCTCTCGGCTTCACCGGGATCGGCACTCGTGCATGCCGTCAAGGACAGGCCGACCGCGAGGGTCAGCGCCAGGCCACGAGCGTGTGTGGTTCGGCGTGAGTTCATCGGCGTCCTCCATGTGCTGTGCAAGCGTGCCCCGCGGTGCCCGTCACTCCTACGGTTGCTTGGTTCACCCTTCCAGACCTGTCGGCCGGTGAGCCCGTTGCCCGGCTGGACGTGATGATCTGTGGACTTAGACGTGGAGGTTCAGCGCCCGGCCCGTACGCCGGTGTGCCAGCCCGGATCGCTCACCTCCTCACTCTGGTGGCCCCGACTACGGCCTGGCCAGGCACACCCACCCGGGACCGAACGACCAGCGGGGGCCGACGGCGCCGCCGCCGAGCGCGTACTGCAGGGCGGTGGCACTCGCGCCCGCGCCGCCCATGCCTCGGCCATGCTCGCGCTCGACGCGACGACACAGGAACACGAAACTGCGCCAGTTGGCAGCCATATGTTGAGCTGGACCCGGCGAAATCAAAGAAAGTCGGCGAGCCCGTCGAGGAAGCGGTCCACGTCGTCGCTGGTGTTGTAGGGGGCCAGGCCCGCACGCAGGGCGGGGTCTTCGAGCTTGAGCGCGGTGAAGGGTTCGTAGGCGTAGAACGACCCGGCCGGTGCCACCACGCCGCGCGCGGCCAGATGTGCCTGGGCCTCGCGAGCGTCGCGGCCTTCGATGGACATCAGAACGGTCGGTGTGCGGTCGGGGGCCTTCGAGTGCAGGGTGATGGCGTCGCCCAGAGACTCCAGACCTTCCTGCAGTCGTGCGCGCAGCTTCAATTCGTGCTCGTGCAGGGACCTCAGGGAGTGGGTGAGGCGCTCCCTGCGCGAGGCCGCCGTGCCCGGGTCCAGCTCGGCGAGGAAATCGACGGCGGCGGTGGCGCCCGCCAGGATCTCGTACGGCAGCGTGCCGAACTCGAAACGCTCCGGCACGGTGTCGGAGGACGGCAAGAGCTTGTCCGGGCGCAGGGTTTCGAGGAACTCGGGCGCCGCTGCGAGGACCCCGCAGTGCGGTCCGAGGAACTTGTACGGCGAGCAGACGAACACGTCGGCCCCGAGGGCGGGTACGTCCACGAGGTGGTGCGCGGCGTAGTGAACGCCGTCCACGTACACCAGAGCGCCGACATGGTGGGCGCGGTCGGCGATCTGGCGGACGGGCGGCTTGGTGCCCAGCACGTTGGAAGCCGCCGTGACCGCGACCAGCCGGGTCCGGGGCGTCAGGGCGTGTTCGTACGAGTCGAGGTCGAGCTCCGTGGTCTCCGGGTCGATCTCGATCCAGCGGACCATCACGCCGACGCGCTCGGCGGCCTGGATCCAGGGGCGGACGTTGGCGTCGTGGTCGAGGCGGCTGAGGACGATCTCGTCGCCCGTGTTCCAGGTCTTGGCCAGGTGGCGGGAGAAGTCGTAGGTGAGCTGGGTGGCGCTGCGTCCGTGGACGATGCCGCTCGCGGGCATGTTCAGCAGGTCGGCGTAGGCGGCGCGGAAGTCCGCGACGGCGTGCTCGGCGTTCAGCTCGGACGGGCTGCCGGTTCCCCGGTTGGACAGGGGACCGGTCAGTGTCGCGGTGATGGCGTCGGCAACCGGGCGGGGTGTCTGCGTTCCGCCCGGACCGTCGAAGAAGGCGAGCCCGGTGGCGAGAGAGGGGAAGTGGGCCCGCAGGGCGGTGAGGTCGATGGCCATCGTCTCGTCTTTCTGTCGGGCGGAGTGCCTGGCGTCGCGGTGCCTTTACTCTGGCTTCGACGTCGCGACACGTAAAGCGATGATCCCGAAGAAAATGTTCATGAACCATGAAGTCTCAGCCGGATCTGAAGCTCGTGGCCACCGTCCTAGCCGTCGTACGCCGGGGCTCGATGGCCGAGGACGCGGCCGAGCTCGGCTACGTGCCCTCGGCGGCGCCCCAGCACATTGCCGCGCTCGAGCGCGGCATGGGCGTCGGACTGATCACCCGCCGCCCCCGGCGGCCGACTGATCCTCACCGCGGCCGGCCGCTCCCCCGCCCACGGCATCGCGAATCGAGAGATCGCCGAACAACACGTCGAAACCTACCCCCCTCAGGAGTCCACTTCCCCCTGGCCTGCACGCCGGGGCCTGCTCGGAGGAAGCCGGTGGAGGCAATGGGTGCGTTCGTCCGCGACCCCCACTGCCGTACGTGGGGGTCGCGGACTTGCTGGAACAGCATCCGCGGCTCGTCAGGTAGCCGGCGGCAGGACTCAGCTAGAGCGTCGGCGTGACTACCGAACAGCCTGAGACCATCACCAAGTGGAGGACTCTGAGATCTCGCAGAGGTCAGACAGCAGGCCCGGAATTGCCGTGGCCGCGTCCCCTGGCCGACTCCATGAGGCGTGTACGGCCCTTGCCTATCGGTAGGAGCCCTTGCTCACGTCGGTGACGGCGTCAGGTTGCTGCGGACGCCAGCCGAGCTGGTCCTGGGCCTTGCGGCCGTCGACGGACTGGTCGAGGGCCAGGGCGTCGGCGAACGGCTCGCCCAGCTCGCCCTGGGCCTGGTCCAGAGGCCAGAGCTGCACTTCGCCATGCACACCGGCCGCCTCTGCGGCGGCGAGGGCCAGCTCCCGCACGGGGACGGCCGGTTGGGCGACGCCGTGCCAGATGCTTCCGGCCGGTGCGTCCTGTACCACCTTTCCGAACAGGTCGGCGAGGTCCTCGATGTGCACCATCGGCCACCGCACGTTCAGGTCCGCGACAATCCGTGGCGCGCCTTGCTTGCGCGCCCACTCGACCAGAAGTGCGGGGATGCCGCCGCCCCGCCCATGGATGATGCCGGGGCGGAGCACGGTGGCCCGTACTCCGTGGTCGGCCGTGGCAAGGACGCGGCGCTCGATCTCCGGTCGGTACCCCACGATCGGGATGGGGTTGGTCGGGCTGCTCTCCTCGGCGGTCGCCTCTCCCGTCGCGCCCAGCACCCATACTCCGCTGGTGTAGAGGAAGGGCCGATCGGTGCCCCGCAGCGGCGCTGTCAGTGCGTCGATGGCGGCTGCGTCGACGGCGGCGTCTCCGGTCGGTGTCGCCACGTTGATCACCGCGTCGATGTCGCTTGTCACTGCGGCGGTGAGCGAGTCGGGGTCATGCAGGTCGCCGGGTCGCACTGCGTAGCGGCTCGGACTTTCAGGTGTCCTGGTGAGGGCCACAACCTCATGCCCGGTGTCGCTCAGATGCTCTGCCACCACCGAACCGAGGTAGCCCGTGGCTCCGATGAGCAGTATCCGCATGATGTTCCCTCTCTCGTTTGCTCGTATCCCAAAGGCTCTGGTCGAGTTGGATACGTTCGCCAACAGCCGGCTGGCGCCGGGATATGGCCGGTCGATGACGGAGCGTCAGGGTCGGGTGCCATGCATCCTGGGGGCGTGCCGGGCCGAGTCGCCGCGTCTCGCCAGATGGCCGGTCGACGCCTTCGGTCGGTTCACCGGAACCGAGTACGGTCCGCACTGGCCCAGTCGCGGCACCGGTATCTGGCCGGCGCTCGTGCCTGCCATCGCAGACGCCACCGCGCCGGCACGCCACCCGACCATCACCCGCCCCTGCCCCGCCGAAGCACAGCCAGTGCCCCGATCTACGGCTGAAAGGGTGGCCTGGACTGACTGAAAGAGTCGATAGTGCACTGAAAGCCCTCCTTCGTCGTCCCGCCCGACTCTAGGGGCCCGCCCCGGCCGACACCCCCAGTGCGAGCCCAGCCGCACTGCACTCTTCCAGGTCGGCCCACCGTGACCGGCGGCACTCGCGGCACGCGGCACTACGACACCTCGCCGACCGCGTAGGCGTAGGAGAGCTGAACCAGCTGCCAGACGAGCTCGAGTTCGGCGCGGTCACGCGGGCCGTACACGAGGATGGTGTTCTGCTCAGGATGGCGCACGCCCCAGCCGGACTTCTCGATGTCGTCCTTGAGGGGTTCGGTCAGGGTCAGGTGCAGACTGCCGTCGTGGTGGGGGTGGATGTGGGCCCACTCACGGCCTGCCTGGAAAGCTTCCCGGGGTCCGGTGCCGATGCCCTCGGGGATGAAGAGCGACCGGGCATGGGGAACTGAGACCAGCGTCGGCGCCATGTAGACGAAGGGCAACGCACGCATCCGCTCCCACAGTTCCTCCTGCAGCATCACGGGGGCGGTCTGCGAGCGCTGGCCGTGCGGGGCAGGGCCGACGACCTTGGGCGCAGGGCCGGGACGGGCGGGAAGGTCGAGCAAGGCGACGCTCCTTGAGTGAGTTGAGTGGATGGGCCCAAGAGGCCAGGTCCCCTGTCACGGGGCGGTGTCCTCTATCTGAAACGATCAGTCAGGCATGGAGGCTTTCGCGAATCGCCGCCACCAGCTCGGCGATCCCTGCCTCGTGCAGCACGCTGTAGTGGTCGCCTTTCAGCGTCACCACGGCGGGCGCCTCGGCGGAGTAGCCCGAACTCCCCTCGATGAAGGAGTAGTCGTCGCCGGTCGCCTTGAGAATGGTCACCGGCGCGCTCAGGCTCCGTTCGGACAACTCGCGGAAGCTGTAGTCGAATTCGTAGGTCTCCCTCACGATGCGGGTGATCCGGCGGATCACCGGCTCGCCCAGGGTCGGCAGCAGCGCGTGCACGAAGGCCACGAAGGAGTCCTCGTCCCGAGTCACCTCCAGACACCGCTCGAGCTCCGGGCCCGTGATGGTGCCGGCGAAGACGGAGAACAGGATGGTCACGTAGGCCGGGTTGCGGTACGAGGACTCACGGCCGTACTCCTCACCGTCGGCCCGGCGGACCTTCGGGTTCCCCGGACAGATCAACAGCAGGTCCTCGACCTGCTCACCCGCCTGCTCCAGCTGCCACGCCGACTCGAACGCCACCCGTGCTCCGAAGGAGTAGCCCCACAGCAGATACGGGCCCTTCGGCTGCACCTTCCGGATCTCCTCGACATCGGCCGCCGCCATCTCCCGGATGGTCGGATACGGAACCTCGTGCTCGTTGATGCCGTGCGCCTGCACCCCGTAGAAGGGCCGACCGAGGTCCACCTCCTGGCCGAGAAGTCGGAGGTTCATCGGGTAGCCGCCCAGACCCGGCCAGGCGAACACGGGCCGGTTGGTTCCGCCGTTGTGCAGCAGGACAAGGCGCGAGGCACTCTCGTCATCGCCGTCGCCGTCGTCATCGCTGTCGATCCGGGCGGCGAGATCGGCGAGCTTGGGAGCGGTGAACAGCACTTGGAGGGGCAGTTGGATGCCCTTCACCCTGTTGATCTCGTTGATGACGGCGACGGCGGTCAGCGAGTTGCCTCCGGAAGCGAAGAACTCGTCCTCCACCGACACGGTGTCGTACTTGAGCGCCTTGCCCCAGACACCGGCCAGCCACCGTTCGGTCTCCGTGCGGGGAGCGACGAACTCGGCGCCGGTGTTCGCGCTCTTCACCTGCTCGGAGGCGGCCAGCGCCTTGACGTCGACCTTGCCGTTGGCAGTCAACGGAAGCGAGTCGAGCACCAGCACCCGGTTGGGGATCATGTAGTCGGGCAGGAGCTCCGCGAGCTCGTCGCGGACCATCTCGGCGGGGCCCTTCATATGGACGGTGTCCTCGTACATTCCCTCGCTGCGGATCTGCTCGTCGCTGACCTTGCCGCCGAGGAAGAAGTACGACGGGCCACTCTGGACCCCACGGGAATGGAGGATCTCGTCGAGACGCCGCGCCGCCGGCAGCGGGTTGCCGGTCTTGGAGCTGTAGCCCGAGGACATGAAGCCCAGCGCGAGGCCGTTGCGCTGGAGGTGGTGCAACTTCTTCCCGAGAACGATGTAGTGCAGCCACTCCTGCCCGGCCCGGCTGACGGCACTGATACCGAAGGCCGCGCGCTCGTAGACCTTCTGGTTGATCGCGATCACGTGCTTGCGCTGCACAAGGTCGGGTGAGAAGGGCTCCAGCTCGCCGTCGGCGTAACGGTACAGACCGCCGGACAGGCCCTCGATGCACCCGGGGTGCGCCTGAAGGTAGATCTCGACCGGGTCCTCCTGAAGCAGCCCGTCATTCGAGCCGACTTCGAAGGTTCCCAGGTAGTAGTCATCGTCAGCGACGTCCAGCGCCTTCTTGACCGCGGGGTGGAACGACGAGGGGCGGATGCCGAGACCGTACTCCGGCAGGATTTCCTCGAAGACCCCCAGCATGTGGCCGGTCTCGAACTCCAGAACCTCCTGGATGTTGTTCTTGTAGACGGGCTCTATCGCCCGCTTCTTGCCGATGAAGTGGAGCTCCAGGTATTTGCCGGCGCCGGCCGTGGCCGGGCCGATGCGCACGAGGGTGTGATCCAGCGGGTGGTAGTAATACATCCCGGCTTCCAGGCCGGCGACGCCACCCGTCTCCAGATACAGCTGCGTGGCGTAGAGGGCACCCGGGGAAGCGTAGGAGTACTTGGGAAGAAGCCGCTCGCCGCTCCGGAAGGGGCCGAACCAGCGGAGGATCTCGCCGAGTTCATCGGACGTGAGCTCATCGAGACCGCGCGAGATGCCGCCCGCCTGGCGCGGCGCCAGCAGTTCCACCAGCTCGGCCCTCTCGACCTGCCCGCCGTCGTAGAAGCGGTAGGTCTTACGGGCGAAGGCCTCGCGACGCTGCCGCTCGGTCTCCTCGCGCCCGGGGAGCTCGAGCACGCTCCGCCCCTCCAGCTCATCGGCGTCGCGCACACCGGCGTTGGACAGCTGAGCCTTCACCTGGAGCTTGCTGGCCTTGGACTGATGGTGGCCGCCGGCGTTGCCCTGATCCATCAGCGCGGCCTCTTTGGGGTTGAGCTCGATGCAGGCCACCAGGTTCTGGAAGCCTGTCCGCGGATCGTCGGTGACGATGGCCGCGGCCCGCTTGACCCAGGTGTGCTCCTCGATCGCGAGGGCGATCTCGTCAAGCTCCACGCGGTATCCGCGGAGTTTGATCTGGTTGTCCACCCGGCCCGCGAACTGTATCGATCCGTCCTTGTTCCACTGCGCGAGGTCACCGGTGCGGTAGAGCCGTTCCGTCGGGATGAACGGCGAGGGGATGAACCGCTTCTGGGTCTCCTCCTCACGGTGCAGGTAGCCACGGGCCAGCTGGACGCCGCCGATGTAGAGCTCACCCGTCTCCTCGATGCCCACCGGTGCCCGGTTCTCGTCGAGGATGTAGCACTGGGTGTTGTCGACCGGCACACCTATCGGGATGCTGCCGGGTCCGGCCTCTATGGCTTCGGGATCGACCAGGTATGCGGTGGCGTTGATGGTGCACTCCGTCGGCCCGTACAGATTGACCAGCGATACGCGAGGCAACTCGTCCGCGAGGGCACGGGCGAGGTTGCGCGACAGTGCCTCGCCGCCGGAGAACACCCGCCTGAGCGAGGCGCAGAGGTGGAAGGAATCGGTGTCCAGCATCGCCTGCAGCAGCGTGGGCACGCATTGGAGCGTGGTGACCTCGTGCGAGACGATCGTCCTGATCAGAGCCTGTGGATCACGGAAGATGCCGGGGGCACCCATCACAACGCGTCCACCGAGGGCAGGGGCGAGGATCTCCCACTGGGCTGCGTCGAAGCTCATCGGCGTCTTCTGCAGAATCGTGGTGTCGGAGCCCAAGTGGCCGCACTCCTCGAGCCAGCGCATCTGAGACATGACGCTGCGGTGCTCGATCATCACGCCCTTCGGCCGACCCGTGCTGCCGGAGGTGTAGATGACGTAGGCGAGCGCATCCAGTGGTACCGGCTCCGACTCGACGTCTGCGCAGCCGCCCTCCTCGCAGGTCTGTGAGTCGGCCAGGGTGATGACCCTGGTGCCCTGCGGGGCGAGTTCGGCAAGGCGGGAAACCAGATGGTCCTGAGTGACGACAACCCTGGTGCGGCTGTCCTCGAGCATGTAGCGCAGCCGGTCGTCCGGATACTCCGGGGACAGCGGCAGATATGCGGCGCCCGCGAGCAGGACGCCCCAGGCCCCGATCATCAAGTCCAGTGACGGCTCGACATAAAGGCCGACGCAGTCGTCGATCCCGACTCCGTGCCTGTGCAAATAGCAGGAGAGGCGGCCGGCTGCCTGCTCGAGCTCCCGATAGGTGAGCTCCTGGTCCTCGAAGCTCACCGCGATGGCGTCAGGCTGCGCTTCGGCCTGCCGCTTGAACAGTTCCGGGAGGCACCTGCCCAGCCGGGGTTCTTGCCGGTGGGTCTTCAACGCAGTGGCGTTCAACGTCAGCTCCTTGGTGGCAGGTGAACCGTTCGTCAGAGCGCTTTGGCGGCAGACGGTTCGGTAGTCGGACTTTCGATTGCCGGTGCCGGGGCGGCCCGCGGCGAGCGGAGCTGGGCCAGCAAGACGGCGGTGATGACTGCGGCGGCGCCGGTCAACTGGAGTGCGGACAGGCTCTGATCGAGCACGACGTAGCCGAGGACGGTGGCGGACAGCGGGCTGCCGAAGCCGAGCATGGAGACGGCCAGTGCAGGCAGTCGGGCGATCCCGCGGAACCAGATGGCGTAGGCGAACAGCGCGCCGATGATGCTGAGGAAGGCGAAACCGCCGATGTGGGTCCAGGTGAGGTGGTCGGGCAGGCCTTCGGCTGTCAGGGTGACAGGGGCCAGGACGAGTCCACCGACGGTCAGTTGCCAGCCGGTGAAGGTCAGTACGCCCACACCTTCTGGGCGGCCCCAGTATTTGGTGAGCACGACTCCTGTCGCCATGCTGACGGCGCCGGCCAGGCCGGCAAGGATGCCAATGGTGTCCATGCCCGCGGTGGGGCGCAGGACCAGCAGCGCCACCCCCAGCATGCCGAGCGCGCAGAAGCCCACCTGGACACTCCGGACGCGCTCCCTGAGCAGGGCCGCCCCCAGCAGCAGTACGATCATCGGTTGGGCTGCGATCACCAGCGCGGCGACACCGCCGGGCAGGTGGTAGGCGGCGAGGAACAGCAGGTAGAAGAAGGCGCCGATGTTGAGCACGCCGAGGACGATCGCCCGCCACCACCACACACCTCGCGGCAGGGACCGGCCGATCGCGAGGAGCACCAGTCCGGCGGGAAGTGCCCGAATGGTGGAGGCCAGCAGTGGCCGGTCCGCAGGCAGCCATTCCGTGGTGACCAGATAGGTGGAGCCCCAGATTGCCGGTGCGAGTACGGTCAGGGCCGAGTCGGCGGCCAGTCGGCCGGCTTTCACCGCCGCATCCGTTCGTCGCCGTCCGGGACTGTGGTGGAGTCCGTGGAGATGGTGTTGAGCACGACGAATTCTCCGATTCAGGCGAAGGGAGGCGGACAAGGGATCACTGATCGCCGACGACGCTCGTTAGGTCCATCGCGTTCGATTCAGTCAATCGTTCTGTCGAATTCCTCGACCTCTACAGCAGGTCGCACTCGGGCCGTGCCCACGAAGTCGCCCACGATGAATAGGGCATGGTGACGCTTCGCTCGACCAGGCGCGCGGCCGGTGCGGGCCAGGGTCATCTCAGAAGTGGCCCCAGCCATTCGGCGGGTCGATTTTCCCATCGAGGATCTGGTTGTACTCGATGTTGCTGGAACAAAGCTTCGGGGTGGCGAACGTGAGGATGTTCGTCTCGATCAACGTGACCCACTGCATGGAGCCATCGGTCTCGGACGGGATCTGCATGGTCACCCAGATCTCGATGTCAGCTCGGTTTCCCGATACGAAGGGCCGGCCCTGAATGCCCGACATCCCGGCCTGAGAGGCCGTGACACCCGTCCAGTATTCGTGTATCTCATCGCGACCGTGAAACATCTGATCCGCCAGTCCCGGGACGGCCTGGTAGACGGCATCACGTGTGAAGAGCGAGGCGGCAAGGTCTGCGTCCTTGGTCTGCCATGCCTTCAGGTAGGCGTCCATCCAGCGGGTCACGTCGGACTCGCGGAGCTGGGAAGGCCTGGCCTGAGCCGGCGGCGCCGCGGCCACGGCGACCGCCGCGGGCAGGGTGGCGGCCAGTCCTACACGCAAAACCGAGCGTCGGTCGGGTATTGCAGGCATGTCGTTATACCTCCTGGTTGATGATCAGCTCACGGCGGCGCGCGTCCGAGACGCCGCTCCGGTGGCCGCGTCGGATCTCGGCGCCGCCACGTCCGGGCTCGGTAACTGCCTATTTCCAGAGGCTGATTCAGCGGAGCGTGTACGTCGCGCCAGGCTAGGTCAGGGCCGTGCGGGCGATGAAGGCTGACATGAAACAGTACGAGCGGCAATTTTCCCGGCCGAATTGCCGACCTCGACCGGCCTTCGTCGAGGCGACGTCAGACCGTGGAGCGAAACCGCCCTGCCGTCCGCTCCGCCATCAATGCCTCGTCGCCGGATTAACCCTCCGCATGACCCGACCGCGACCTGCGCCCGCGGCTCGGCCGCGCTGGGGACCAGGTGGTGCAGTCTCCACGGCATCGCAATCCGCGGCAGGCGTGACGGGCCGATACGTCGACCTGCGACAAAGCGGGGATGCCGGCCCGAGTGCCCATCAGCACCCCTGCCCAAGTTGCTTCGGGAGCGAGAGGTCGCGGGTTCAAATACCGCCACCCAACCCCCGATTTACCCATGTCAATGCTTCATGCCCCCACGCAGACATGCCGGCCTGCCAAGCTCTCGCTTTCAGTCCGACCCCGCCCCGTCCAGTGGTTGTTTCGGCCAAATCGAATGCTCGGTGGACGCCCCCGACGCAGGCCTTACGCGGCCGGAGCCGCGCTCTCCAAGGGTTGCAGTCCGTCTGGAACCGGGCATGTTCGAACCCCCATTGCGTCGTCGAACCAAACGCCGCCGAGCACACCAGGTCCAACGCTCCTCTACAGGAAGGATTCGAGTGCCTGTGAGCGACACGAGTGACACCCCGAGCAAGCTGCACGACGAGAACGGTGAACGGGACGATGCCTCCACGACGCCCGTCGCCGAGGAGACTCTGGCCTTCGACCATCCCGGCGGGGACAGCCTGGAACTCGCCGACCTGCTGACCGGACGCAGCATGGCCCGACGTCTTCCCTCCCTGATCCGGCGGACCTTCTCCCTGGCGTGGCAGGTCGACCGCCGAACAGTCGTGGTCCTGCTCGCCTGCCAAGTCGTTTCGGGAGGATCGGGCGCACTCGGTCTGTTCGCGACCACCCAGGCGTTCTCCGCGCTCATCGCGACGGCTCAGGACACGAGCCGGCTGAGCGAGGCGGTCCCCGCCGTGTCCGTCCTCGCCGGCACGGCCGGCCTGCGCGCGTTGCTCGGCATCGCGGTCCAGGCTCTGTCCAACCGGCTGTCGCCGCGGATCAGCCGCGAGGCGGAGTTCCGGATGCTGGAGGCAGCTACCAACGCCGAGCAAGCTGCCTACGATCACCCGGGATTCAACGACCGCTTCGATGCCGCCGAGCGAGGCGTCGACGTCAGCCGCGACATGATCGGACAGTCCCAGAACTACGTCTCCTCCCTCGCCACCCTCGTCGGAGCAGCCGTCGTGCTGGCCAGCCTGTACCCCCTCCTGTTTCCGCTGCTCGTACTGGCCGCTGTACCACAGGCCGTCGCCGGCATCCGAGGGGAGCGCATCACCTACTTGGCGACAGTCGCCACCCACAAAGACCGTCGCGTGATGTACATGCTCCGCTGGCACCTGATCGCCAAGGACCAGTCCGACCAAGTCCGCACCGACACCCTGGCCCCCTACCTCCTGAAGAAATATCGGGCGAGCGCGGAACGTGTGGAGGCCACCAGCAACACCGCCACCTGGAAGCGAGCCAAGGTCACTCTCGTCGGCGCTGCCGCCACCGGACTCGGGACAGCGCTCGTGTGGGGCACGGTCCTCCTCCTGCTGGGGTCCGGCCGGATCTCCGCAGCAGCAGCCGGCACCGCCGTGTTCGCCCTACGCTCTGCCGCCACCGGTCTGCAAGGACTCGTCGGATACGGCCGGGACCTGCTCCGCACCGGTCTGTACCTCGACGACTGGGAACGCTTCGTCAACGAGGCCGCCGGTCAGCGCCTTGATCGAGGCACCCTCGTACCCCGCAGGCCCAAGCACATCACTCTCCGACAGGTCACCTTCCGCTACCCGGAAGCCACACAGGACACCCTCCACGCCGTCGACTTCGACGTACGCCAAGGCGAGATCGTGGCTGTGATCGGAGAGAACGGGTCCGGCAAGAGCACCCTGATGAAGCTGCTGTCCGGCCTCAACCTGGCCACCAGCGGCACCGTCTCCTGGGACGGCGTCAACGTCGCGGATCTGGATCCGCACGCGATGTGGCGAGAGACTTCGGTGGTCCCACAGGACTTCGCCCGCTGGCCCATGACGGCACGCGAAAACATCACCCTGGGCCAACCCCGGCCGGAAGGAGACCGAGCAGTCCTTCGTGCAGCCGAGACAAGTGGCGCCGACGACGTCCTCACAACTCTGCGCTCCGGACTCAACACCCTGCTGGCTCGGGAGTGGTGGGGCGGGGTGGCACTCTCCCCAGGCCAATGGCAGCGCGTCGCGGTAGCCCGAGCGGCCCACCGCGACGCGGGCCTGCTCGTCATGGACGAGCCCACGAGCGACCTCGACCCCAGGGCCGAGCACCGCATCTTCACCGGGCTTCGTGCCCTGGCCGGCGACCGAGCCGTCGTCCTTGTCACCCACAACCTCGCCAACACTTCCATCGCCGACCGCGTCGTGGTGATGGACCAGGGGCATATCGTGCAGAGCGGCACCTTCCACGAGCTGATCAATCAGACCGGTCTCATGCAGGACTTGTGGCGCCTGCAACAGGACCGAGATGCCTATCGGCCCGAGGGAGGACGCACATGATTCCCTCTCCGCTGTGCCTTCGCCGTCGCCCCCGAGGCCGTCGGCATTCTTCGCCCGCTTCGATCCCCGAGCGACGACTAAGGACACTGCCGTTCCGCGGTGACCTCGATGCCCGTCCATGTCCGTGCATGAGAGGCCATCTCAATTGGCGAGTCTGCGGTGGCGGATGGGGTGCAGGCGGCGATATTGGTCGCACCCGCTCAGCAGGCCGAACTGTTCCGTGTCGCCTCGCGTGCCTCGGTGAGGGCTCGCTGCCTGAGGTTGCCACCGGACAACTGAATCGTGGTGGCGGCCAGGATGTCATCCCTGCCGATGGTCCGCCCGTCCCCCCTCCGGGCGGACAGGGCCCGGAGGGAATCATTGAGGAACGGGGGTGGGGCCGGTTCACCCGACATCACTGGGGTGACCGTACCGAAACGTTTGGCCCCGCCCTCGCGGACGATCACCGCCGCGTCCCGGGCGAGGTCCGTCAGGAACACGCTCGCGATTCCGTCCAGGTCGCGGACCATCGCCGGGACGGCCGTCGCGCCCTGGCTCCGCAGCAGCCTCTTGACCCCGGCCTCGAACCTGTGGGCGCCGACCACAGCACTCGGTTTGCGCGACCTGCTGCGCTTGCGAGAAGGCACAACGACACCCTCGGCGTCGTACAGGACACCGGTCAGGCCTTGAAACGTCGGGCTGTGCTCGTACCACTTGTCCCCCACCTCGAGCTCGACGTTGCGGTCGAGCGCCGCAAGAAGGTCCCCTGGAATCAGCTTCTTCCGGGCCTCCTCCGCCGCCGCTCTCCGCGCGCCGTCGATGATCTCCGTCAGCACTGTCCGCGTCACCGACGCGGCGACCCATGCGGCCGACCGAGAGACGTGCATCGAGGTCAGGTCCCTGAACACCGCTTTGACGAGAGAAGGCTTGAACGGCGAGACATCCATGACCGAGGCGGTCTCGGGACCGCTGTGCTCAGGACGTGCGGGCTGTGCGCTCATCGGAAGAAACGCTCCCTGCTGTCGGAGTTGTCAAAGGCCCACACTTCACCGTTGTCAGAGGCCCACACTTCACCACGCACACCCGCGGCACAACAGGCACACCACACCCAGCCCCCAACCAGAGGGTCACAGACGGGACTCCGCGAGCGGTCCGCCGACCTCCCGCGAACGGGCACAGCAGCGCACGCCCACACGGTGCCCGGGTGCGCCGACCAGAACCGTCGAGCACTTGCTGCGCCGGTCCGACGCCACCACCCCCTGACCCGCCAGGCCCCCGGATCACCAGGCCGCCGCCGGGCCCCGGAACCGAACAACTGCCGCTCTCGGCACCTTCCGTCGGCGTACAGGTCGACGTGCACGAGCGTGTACGGGGAAACGTGCACAGCTCTCACGGTCTCGTGCCGTGGCGACCGTCAGATCGCGACCGTGGTGTTGGGATCTCCGGTGCTCGCGGAACAACGGCGGCATTTGCGTGAGCGATACGGCAGAGAGTAACGAGCCCCGCGAACTCGGTGCCCGATCGATGACGGACCTCGAGCGGTCAGCGGCAGATCAGGTCGGCGCCCAACAGGAGGCCGTCGTCGTCACGGCGTGCTGACCGGACTACCTCCGCGACTGCCGGCGGTAGCGGCCGGGGGCCAGGCCGTACTCTCGTTTGAACGCTTTGGCGAAGGCGAATTCGGAGGTGTACCCCGTGCGCTGCGCGACGGTCTGTACCGGCTGGTCGCTGTCGCGCAGCAGTCGCGCCGCCAGGGTCATCCGCCACCAGGTCAGGTAGCCGAGGGGCGGTTTGCCGACCAGCGCGGTGAACCGGCGGGAGAAGGCCGCGCGCGACAGTCCGGCTTTCGCGCCCAGCGCTTCGACCGTCCACTGCTCGGCGGGTTCCTGGTGGATATGGCGCAGCGCTGCGGTGATCGCCGGATCGCGCAGCGTTGCGGCCCACCCGGTGGCCGGGCCGTCGTCGCTCTGCTCGTCGAGCCAGGCCCGCAGGATGTACAGCAGCATGATGTCCAGCAAGGCCGACACGACCGCTTCGGTTCCGTGGCCGGGGTTGGCGATCTCGTCGCCGAGCAGGTTGACGGCAGCACGTAGTGGCGTGCGGTGGCCGAGACGTGCCGGAAGGTGGATGACCTCGGGCAGTTCCTCGAACAGTGGATGTGGCCGGGTCTGGTCGAGCGTGTATGCGCCGCACAGCAGGACCGTCGTGGCTCCCTCGCCGTCGTCGGCGCTCGGCGCCATCTCCCGCAGGGAGGCCGAGGACGCGCCCGTCAGGGACGTCGACGGGCTGTCGGCCAGAGCGTGCCCGCAGCCGTGCGGAAGGCACACCACATCGCCCACGCTCAGGGCGATCGCGGCGCCGGCCGGCGGGATCAGCCAGCATGTCCCTTCCAGCACCACATGAAAGCCGGTCCCGGAGAACGGCTCGGCCCGCACACCCCACGGAGCGTGCTTGCGGATTTCAGTGGAATGCGGGCGCCCCGTACGCATGACGCCGATCGCATCGCTGAGCACGTCCATCGCCAGATCGTATCGCGAGGCCGATGCGCACAAGACGATCAGATATGAAACGTAGACGGTGAGCCATGGGGAGCGACTCCTTGTCTCCATACGCTGAATGCGCCAAACAGATTGGCCGATCGGTCTACCAGAAGGGCAGGACATGAGCCTGTATACCGCCGCCGCGACCGCGACCGGCCGCGACGGCCGCGCCTTCAGTTCGGACGGCAAGTTGGACGTCGAGCTGGCCCTCCAGAAGGAGTTGGGCGGCACCGGCGACGGCACCAACCCCGAGCAGCTCTTCGCGGCGGGCTATGCGGCATGCTTCGCCACCTCCCTGCAGCTGGTGGCAGGGCAGAAGAAGATCGACGTCTCGGGCATGTCGGTGACCGCCGAAATCGGCCTCGTCCCCAACGGGCAGGGCGGCTTCCAGCTCGAAGCCAGCCTGCGTACGAAGCTACCGGACAGCCTGCCCCGGGAAGTCGGTCGAGAGCTCATCGAGGCCACCCACCAGGTGTGCCCGTACTCCAACGCCACGCGCGGCAACATCCCGGTCGAGCTCCTCGCCGAGTAAGCCGCCGCCCGCTGAACGCCACCTGGTCCGCAGCCGCAAGAGTCCGCGGTCCAGGTGGCGTCGTCCTACCCGGTTGCCCCACGGCACAGGGCCTCGACAGCCCAGAGGGCGCAGAGGCTGTCGCAGCCGCCGCCCTCATCGCGGCGCAGAGCCCGGGCGGTGAACGGATCAGTGCAAGCTACGGACCCGACGAAGCCCTCCCGACTTTCGCCGACGAGCTGCGGCCGCTTGCTGCCGAGGCACTCGACCGAGTGGTTGCCGAGAAGTCCGAACTCGCCGAACTCTGGGACGAGACACCAAGCGGCCCGAAGTGGCGGCAGAGCATCAGCCGGCTACGCGCCGTCGTCGCACCCGAGCCCGATCCTCGGGAAGAAGCACTGTTCGATCGATGTCGTGGTCGTAGCCGCGGTCGGCGAACAGCGAGTCCGGCCTGCGCCGACGGATGATGCATGCATTTAGGTGACCAGATCGTTCCTTGTGAGCGACGACGGCCGGAGGGAACGCGTCGGTCGGAGGAATCACGTCAAGGCGTGAGCCGCAAGAGACCTAGGACTCGGGCCAACGGCCCTGAGACAGCACCGTTGTCAAGGCTCGTCCCGGTGCCGCCCTGGGTACCGCCCTGCGTGTTCCCGGAACCGGCACCCTGCGTGCCGCCCTGGGTGTTGCCGTTGCCGGCACCCTGCGTGCCGCCCTGCGTGTTACCCGTGCCGTTCTGCGTGCCGCCCTGCGTGTTACCCGAACCGATTTGAGTGCCACCCTGGGTGTTACCCGTGCCGATCTGCGTGCCGCCCTGGGAGTTAACGATCTGAACGTTGACGAGGGGAGGCTCGGGGTCATTGCGGGTTTCCGCGGATACTTGGCCTGCTGTTACGCCTGCCAGTGCCGTCGCGGCGGCGAGAGCCAGGGTCGCGTAGATGCCGCACCGTCTCACAGCAGCCCTTCCTTACTGTCGGACAATGACAGAAAACGTGGGGACCAAGCTGTCGCACTACGTGAGTCCACCACCGCAACGACACGACGGTGTCACCCGGACAGGGCGTACCGAATTCACCTGGACAGACATCGGCACCTCGCGGTCGTGCCGCGAGGTGCCGACTTTCTCGGGGGTGTTTCCGCGATCAGCCCCCCTGGGTGCCGCCTTGTGTGTTGCCGGAGCCACCACCCTGCGTGCCGCCTTGTGTGTTGCCGGAGCCACCACCCTGCGTGCCGCCCTGTGTGTTCCCGGAGCCACCACCCTGCGTGCCGCCCTGCGTGTTCCCGGAACCGTCCTGCGTGCCGCCCTGTGTATTGCCGGAACCGTCGTCCTGGAGGGTACGCCCCGGCGCGAGGGAGGCCGTGCCGTTCTGCAGAGGTGCCGCCGAGGCCGGGGTCCCGATGGTGACGAGTGCTCCCACCACGGCCGCCGATGCCATTGCCGTCGCAATCTGCTGCTTCCTGCGATTCCTCACAAGTTTTCCTTTCTCACGCACGATACGCATCGAGCATTGCGGAAAATGGGGTTCGACAAGTGCCCCCAGGGCAGGCGAGAGCGACCACTCGTCGCCGAGCACGCAATTGCAATGCTCCCCTCACGCCACGGTCGCGGCAACCCGAGTCGGGTTCGGAAAAGGGCTGTCACGGCCTCAAAAGGCCTCGGCCATTCCAGCTACTCCCCCGATGAGCGCGCTCAGCAGCATCGCCACACCCAATGAGATGAGCAGTGCCCGCGGCACCCGGCGTGCATCGCTGCCCACCCGATCCGGGCAGCACGAACCCGTTCCGTGAACTGACCGTCGCAATGGAAGTCGCCCTGGACCCGCACGCCCACCACACAGGCACCCTCACCAAGTATGCGTGCGTCAAAGGTGGGGCGAGCGTGAGCGGCGAGCGGCCCGCCGGCGGGTGCCTGCGGCCTGCTCGACCCCTTTTCTGGACATTCGCCAGAAACGACAACACCCCTGGCCGTCGGCGGAGTCGAGGGATCCTCACGCTGTCCGGCAGCCGGGCATCGCGTTCCCGCCAGTTCTGTGACCGCATAGGTACGCCGCGTTGGACGATCAAGGCCATGAATGATGACCACCGGTTGGTCTTCCCGTCGGGTGCCTTGCCCGCTGGACCTTGCCGCGTTCGCGTCGCCGGCACGGCAGTAGGGTGAAACGGTGACCTCCTTACCGGAAGACTCGCTGCCGCTGATCGGCGAAGACGACCGCGATACGGCTGTGCAGCGCCTGCAGGAGGCGTACGCCGAAGGGCTCATCTCGCACGAGGAGTTGGACGAACGCCTTCACCAGGTGCTCACCGCCAAGGCGCACAGCCGGCTTGTGTCGGCTCTGGCCTCACTCCCGGAGGAGCGCCCGGGCACCACGTCGACCATCGCCGCCGCCAGCGGACGGATCCAGCGGCGAGGCGCATGGCGGGTACCTCGGATTCTCAAGGTCGAGTCCGCGTACGGAAGGGCGCGACTGGATCTGTCCCGGGCGATCATCGAGCATCCGGTCATCGACATCGAGCTGCAGCTCGGAACCGGCGGGGCCAGAATCACGGTGCCTCGCGACGCGGTCGTCGACGTCGGAGGTTTGCGCACTCAGTGGAAGGACCTGCGCTACAAGGTCCCGCGGCGTCCCCGCTCCGGTGGGCCGACGATCCGAATCCTTGGGACCATGGGATTCGGACGATTGAAGATCCGTCACGCCCGGCGTTGAGGGTCCATCCGGCGCTCAGGACCACACGTCCGACACTTCACCCCGCCGACTGCGGGGTCGTGAAGGCATCGGTTCGCCGGATTCGTCAGGCGACGGCTTTTGAGAGGGGCGCCCACCCCAGCGGATGCCCCTCTCGCTCCGGATACGAGCGCGTTCCTTGCGTTCGGCAGCCATGACGTCGCGGTGGCGGGCGTTGGCGTTGCGCCGGCGCAGGTAGGCATGCAGGGCCCGGATCCGACCTGCCGGTCCGACACACGCGGTCGGCCAGTGGCGGCCCGCGGTGTCTGCGGAGCGGGTAACTCCCAGTCCTGATCGGTGAGTTCATGACGGCGTATCGCTCCACCATGATCCACCATCCGATGATCCTTGAAGACGGACCCTGGCCCGGACCGTGGAGAACAGCCGGCATGGGTACGGGGCGCAGGTCTCACCCGGCGGTGGTGACCTGGTCGAGGGCGGCGAGAGCGGCGGCGGCCTCGACCTGACGCGGGCTCTTCAACGCGGTGAGGGCGTCGCGGGCGGCGAGGAGTGTCTGCCGTGCCTCGGGGTGTCCCGTGGCGGCGAGTGCCCGTCCCAGGTCGAGGCGGGCCTGTTCGACCCAGGCCGGCATCTGGGCGGCCTCGAAGTCGGCGAGTGCTTGCCGCAACGGCGGTTCGGCCTCGTGCCAGCGTTCCAGGGCCGCGAGGTCATTGCCGATCTGCTGCCGGGCGACCGCGTGGTAGAGGGCGATCAGCTCGTCCGGACGGCCCGGGATCCCCTCCCGGCAGATCCGCTCGCTGCGGCGGTGGATGTCGAGGGCTTCTGCCGGCCGACCCGTCTGCCGCAACAGCGTGCCCAGGGTGTTGAGGATGGTCAGTTCGGCCAGCCGGGCCTGCGGGGACTCCTGTGCGGCGAGGCACTGGGCCGACTTCCGCAGCCGCCCGTGGGCCTCCTCGGTCCGGCCCAGGCGGTGGAGGGCGCCCGCGCCGTAGCCGAGTGCCCAGCCCTCCTGCAGGCCGTCCCCGCACTCACGGGCCGCCGTGAGCGCGGCATCGGCCGCGGTCAGGGCGGCGTCGGGGTCGTGGACGCAGAGGTTGTAGGACCAAGCGAGGTAATTGAGGTGGACTGCCTCTTCCCGTCTGCTGCCCAGTGAGCGCGCGGATTCTGCGGCGCACGCGAAAACCTCGACCCACTGCTCCCAGTGCTGGGTGACGTCGGAGAACCAGTGCATGGCCTCCGCCGTGTCCAGGACCTCTCGGTGCCGGCCGGACGTGTGGGCTCGGCGTAGTGCGGCGAGCCACTGGGCACGCTCGGCCTCCAGCCAGGCCCGCGCCTCGTCCCTGCCGACGGGCGCCGTGTCCGGGTCCGGGTCGCGGTGCGGTGCGGCCAGGACCGGGTCGGCCTCGAAGTGCAGCGCGGCGGCGGTGGCCCGGCGCAGCATCCAGCGAGCGATGCGGTCGAGGGCGGCGTCGCGGTCGCCGGGGCCGTCCTCCGTCTCGGTCAGCTCGGCTGCGTAGAGCCTGAGCAGGTCGTGGAAGCTGTACCGCTCGGCGTTGGCATCGCTCTGGAGCAGTCCGGCGTCGGTCAGCTCCTCCGCACAGGCGAACGCCTCGTCATAGGACAGCCCGGCCAGGAGGGCACCGGTTTCCGGGCTGAAGTCCGCGCCGGAGGCCAGTGCGGCCCGGCGCAGGAAAGTCTTTGATTCTGGGGCGAGTTGCCGGTAGGAGAGCGCGAAGGCGGCACGCACTCGAAGATTGCCGACCTGCAGGCCGTCGAGGCGCCGTCCTTCGGCAGCGAGGCGGGTGGCGAGTTTGCTCAGTCGTTCGTGGGGTCGGCTCAGCAGCCGTTGGCCGGCGATCCGGACGGCCAGTGGGAGGTGTCCGCACAGGTCCGCGAGGTCCCGTGCCGCCTGAGCCTCGGCCTGAACGCGTTCCGGGCCCAGGATGCGGGTGAGGAGTTCCACCGCCTCTTCGCGTCTCAGCAGCGCGAGATCGCTGCGGTGGACGGACTCCAGGCCCGCCAGGGAATTGCGGCTGGTGACGAGTGTCAGGGACGGTCCGGCAGCGGGCAGCAGGGGGCGGACCTGGGCCTCGTCGGCGGCGTTGTCCAGCAGCAGGAGCACGCGCCGGTCGCTGACCAGGGATCGCCACAGGCCCGCACGGTCGTCGGTGTCGGCCGGCATCGCGGCGTCGGCGATGCCCATTGCGCCGAGCAGCCGGGACAGCGCGTCGCGGGGCGGGGTCGGCTCGGGGTCCATACCGCGCAGGTCCAGGGCGAATTGCCCGTCGGGGAAGTGCGGAGCGAGGTGATGCGCCGCGTGTACGGCGAACGCGGTCTTGCCCAGGCCCGGCTGCCCGGTGACGACGGTGACCGTCGGCCGGCCGCGCTCGGCGTCGTGGGCCAGTTCCAGCAGCCGGGCGAGTGCCGGGGCTCGTGCGGTGAAGTCCCCGATGTCGCGCGGGAGGGCCAACGTGGCGGGCGCGACCGGGCCGTCCGGGGTGCGGGGGCGCGGTCGGCCCAGGGCGGCGGACTTCTCCAGGCACGCCGCCTCGTCGCCTTCCAGTCCCAGCGCTTCGGCCAGAGCCTGAACGGTACGGCGCTGCGGTCCCCGGGTGCGCCCGCGTTCCATGTCCGCCAGTGCTCTCACGCTGACCTCGGCCGCATGGGCCAGTGCCTCCTGGCTGAGTCCGGCGCGCGTGCGCAGGTGGCGCAGTTGGTGCCCGAAGTCACTGCCGACAGGCGTGGCACCGCGCACTGTTGAAGTCTCCGTTCGTCCGGCTCTCCCTGCGCGAGCCACCGGCAGAAGTATGACAGTCGGTAGTTCTGCCGGGTGAACTGCCTGGGAGACGACGGCGCGCGGTGATCGACTGAAGGCACGGGTTCGTGCACACCCTCCTGTCCTGCTACCGGACAGGCAAGGGCAGTTCAGAACCGCGGTACACCGACCAGACGACCACGGCCGCCGGCAACAGACCTGCGGCTCCGCACCAATTCATCGGGGAACCTTTCATGAACACTCTCCTGCGCCGTCCCGCCCTGCTCGCCGTCGCTTGCGCGTCACTCGCTCTCCCCCTCGCCGCCTGCCAGGGTGGCGACGACAGCAAAGCTTCGTCCTCCGCGTCGTCCTCGGCGAGCGAATCGGCGGCGGCCGGCAAGACCGACGGCGCGTCGGAAACGGAGGGGACGACCGACTCGGCCGGTTCGACCGGGTCGCAGGGCTCTTCGGGGTCTTCGGGCTCTTCGGCGTCTTCGGGGTCTGCGGACTCCGCGGGCTCGACCGGCAGGCAGGCTGCCAGCTCCACCCCGGTGTGCACGGCCGGGGACGTCACCATCACCGCCGCCACTCAGGACGGTCCGCCGTACACCCATCTCGTGCTCACGGCGAAGAACACCTCCGGGCACGCGTGCCGCCTGGCAGGCTTCCCGCACGTCCAGCTCCTGGAGAGCCACAAGCAGGATGTCCCGGCCGTCGCAAAGAGCAAGCCGGCCGCACCTGTCGTGATCTCGGCAGGGGCCCCGGCCTACGCCCTGCTGAAGGTGTCGGACGGCGGTGTGGACGAGGACAACGAGCCCGTGTCGGCGTTCTCCGTCACGCTGGAGGGCGACTCGACGGTCATCGCCGTCAGCGCGCCCGGCAGCGACGGCATCGCCGCCGACCCGGCGAAGGCACTCACCGGCTACTGGACTCCCGAACTCCGCAACGGGGCGGACGACTTCTGAAGCCCGTGGTGACACCCGAAGGCATCGATCGGCCTTCTCCCGCCTGATCACGTCGGACGTCGCGGCCCCGCCTGACGAACCGTCGACGGAGGCACCGCTGACTGTCGCGCGGGGCCGTGCACGGGCGCGTGGCCGTGCGGCGGCTCGGGGAGGATGTGCGCGGGACGGGGTAGGGGTTGCGGGCTTGCCGCAGGGCCTCGATCGGCAGGTCCAGGTGCGGATCCATTCCACGATTGGCCCAGTTGGACACGCTTCAAATGGACCACGTGCCCGGGCCACTGGCCGCATAGGCTCTGCACCGATGCGGCTGAGACCACGAGCCACCTCTGCAGGGGATCCCAGGTTCACAACCGCTGCCAGCTGTGGGTTCCGGTCCGTGCCTCCCGATCGGCCGGACTGAGTGAGAGGACGGAGATCTGCTGTGAAGGCGTGCGGAGTGTCCGGGGCCGACAAGGAAGTCGCCCTGCTGGAGTTGCCCGAACCGTCGCCTCCGGGGCCCGGTCAGATTCTGATGGGGGTTCAGGCGGCCGGGGTCGGCCCGTGGGACGGACTGCCCATCGACGCCAGTTGGGACGTGGGGCTGCGCCCCCCGGCAGCGCTGGGAGTGGAGGGCGCGGGCAAGGTACTGGCCGTCGGTGCGGATGTCACCGGGTTTGCCGTGGGCGACCGGGTGCTCGCACACGAGGCCCCGCTGCCTGGAGGAAGCGGCTTCTGGGCCGAACGCGTTCTGATCAACGCGGATCACGCGGCAGCCTGCCCACCCGGGCTGGACGCCGTGCACGCGGCGGCGCTGCCGGTCAACGGGCTCACCGCGCTGCAGGCCTTGGAGAAGCTGGACCTCAGCCGAGGACAGCGGCTCCTGATCACCAACGGAGCCGGGGCCACCGGAGCCCTGGCCATCCAGCTCGCCGCGGCCCAGGGCATCGAGGTGACCGCGACCGCGTCTGCTGCCGCCGCGGAGCGCCTGCTCGGTCTGGGAGCGACGGAGGTCGTCGACTACCACGATGCGACCTGGTCGGCCAAGGTACGCGGTGGGTTCGACGCCGCCCTCATCATCGCTGCCGGCACGGCGGACACCGCCCTGCCTTTGGTGCGGGACGGCGGCCGACTGTGCTCCCTGACCTCGGACGCGCCTCCGGCAGAACGAGGCATCACGAGTGGGGACCTCTACATCGAGCCCGACGCCGCGCAGCTTGCCCAGTTGGCGGAGCAGGCCGCCGCGGGAACCTTGAAACTCGCACCGGAACCCCTGCCACTCAGCGAAGGCCCGGCTGCGTTCGCCCGGGTGGTTACCGGAGGGGCCGGCGGAAAGAAGATCGTGCTCACCCCAGCATGACCCGACCGGGCACTGCCCGATACCGATCCCGATGCTGGGCCACTGTGCCCGCCAGACGCGATCGAGAAGTCGTCAGGCTGAGGGGGCGCGGACCGAGGCCGATGAGCAGTACGGCGCCACGTGCCGAAGGTGAATTGCCAAGGTCGATGGCGTCGTACTTGCTTGTAGGTCAAGCCGAGCAGCAGAATCCGAGATCCGCTGACGGGCATGCCGCGCTTGTCGAGTGCTTCCACGAGACGTCGTACGACGTGGTGGGGCACGTGACGGTTCACGTCGTCTGCGTGTTCCACGAACCGGAAAGGATCCCCAGCTCCTGCTCGGTCTTCCACGAGAGGAACAACGGGTCAACAGGCAGGCAGTGCCCGCCGACCCCAGGCCCCGGGGTGAACCGCGTGAACCCGAACAACATGGTCGCGACAGCGTCGATCACCTCCCTGACGTTCACGCCGAGGGAAGCGGCCGGCGTCGCCATCTCGTTGACCATGGAGATGTTGACGAACCGGAAGATGTTCTCGATCAGCCTGGCGCAACTCGGCGACCTTGGTCTCGGATACCCGCACTGCCGTCAGCAAGATGCCGTCGTAGAAACCTTTGATCACATCCAATGATTTGGCGTCGAGCCCGGACACCAACTTCGGCGCCCCATGGCAGCTCCTGCTCGATCGCGGTGCTTGAATGGACCGTCGTTCCTGGTCTGGCAAGGAGAAGCGCTGTGCCCCTGGTGTCTGTCGTGATGCCCGTGTACAACTCGGCAGCCACCCTCGGCGCAGCCGTCCGATCGGTACTCACGCAGACCCACAGCGACCTGGAGCTGCTGGTCACCGACGACCAGTCCTCCGACGGCTCCATGGACCTGCTCCGCGAGTTCGCCGAGCAGGACGAGCGCGTCTTGCCCGAGTCGGCACCCGAACAGGGCGGTGCGGGCCGGGCCCGCAACCTCGCGATCGAACGGGCCCGCGGGGACTACGTCGCTTTTCTCGACAGCGACGACATGTGGCTCCCGGAGAAGACCGAGAAGCAGCTCGCCTTCGCTGCGGAAGCCACTGCGCCGTTGACGTTCACCTCGTACTTCAAGATGGACGCCGACTACGACGGCGAGAGCACCGACTGGGTCCCGAACGGGCGGGTGATCCGTGCGCGGGAGCACGTGGACTACCGCGCGATGCTGGTCCAGGACCACATCGGTGCTCTCACCGCCATGTACGACCGCAATGTCCTGGGTACGAGGCTGATGCCAGAGATGCGCAAGCGCCAGGACTACGCCCTCTGGCTGTTGATCATGCGGGACGGCGCTGACGCCCGGGGCCTGGCTGAGCCGCTTGCGGTCTACAGGGCCCATCAGGCGGGATCACTGTCCTCCAACAAGCTGTCGCTCGTGCAGTACAACTGGGCCCTGTACCGCAAGCACGAGCATCTGTCGGTCCCGCGGGCGACCCGGGCACTGGCCGGCGCCGTGTGGCAGTCGCTGCGCAACTCGCGCATCTAGGCCGTTTCTCTTGGATCATGGCGCTGACCCGGATGTGGGTGGAGTCGGTGCGCTGGGTGCCGCGGCCCTATAGCAAGCCGGCCCGCCGGATCCGGGTGAGCGCGAGGCCCGGCAGCCGGTCGACGCGGTCGCCCTCGGCGAGCCGGTCGCGGGAGTCGGACAGGACGCCGTGGTGGAAGCCGGGGTCTTCCAGCTCCAGGCCGAGGGCGCACTTGAAGTCGATGCGGCTGCGCACCGCAACGTCACCGGCTCCCAGCGGTCGAGGCCACCCGCGCCAGCCCCATTTCCATAAATCATGTATATAAAAATGCTATGCTTCGAGCATGAGTCGTCAAGACACCGCTCCTGGCGCGTCCGCCGCCATCGGGGCAGCCCTCTACGGCCTGGCCACCAGGGCCACACGACGCCTGCCCCGGGACATGAGCCTGACGTCCGCCGCCACCCTGGCCACCCTGGACCGGAGCGGCCCGCGACGCATCACCGATCTGGCCGCAGTCGAGGGCGTCACCCAGCCCGCGATGACCGCCCTGGTCCGGGTGATGGAGCAGTCCGGCCTGGTCGAGCGACGGGGCGACGCGTCCGACAAGCGGGTCACGCTGGTGTGCCTGACCGAAGCCGGCACCTCCTATGTCCGGACGCGGCGCCAGGCGGGCGTCCACGCGTTCGAGCGGTTGATCGGCGAGCTCACCGGCGACGAGGTCGAGGCGCTGGTGGCGGCCCTACCGGCGCTGAAGCATCTGGCAGAGCTCGAAAGCCAGGACCGCGAAGGACCGAAGCCGTGACCGGGCAGCCGGGCGGCAGGGTCGCGGGGAAGGCGTTCCCGGTGGCGCGTTCCGAGGCGCGGCTGCTGGTCCCCGCCCTGATGTTCATCGCTCTGGTCGTGGCGGCGGTCGCCAGCCTCGGGACGCCGCTCATCACCAGCGTGGCGACCTCGTTCCACGTCTCGCTCGGCAGCGCGCAGTGGACGCTGACCGTCGCCCTGCTCAGCGGCGCCGTCGCCACGCCGGTCCTGGGCCGGCTCGGAGCCGGCCCGCACCGGCGGGCCACGATCCTCGCCACGCTGGCGGTCGTCGTCGCCGGCAGCGCGCTCACCGTGCTGCCGCTGCCGTTCGCGTGGCTGCTGGCCGGCAGGGCGGCCCAGGGCGTCGGGCTCGGGCTGACGGCGCTGATGATGGGCGTGGCCCGGGACCACCTCCCCGAGGAGCGCAGCGCGGGCGTGATCGCCCTGATCTCGGTGGTCTCGATCATCGGGGCCGGCGTCGGCTACCCGCTGGCCGCACTGCTCGCCGAGCTCGGCGGGGTACGGGCCGCCTACGGCCTCGGCCTGGTCGTCACCGCCGCCGCCCTCCTGACCGCGTGGCGCTCCATGCCCGAAGCCCCCGAAGGCCGCTCCGCCCACGTGGACGTGGCAGGCGCGGTCGTCCTGGCCGCTGCGCTGCTCCTGGTGCTGTTCCTCGCCGGCGAACCGAATCTGTGGAGCCGGCACCTCGCCGTGGCGGCGGGCCTCGCCGTCGTCGCGGTGGTGCTGCTCTGCGTCTGGGCCGTCATCGAGCTGCGCAGCACGACGCCCCTGGTCGATGTGCGGGCGGTGCGGCACCCGGCGGTCGCCGGGGCGAACCTCGCCATGTTCGTCGGCGGGATCGGCATGTACCTCCTGCTCACGCTCATCACCCGGTACGCGCAGACGCCGCACGGCGCCGGCTACGGCTTCGGGCTGACGACCTTCGTCGCCGGGCTGGTCCTCATCCCGTTCTCGGTGCTGGGGTTCGTCGCCGGCAAGCTCACGCCGCGGGTCCGAACGCGGATCGCCGACCCCCTGCTCCTGGCCGGCAGCGCCGTCGTGGTCGGCGGCGGGTTCGCCCTGTTCGCGGCGGCCCGGTCAGACCTGGCCGAACTGTTCGCGGCAATGGGCGTGCTCGGCTTCGGCGTCGGCGGCTTCTCGGCCGCGATGCCCGGCGTCATCCTGGCCGTCACCCCCAAGAGCGAGACGTCGAGCGCCATGAGCTTCAACTACGTCGTCCGTAGCGTCGGGTACTCCCTGGGCAGCGCCATCGGCGGCCTGATCCTCGCCGCGGGCACCGGCCCCGGCCACCTCTTCCCCGACGACAGCGCCTACACCACCGCGGCGCTGGTCGGCATCGGCGCCATGGCGATCACGACGCTGACAAGCCTCGCTCTCGCCCGCCGACGCTCGTCCGAGACCAACCTGTAAGTCGGATGCACTCATCCCCACACTGGAGGTTCCATGCCCAAGGGCTACTGGGTCAGCGTCTACCGCACCATTTCAGACCCTGAGAAGCTGGCCGCTTACAACAAGCTGGCCGCTCCGGCCGTCGCGGCCGGGGGCGGTCGGACCTTCGTCCGTGGCGGTCGGGTCCAGGCGCATGGCGCCGGAATCGCCGAGCGCACCGTCCTGGTCGAGTTCGACAGCTTCGAGCAGGCCGTCGCGGCGTACGAGAGCGCGGCCTACCAGGAGGCGCTGGTCGCCCTCTCCGACGGCGTCGAGCGCGACTTCCGCATCGTCGAAGGCATCGACTGACCGAGGTCCAGTCGGAGCTTCGCCGAAGGCTCTCTGCGGCGCAGCCCGAACCCCACGACGAACGACAAAGCGAAGAGCCCACCGAGAACCATCGCCGCGACCGGGTGGTCGAAGTGCGCGAGGCACGCGACGCCTGCGACATCCAGAAGAGCCGCGTACTTGCGTCGGGCACATCCCGCACCCTCGGCCCTCACCATCGCACCCGGCAGTTCAGGTTCAGCTCGCGCACGGCTTCGCAACCTGAGTCTTCTTCACCGGGACGGGCAAGACGTATCGCCGGCACCGGACCGGGGCGATTGCGCCTCCCCTGCGCAAGGGGCTGTTCCTGAGCCACTACCGGTGAATTCGTGACTCGGTTACAGTTGCGGTCGAGCCGTGACTGGCGTGTCGAGATGGGTGCAACCATCGGGGAGCGGCTTCGTCACATGGACGTGTGCCGCGCGCCTGGGCTTCTTGGGATCGACCCGGGAGGCACCGTCATGGCTCAGCACCTGGATTCCTCGCCCATGGCCATGGGCCGGCCCCTGCTGGTCGGGGTCGTCGACAGGACAGCAGACGCGTTCCCGCATGGCGGCCGGTACCTCGGCGCTGAAGGAGCGTCGGGGCGCGCCCGGCGGCTGCGGTCGGAGGGGGCCGACAGCGTCGAACCGGGTCCTGCGGCGAGCCACCTGGGAGCCCAGGAAGTGGACGCGACCGAGGAAATCAGGCGGCCCGCCGACGTCATGGACCAAGTGGTCGCCGAGAGTGTGCCGGTGTCGGTCGACTCGTTCCTGCCTCAGTTCCAGCGCTTCGCTGCCGCTCGTAGGGGCCCCGCACCTCAACGACATCCACGGCTTACCCGATCCCGGATCGTACGAGGAACTCACGGGCTCCGTTTGTCGGTTGATCGCCGGGCACTCCGTGCAGCGGCGCGCACCAGCCACCGAAGCCATGACCGATGTCACCGAAGTGGGCGGGGGAATCGAGGAGTTCCTCGCCGAGCGTCCGGCCGCGCCGGGAACGGCCGGCATCAGCCGGGAACGGCTGGTCCTCGCCCCACGGCCCTTCGGGCCCTCACCGCAACCAGCCTTCCCGGGATCGGCCCGGCAACTGTGGCGACGGAGTTGTACGCGGCATGGCGCGGAGCGGATTACATCCGTACCCGTGACGTGGGCGCTCTCCGCGATGCGGTCACCGTCTCCTACGCCCGGGAAACCGCCGAAGGAGCAGCATGATGGATCAGCGAGAAGCGATCGTCGCGGTGGTGCGACGAAAAGAGCGAGTGCTCGTCATCCAGAGGGGTCCGTTGGCCAGGCTGTCAGGGTACTGGGCGCCGCTCAGCGGCACACTCGAAGCCGGTGAGACGCAGGCGGAAGCCCTGGTCCGGGAGGTGCACGAGGAAGTCGGCCTGAGGGTCTCGCCCGTGGCCAAGGTCTGGGAGTCACAGACCGAGGACGGCACGTTCCGTCTGCACTGGTGGACGGCGGAGGCCGAGGAAGGCGACGTCGTTCTGCATCCGGGTGAGGTGAGCGACGCCCGCTGGGTCACACCTGAGGAGTTCTCCCGACTTCAGCCCGTCTTCGAAACCGACCGCGTGTTCTTCGACCGCGTACTGCCGCAACTCTGACGACGCGTCGAAGGAGTACAGGGCGCTGCGACACACAACTTACGCCGCTGGCGCCTCTCCGAAACCGCAGGCAGCCAACACGAAGGAGTTCCGGCCGGTGAACGCGTTAGGTCGATACGCCGAGGTCCGAAAGATCCCCGGACTCATGTCCCTGCTCGTGACGGGGGTTGTCGCACGGCTCGGCAGCGGCATGACACCGCTCGCCCTGCTGTTGCTCGTCGAGGGGGCGACCGGCCGGTATGCGTACGCCAGTCTCGCGGTCGGTGTGTATGCCCTGGCCGGGGTATCGATCAGCCCGGTGATCGGGCGGATCGCCGACCGGCTGGGCCCTTCGCCGGTTCTCCTGGGCACCGCCCTTGCCCATGCGATGGCCCTGGCCGGGCTGGTGGTCACTGCCCAGGGCGCCGGCGCGCTGCCTCTGATCTGCACGACGGCCGCCGCCGTCGGCGCGACCTATCCGCCCCTCACCGCGGTCATCCGCGGCGCATGCAACCGGATGACCGGCCCCAGGACCGGCTGGGAACGAATGCGCGGGACCGTGCTGGCCGCGGACACCGCGTTGTACGAGTTCGTCTTCGTCATCGGTCCTCTGCTGGTGGGTGTCTTCGGGGTGATCGCCACCCCGGCCGCGGCGATCATCGCAGCCGCCGGGGTCACGCTGGCCGGGACCACCCTGGTCGCACTCGGCGCCGCGATGCGCGCCCAGCGACCGCATGCCTCTCGCGTCAGGACCAGCGGTCTGGGTCCTCTGCGCGTGCCCGGCTTCACCGTTCTGCTGGGCTGCGTCGGCGCGCTGGGGGCGGGGTTCGGCGCCGTCAGCGTGGCGGTACCCGCCTACGCCACCGAGCACTCCGGCCGCGACTCCGCCGGGCTGGCCGGTCTGCTGCTCGCGGTGTGGGGCCTGGGTTCCGCTGTGGGCGGCCTCTGGTACGGAGCCTGGCCGCCGCGCTCGCCGCTGCACCGGCAACTCGCCTGGCTGCTCGGCTGCGTCGCTCTCAGCCTCGCGGTACTCGCCGTCGTGCCGGACCCGGCGGCGCTGGCCGTCGCACTCGTGCTCGGCGGCGGCGTCATCGCTCCCTGTCTCACGGTCTACATCTCCCTCGTGGGCCGGATCGCGCCGACGGACATGCTCACAGAGGCACACACCTGGATCGCCACCGTCCCCGTCGCAGCCAACTCGGTCGGAGGAGCGGTGGCGGGCACCCTTGTGGACGAGCCGGGTGGCGTGCCCTGGGCTTTCGTCATGGCAGGCACCATCGTCGCCGTCGCCGCGGTGACAGCCGCATGGCCGGCCGGACCGATCACCCGCGCCGACACCACAGCCGAGGAGACGACGCCGGCAGGGGCTGACGGTGACGCCACCTGTCCGACCGCGTGAGCGAGTGACGCTCGCTCACCGCGGCGGAAGACGGGTCAGCTCGACGCCTTCCTCCTCCCGGAAGCCGGCCCCTGGGACATCGCCCTGCTGATGCCCGGCGTCCAAGGAGTTGCCGGCACCTACAGCGACAGTCACGCCGGCGTCCGCTCCCCGGCGCTTGCATCCACGCCTACGTGACCGTCCAGGAAAGGCCATGGCCCGCGGCGCACCGGCCACCACTGCCCGGCGGGCCGCCATAGGCCCACCAAAAAAGGGTCCTCCGCCACAGCGGCGTCGAGAATGGCCCACACCAGCGGAGCTTCCCCGGATCGCCCTTCCTTCACGTCGTGAACTCTCATGCACGGAGGGGGACTTCTTTGCTTTACCTCTTGACGACCGGAGTGACGGAGAGCACATTGGCCGCGCAGCTGATCTGAGAGCGCTCTCAAAAACACCCGCACACCCCACTCCGTACCCGAAGAGGCCCTCATGAGAGAAACGCCCGGCAGACCTCGCCCCCTCAGGCGCGTGCTCGTCGCCGTGTTCAGCACACTCGGCCTGGCGGCCGCCGCCGCCACGGCCGCCACCCTCCCCGCGAACGCCTCCGCCCCCACTCCCCCCTCCGGCTGGTCCCAGGTCTTCCTCGACGACTTCAACGGCTCCGCCGGATCGGGCGTCAACACCGCCGACTGGCAGTACACGACAGGCACGAGCTACCCCGGCGGGCCCGCCGGGTTCGGTACCGGCGAGGTCGAGACGATGACCTCCAGCACCGACAACGTCTCACTCGACGGCGCGGGAAATCTCCGGATCACTCCACGGCGTGACGCGGCCGGCAATTGGACCTCGGGCCGGATCGAGACGAACCGCTCCGACTTCCAGCCGCCCGCCGGCGGCAAACTCCGTGTCGAGGCCCGGATCCAGATGCCGAACGTGACCGGTGCGGCGGCCAAGGGCTACTGGCCCGCGTTCTGGATGCTGGGCGCGCCGTACCGCGGCAACTGGTGGAACTGGCCTGGCGTCGGTGAGCTGGACATCATGGAGAACGTCCAGGGCATGAACAACGAGTGGGCCACCATGCACTGCGGTACCAGCCCGGGCGGTCCGTGCAACGAGAAGTCCGGCATCGGCGGTCAGAAGGTCTGTGAGGGCACGACCTGCCAGGGCGGCTTCCACACCTATGCCGTGGAGTGGGACAAGTCGGGGAGCCCCGAGGAGATGCGCTTCTACCTCGACGGCGTCAACTTCCATACGGTCAGGCAGAATCAGGTCGACGCGACGACCTGGGCGAACGCCACCAACCACGGCTACTTCATCATCCTGAACGTCGCGATGGGCGGAGAGTTCCCGGCGGCCTTCGGTGGTGGCCCCGACGGCGGCACGGACCCCGGTCACCCACTCGTGGTCGACTACGTCCAGGTGCTGCAGTCGACCGGTGGTGGCGACACGACCCCGCCGCCCACGACCCCGCCTCCGTCCGGCAACCGTGACGCCTACGCGGCCATCCAGGCCGAGTCCTACGACAGCCAGTCGGGCACCATCACCGAGAGCACCACGGACACCGGGGGCGGGCAGAACATCGGCGCGCTGGCGAACGGCGACTGGGCCGTCTACAAGGGCGTCAACTTCGGCTCCTCCGCGGCACACCAGTTCTACGGCCGGGTGTCGAGCGGCGCGGCCGGCGGAGTCAGCGGCCTGGTCGAGGTGCGCCTCGACAGCCGTACGAGCACACCGATCGGCAGCTTCGCACTGGCCAACACGGGCGGCTGGCAGTCCTGGAGGACGGTGCCGGCGAACATCGGTGCCGTCACGGGCACCCACGACGTCTATCTGACCTTCACCAGCGGCCAGCCGGCCGACTTCGTGAACGTCAACTGGTTCGACTTCGGCCACTGACAGGGGAGTCGAGAGATGATCACCTACTCCCCCGCCATGTCGTCCAGGGCGCCACGCCCCGAGGTCCAGAGGCTGGTGACGGCCGTCCTGACCGCCCTCCTCACGGTGCTGGCGCTCGGGCTGGCCGGGGCGGCGCCCGCGAAGGCCGCCGTCGACTACACCCAGGGCATCACCGCGACCGGCTCGGGCTCCGTCCAGATCTGGTTCAAGCCCACCACCCCCGCGTCCCTGGTCGATGTGCACTACCTGTCACCCAGTGCCGGTCAGCAGAACTTCCGGATGACGAACAACGCCGGGACCTGGCAGCAGAACGTCAGCAGCCTGCCGAACGGCTTCACCCTGGAGTACTGGTTCACCTATGAGAAGGGTGGCCCGCTCTACGACACCCCGCACTTCACCTACACCGTCGGCACCGGCCAGGGAGGTGGCGGGGGCGGCACCGGCAGCTTCCCGATCACCTTCCAGAACAACACCCGTGGCACGTATGCGAACTCACAGATCTACGTGACCGTGCTCGGTCAGGTGACTCCCGGCCAGTGGTCGTACATGAAGTCCGACGGGACCATGACCCACATCAGTCACCTGGACGCGAACGCGCCCGGACACCTGACCAAGAACGGCGTGAACTACCCGAACATGTCGTTCACCCTGGCCCAGTCCGGCACCTCGGTCCCCTCCCCCACGTCGATCCGCGGCGGCCGCATCTACGTCTCCCTCGGCTCCCCGCTGTACATTCCGGTCTCTCCTGACGACCAGGGTTGGGGCGGCCCCGACCTGCGCAACCCCAACGACCCCAACACCGACGTCTACTACGACTGGTACGAGTACACATACGTCTTCGGGCAGGTGGCCTTCGGCGGCAACACCACCCAGGTCGACCAGTTCGGTTTCCCGATGACCTCACGGCTGACGCAGACGTCGAGCGGCTACGACACCACCCGGGGCATCACACTGACCCGCGCCCAGGTCATGTCGCAATACGCCGCCTCGGTGGGTACAGCCTTCAAACCGCTGCAGAACGCCTACCGCATCATCGCGCCGCGCTCCTCCAACTCCTTCCTCGCGGGAGGCTCCCAGGCCAACCACCTCGAGTCGACCATCGACCAGACCTGGTCCTACTACTCCGCCCACCCCTTCGAACTCACCCGGCTCGGTGAGACCTTCACCGGCCAGGTCTCCGGGACCACACTCACCTTCACCAAGAACGGCGCCGGCCCCTACACGCTCCACAAACCGTCCTCCCCCGACGTCATGGCCTGCGCGGGCGCCCTGGCCTCGGGCAGCGACCCGGAGAAGCAACTCGGCGCCGAGTTCTGCGCCGCGTTCAACCGGGGCGTGGCCCTCGACACCTCAGCCTGGTACACCCCGTCCACCTACTACAACGGAGGCGTCAAGAACGACTACGCCGCCTTCATGCACACCGTGGGACTCGACCAGCGCGCCTACGCCTTCCCCTACGACGACATCAACGACCAGTCGTCCGTACAGATCCTGAGCAACGCGAACCCGCCGACCGGACTGACGCTCGGCATCGGCTGGTGATCCGCCGGACATGAGGGAGGGGCGGGCCGCGCGGCCCGCCCCTCTCAGCACAGTTCGACTTCAACTTGACGAGGCCGGAAAAGATCTACGGCGTCCCTGTCCAGTCCCGGGCACGGCATGTGGCTGCCTGGTCATGGTGAACCGGCTGATGTGGGCTGCTGGCTGTCTTCGCGGCGGCGGGCGGTCATGCGCAGGGTGCTGGGCCGGACCGTGGCCCGGGCGACGGGACGGATCTTCTGGCCAGGAGCCATCTCCAGCCGCCAGGCCCGCACGAGGGTGGCGATCGCCGTGGTGATCTCGGCCTGGGCGAACCGGTCTCCGATGCACTTGTGCTTGCCCGCGCCGAAGGGCAGGAACGCACCGTCGGGCAGGGCAGGTTGGCCGTCGTCCAGCCAGCGGTCCGGGTTGAAGGCCAGCGGGTCCGGGAAAAGCGCTGGGTCACGGTGCAGGGCGTGCTGGCAGTAGGCGAGCTCCGTGCCGGCCGGGATGTCCCACTGGCCGATGCGGGTGGGCTGGAGGGTGCGGCGGGTGACCAGCCAGCCTGTGTGGTGCAGACGGGTGGCCTCGGTGACGACCCGGCCCAGGTAGGGAAGCTGTGTGAGGTCGTCGAAGGTGAGCGGACGTTCGCCCAGGACCTCGTCGAGCTCGGCCTGGACGCGTTCGTCGATCTCGGGATGGCGGGCGAGCTCGTACAGCACCCAGGCCAGGACGGAGGCGGTCGTCTCGGTGCCGGCGACGGCGAGGGTGAGGATCTCGGAGCAGATCTGGTGCGGTGTCAGCGGTGCACCGGTCGCCTCGTCTTCGGCCTTGAGGAGCAGGGACAGCATGTCGCCGGTGTCGCGGCCCGAAGCCCGTAGCTGGTCGACCGCGTCGTAGATGGTGGCGCGCACGGCGTCCCGTGCCGCGGTGAAGCGCCGGTTGGCGGGCAGTGGGAGCCTCTCCGCCCAGTCCGGCAGCATGATCCGGGTGCCGACCCCGTTCATCACCACCGACAGGTCGTGTCGCAGCTGGTCGAAGGCCTGCGGCTCGATGCTGGAGGAGAACACGGTCGCGGCGAGCATGTCGAGGGAGAGCTTGACCATGGCCTCGCGCACATCGAGGACCTGTCCGGGCACCCAGCCCTCGGCGGTCGTCGTGACCTGGTCGCGCATGAGGTCGACGTAGCGGGCGATCTCTGTGTGCCGGAAGGCAGGCTGCAACTGGCGGCGCTTGCGGACGTGTTCGGCGCCGGCCGCGGTGACGACGCTGTCGCCGAGGAGCTGACCCATCTTCTCGAAGAAGCGGCCCTTGTCGAGTGTGGGGGCGACGTCGACCAGCATGGTGCGGATGAGGGCCGGATCGTTGATCACGATCGTCGGCTGTTGCGGCTGGAGACGGATCTCGACGAGAGGCCCGTAGTTGCGCAGGGAAGCGATGAAGCCGAGGTTGTCGCGCATGAGCGGTATCGCGTGGCCGAGCAGTGGGAGGGATCCCGCTGCCTTGGGTATGGGGGGAGGCGCTGCGGTAGTCACGGCGTTTGCTCTGTCCCTTCACAGTGATTGGCGCCGTGATCAATTCCCGTCTCGCTGACCAGGACAATCCTGCCTCTCGGGTGTCGATGATCACGTGGGGAGTTGGTTTGCTCCGCGTCGGCATCGTTCGCAGGTGCGGTTTGCGAGGATCGTGTCGCTGTCCTGGCCCGTCACACACAAGCCGGACACGGCTGCGGGCAGTGGCTGATCGAGGACGACGTCCGCGGCTTCCTCGCCGGCTGTGAGTGGATCAAGAGGGCAGCTCAGCAAGACCCTCGCCCGCCACGGCCGCGTCGACCTTTTGTGCGTGATGAGCTCGGCTACATGGAACTGGACCGGCACGGCGCCGAGTTGCTCTCCCAGGAGCTGACCGGGCGCGAGGAGAAGAAGGGTGTCGCCATCGCCTCCAACGAGTCGTCTTGAGGGTGGACGAAGACGTTCACAGATCCCCGTCTTTGCGCGGCCATCGCCGACCGACTCCCCTTCAACGGCACCATCATTCACTCAACAGCGAGTACATGAACATGTCCCGGCGCTCGTCACCCACCTGCTGCCATCCCCGCAGCAGCTCCTCACGTCGGAACCCAGCACGCTCGGCGGTACGCACGGAAGCCATGTTCCACGGCTCCACCCACAGTTCGAGCCGGGGAATCCGCAGATCGCGCAGGGCCCAGCCGACCACTGCGTCGACGGCAGCCACGGCGGCGCCCTGGCCACGCGCCGACTTGACGACCCAGTAGCCCAGCGACGCACGGCCCTCTGCCAGGTTCTTCAGCCACAGCCCCACCTGGCCGACCGGCCGACCGTCGGAGGCCACGATGACGAACGTATACCCAGCCCTCGTGGTCGCCCGGCTCCACTGCCGTTCTATGAACGCGACGCCTGCCGGCTCGGAGTAGGGCCACGGCACCGTCGTGATCAACGGGATGTAGTCGTCCTCCGACGCCTCACGGACAAGCGGAAGGTCCGAAAGGCGCCACGGCCGAAGCGTGAATCCACCACCAGCGGCGAGTTCAGGCACGTCAAGAGGTTGCTCCATCCGCCCATCCTGCCGTGGTTCCAGACCGGCCCGCACATGGGTTCCGAGCACCGCCCGGCGGTCATAGCACCTTCCAGAACGACGAGCGATGCTGACCCCGGTGACGTCTTTTCTCGTGAACATCCGTTGCCCTGCTGATCATTGTCCACGCTGTGCGAGGTGCTGCCACTCGCCGCAGACGCCGCTCGCATCAACTGGATGAGCTTTTGGGGCGTACGACCCGGTTGGCAGCCGTCTTCTGGATCAGTCCGTATGCAAGTACCGGCAAGAGCAGGTGCGGTTTGTCGGGCAGCACGGAGCTGATGAGGACCGCGCTCGCGCTGCTGTTGTTCATGCCGCAGGCGAGTGTCAGGGATGCGGCGGTCGAGGCTTCCAGTCGCAGCATCCGGGCCGCAGTGCGGCCGACCGCCATGGACATCAGGCATACCAGTGCCGCCACTGCGATTGCGCCTGCCAGTAGCGCTGGGCGTGGACGGTCCAGGAAGGAGCCGAACGCGCCGCTGGCATTGACGTAGGTCAGTACGAATGAGCCGGCGAGAGCGAGGGGCACGATCGCGCTGATCAGGCGCTTCAGCGCCAGTGCGGGCAAGGCCAGACGGCACAGGAGCCCTGCCGCGCAGGGCAGCACGACGTCGACGAAGGCGAACGTGGCATTGGCGCTGCTCTCGGCGCTGGTGAGTGTGTGCGCGTAACTGTCGCTGAGGTGCGGCAGCAGAGCATGGATGACGAGAGGGGTGGAGAAGGGGCTCAGGAGTGTGGATGCGAGGACGAGTCCCACCATGGTCGGCTGGTCGCCGGCCCCCTTGCCGGTCCACACGGTCGCTCCGGCAGCCACGGGCATGGCCACGATGAGAATCATCGCGGCGACCAAACCGCTGCCGCCGTCGGTGTCGGAGGTCTGCCGCAGCATCAGGGCGACAGCGGGAATGGCGACGAGCGGGATGGTCAGATGCAGTGTCAGTCCGGCGAGCATCGCTGTGGGTCGTCGCAGGAGGGTTCCCAATGCGCGTACAGGTACCTGGAGTCCGGCTGAGAAGAGCACCAAGCAGAGGAGCAGTCGTGTGGTGTGCAGGGGCACATTGCCCGCAGCGCCCAGAGAAAGGGAGTGGACACGGCGCAGCCACTGTCCGAGTTCCGGTGCCAGGAGGGCGGCGGTGTAGGACATGAGGACTGCCTGGCCGAGTCGGCGTTGGAGCCAGTGCGTTGCTCGGTCGGCGGGTGGTCGGACAGCAGGCGGGATGCACATGGTGGCCCTTCTCCGGCAATGGGGGTTCGGAAGAAGGGCCGGTATGCGAAGGGACATCGCGTTGCTCATGGTGTCCATGCTGATCGCGCGCGGCGAGGAGCGGGCGCGGTGGCACGCGGCGGTCAGAATGCATTCAGGTCTGGTGGAACACCGGCGGGCCTCGGCATCGATGCAGCGCTGATGCTGAGCGATGCGAGGCGACGGCCAGGGCGGCGCGCTCGACGGCGCGCGCGGTCGGCCGCCGGCCACCGCACGCCCCGGCGGCGTCCTCGTCCGCGGCGCGTTCAGCGGCGAAGCAGAACTGCGGGACGACAGCGGCCAGGCCTGATGACATCAGCCGGCGAGTTGCGCGGCCGCCTGGGACGGGTAGTGGCGCGCAGTCGGATGAGCGCGCTCGTGGCCGAGGAGCGCTTCGCGTTCCTGCCCGTCCAGTGCCCGGAGCATTCCCGCGGTCACCACGATCCGGCCCGCCCCTCGAAGACCGCCGGGCAACGCGAAAGCGTCCGGCCGGTCGTCGCCGAGCACGCACAGCCCCCGGCATGCGGGAGTCCCGCCACACGGTCGCGGGCTGCGCGCAGGCGCGGCACTTCGGCCGCGGCGCCCCGCGTTCCGGCGATCACGGTCACCGCTAGCGCAGCCGGTGCGGCAGCCCCGAATACGAGGGTCGCCGGGCCCGCCTGGACCGGCTGGCGCAGATGCACGAGGCCGGCGAGCGTGGGGAGACGGAGCGCCAGGGGCAGGAGCAGGAGGCCCAGGCAGGCGACCACGCCAAGGGCCGGTACAACCGCGGCGCCGGTGATCGCGAACAGGGCGACAGCCGGACGCACCCGCTCCGTGGTCCGCCGCGCCAGTGGCGGCAGCACCCAGGGCAGCAGCAGAGGGACCCGGAGGAGGGTGATCACGGGCGGTCTTCCTCCAGCAGGCGGCGCAGCTCGGCTTCGTCCTGTGCGTTGAGCCCCTCGACGAACCGGGCCAGCACGAGACTGCGGTCATCTCCGCTGTGGTCGAGTTCACGATGCATACGTCGGGCCGTCAGGCCGTGGGAGTCCTGCATGGCGAAGTACACGAAACCGCGTTTGTCGGGCCGGCGCCCCACCATCCCCTTGTCGTGCAGCCGCCCCAGCAGAGTCGCCACCGTGGTGCGCGCCAGATCCTGGGATATCGCGGCTCGCACCTGGGCGGCCGACTGTGGAGCGCCGGCGGCCCACAGTGCCGCGAGCACGCTCGCTTCCAACTCGCCGGCGGGCCTGCGCTCGCCCTCCGTGTCCGTCATACGGCCACCTCCCCCTCCCTATCGTCTACAGTGAAGTAGACCGACTACTGTCTTGTAGACAGGATAGGCGCTCGTGGGTCGCGCATGCCTTCGAGCGTCCGGATCATCTGCCCCCTGCCGGCATCACGAAGAGGCTCGTCCATGACGCTCGCACACCAAGCCGCATCTCAGGTGCACCTCGCCGTGAACCTTCTCGACGCGCAGTCGTTGCTCGCCGCCTTCGGCACCCTCGGCATCGCCGTCGTCCTCTTCGCCGAGACCGGTCTCCTCATCGGCTTCTTCCTGCCCGGCGACTCCCTGCTGTTCACCGCCGGGCTGCTGTGCGCCGGCTCGGCGACGCAGCCGGGCCACCTGTCACTGCCCTGGGTCCTCGTCGCCGCCGCGACCGGAGCCCTCGCCGGCGCACAGACCGGATACCTGCTGGGCCGCAAGGCAGGCCCGGCATTCCTGGCCCGCACGAAGTCCCGCAAACTCCGAGAAGGCGCCGACCGCGCCGGGGACATCCTCCACCGGTACGGTCACGCCAAGGCGATCGTGCTGGCCCGGTTCCTGCCCATCGTGCGCACCGTACTGAACCCCCTGGCCGGCATCCTGGCCGTCCCGGCACGCACCTTCGCCCTGTGGCAGACCCTCGGGGGTCTGCTGTGGACGGTCGGCCTGGTCCTCGCCGGCTACGGCCTGGGCGCTTCAGTGCCCAACGTCGACCGTTATCTCCTGCCCATCATCGCCGTGATCGTCGTGGTCTCCCTCGTGCCGATCGGCCTCGAACTGATCCGCTCCCGGCAGACCCGCCAGACAGGCAACAGCGCCTGAAGCCCTCAACGGCAGCACCGTCGGCACGGGACCGCCTCCGCAAGGCTCGCCGAATCTGTGCCTCCCGAATGACACCGGGTGGAATATCGGCGCCCATGTGATCGAGCGCGCCAAGCGAACCCTCCACTCGTGCGGGTCGCCGTAGATCACGCCCGCGTGTTTCCTCCGCCCCCGCTCGGAGGAAACACGCGGGCGGACGCCTGCTCTCCTGTCATGCAGCTCGTCGGCGACACCAGTTCCTGTACACCGCTGTCGGCGGCGGCAGTTGCGCCAGCCGGCCGGTCGACCGCGGCAAGCCGGCACCCACCGCTGGTGAAGTGGCCGGTCGCCGTCGAGAACATTGATCACCGAGAGTGGGGCAGCGCCCCTGGGCCGAAGAGGCGGGCACTTGACGCCATCGCAGCATGGAAGGCGATCACATGCCTCGCCAGGGGCGTCGGCAATCGCCTGGTCGATCCGGCCGAACGGAGCCCACCGATGGCAGGCGAGGGCAGTGGAGACCGGCAACCGCAGCCACGACATCGAGCCCCGGACGAGTCCGGCGGACAGTGCGCCTCACAAGGCCGCGCGACGGACCAACAGAACCAGGACCAGCAGGCCAGGGGCCATCGGCAGCCATCCGGTCACCAGGCGGTAGCCGAGGACTGCCGAGACGGCCGCCTGTCCGGGGGCACCGGCGGCGGTGAGCACCAGGGCGAGTGCGGTGTCCAGCGATCCGAGCCCGCCCGGCGTCGGGAGCAGCGCCGCGGCTCCACTGGCCACGAGGTACGCCATGACCACGTGCCTCGTAGGCAGGCCGAGGCCCAGCGCGCGGACCATCGCGACGACCACCGCCGCGTGCATGAGCGCGAACGCGATCGATCCTCCCCACAACGCCCAGGCACGCGTTCGGTGCCGGTGAACGTCCCGCACATCGGCAAGGACCTGGCGCACCGCTCGCCGGAGGCGGCCGCTCGCCGCGAACGCCAACGCGACGGCTGTGGCCGCCGTCGGCAGCAGGAACAGGACGCAGGGAACCCGCGCGGACAGACGGAGTGTGCCGGGTGAGGTCGTCAGCAGGGCCACGCCCAGCGTGCACCGGACGATCCCGCCGACGGTTGCCTTCACCGCCAATGCGGTTGCAGCGCGTCTGGGCGACAGCCCGCACCGGATCAGGAACCGCAGATTGACGACGGTCGCCCCGGCACCGGCCGGAAGCAGGTGATTGGCAGCGCTCGCCGCGAACTGCGCGGCCACCAGACGCCGCGTGGGCAGCTGCTCGGCGACCGCGCCCTGTTGTGCCACGGCCGCGCACACCCATGTGGCCACAGCGGCGAGGCAGGCGAGCAGGAGCCACTCCATGTCGCCGGCCGTGAGCCGCTCGGTCCCGCTGTCCAGCGTGGCACGATGCGCAGCAAGCATCCCGCCGCCGGCGATGAGCAGTGCTGCGCCAACTCCCAGTTGGAGGTACCAGCGCCCACCCCGGGCCCCTGTCGTCTGATCATCGGTCACGATCACGCCTTCACCACCCCCGCCACGCGTCGGGTGCCACGTACGCCTGGAGATGTCCTACCCGCTTCACCCGCCAGCTGCGGGCATAGGCGGGTGGCCGATGTCCCGGCAGGCGGAGAACGGCAAACGGTGTCCGGTGGACGGCTCGGATCAGTGAGGCCGTGGTGGTGCTGGTGTCGTGACCTGTGGTCTGGGCCGAGCCGCAGCCGCTGTAGAAGGCGATCGGGACGGCCTCGTATCCACTGAGCAGACATGGCGGCCGTACACCGAACTCGTGAAGTGCCGCGGCGGTGCGGGACCAGCCAGCTCGGGCGGCAGCGGAGTTGCGCACGGTGTGTTCCAGGACGGTGTACTGCACGGCCAGATGACATGCCAGGACGGCGGCCACCAGGCTCACGGCGATGGTACGCGCGGTCACCCGGGCAGGAGCTGTGACCAGGTGGGCAATGCCATGGGCGACGGGAAGGGCGAGCAAGGCGTAGGCGGGCAGCAGAAATCGGGGAGCTGCGTAGCCGATGAGGAACAAGTAGGGCACAGCGATCGTGACGGCACAGGTTCCGGCGAGCAGGACGGGCAGCGTGCGTCGGGTGCGGGTGGCGGACCATGCGCCCAGGCCGGCGAGGAGCGGCAGTGCGAACCACCACAGGGTCACGGCCGGGTCGGGCAGTGGCCCGGTACAGGGGCGGCAGAGGGTACGGCCGCCGAGGCTGCGGAGTTGATCGACGGCGGCGAGATGCCAGCCGAGGCCACCCTGGATGCGGGAGGCGTCGGCCAGGCGATGCGTGAGGCCGCCGTAGCTCGCGTACGCCTCTGCCACCCACTCCCCTGCGCCGGCCAGCAGTCCGGCAGCCATCACGGCGAGAAGGCGCGGGCTGCGCAGGGCGAAGGCGAACAGTGGCAGAGCGACGTAGACCGCGTCCATCGGGCGCATCCACGCCATCAGTGCCGCGCCCATGAACACGCCCCACCACGCCGGCCGGTCCCGTCCGTTCATGCGGACACGTACGAAGCAGCCCACGCAGGCGAGGGCACCGATGGCTACCCAGTAGTTCGGCATGGCCTGCGGGCCGTAGAACAGCGTGACCCACAAGGAGGCGAACAGGGCACCGGCAAGGGCCAGGACGTGCGGCCGGGTGTGGGTCCGCCATACGCGCAGCGCGAGATGCAGGGCCAGGCCGGAGAGGATCGCGAGGTAGGCGCGGAGGAGGGCGGTGGAGTCGGACCACGATGCGATCGGTGCCGTGAGGAGGGAAATGCCCCGGGCGCGGGGCGCGCTGAAGAAGGCGGCGGGGATACGGCCGCTGACCTGGCTGACGTAGACCGTCTCGTCCCAGCCGAGCCCCGTGCGGACCAGAACCAGCTGGGCGAGCGTGAAGGTGGCTGCGACCACCGCGAGCCAGGGCTCCCCCTGGGCGCGGCTGAGCCAGGTGGCGAGGAGTGGAAGGCCGGTGGGACGTTCCCGGGTCGTCGTGGCGTTCGAGCCGTCGGCCATGGTGCACCTCTCGTCGTCTCTCACCACAGGGCTGGAACCCCCTACAGCCTGTAGGACTGTAAATCGACACTACGATCTGTAGGGTTAGAGGCGGGTGAGAAGATGCCCCAGCTCGGCGAGGTGCCCGACACGGCAGGCAGCGGCCGGGGCCGAGCGCCACGTAGCCCGCCGTCAGGCAGAAGACGTGCTTGCTCGGCAAAGGCCGGAGCGCTCCCGCCCCGACCTTTGCTCTCGACCGGCCTAGTAGGGGGACAGCTCACCGCGGACCGTGCGGGCGGCTGCGACCAGGTTCTCCAGGGAGGAGCGCGTCTCCAACCAACCGCGGGTCTTCAGGCCACAGTCGGGATTGACCCACAGGCGTTCCGCGGGGATGGCCTTCAGCCCGGTGCGCAGCAGTTCGGCCGCCTCCTCGACGCTCGGAACGCGCGGGGAGTGGATGTCGTAGACACCGGGTCCGGCCTCGCGCGGGTAGCCGTGGCGGGCCAGTTCACGGGCGACCTGCATGTGGGAGCGGGCGGCCTCCAGGCTGATGACATCGGCGTCCAGGTCGTCGATGGCCTGGACGATGTCGCCGAACTCGGCGTAGCACATGTGCGTATGGATCTGGGTGTCCGGGCGCACACCGGCCGTGGACAGTCGGAACGCCTCCGTGGCCCAGCCGAGGTAGGCGGCTCGGTCGGCGGTGCGCAGCGGCAGCGTCTCGCGCAGCGCCGGCTCGTCCACCTGGATCACCGAGGCCCCTGCGGCTTCCAGGTCGCCCACCTCGTCGCGCAGCGCGAGGGCGACTTGGCGGGCTGTGTCGCCGAGGGGCTGGTCGTCGCGGACGAAGGACCAGGCGAGCATGGTGACCGGCCCGGTGAGCATGCCCTTGACCGGACGCCCCGTGAGGGACTGTGCGTACGTGGTCCAGCGCACCGTCATGGGTTCGGGGCGGGAGATGTCACCGGCCAGGATCGGCGGGCGGACGTACCGCGTGCCGTACGACTGGACCCAGCCGTGCTGAGTGGCGAGGTAGCCGGTGAGCTGCTCGGCGAAGTACTGGACCATGTCATTGCGTTCGGCCTCGCCGTGCACCAGGACGTCCAGGCCGGCCTTCTCCTGGAAGGAGATCACCTCCTGGATCTCGGCCTTGACACGCTCCTCGTAGCCGCCCGTGTCGATGCGCCCCGCGCGCAGGTCGGCGCGTGCCGTGCGCAGTTCGTTCGTCTGCGGGAAGGAGCCGATCGTGGTGGTCGGCAGCAGCGGCAGCCCGAGGCGGGCGCGCTGGGCGGTCGTCCGCTCGGGGTACGGCTGGGAGCGGCGGGCGTCGGCCTCGGTGACGGCGGCGGCCCGCGCCCGCACGGCCGGATCGTGAGCGATCGGTGAGCCTGCACGCGAGGCCAGATCGGCCCGGTTGGCGGCCAGTTCGGCCGCGATCGTGTCGGTGCCCCGGGCGATGCCCCGGGCCAGAGTGACGACCTCCCGTGTCTTTTGCCGCGCGAAGGCGAGCCAGCGCACGATCTGCGGCTCGATGTCGCGTTCTACGGAGGCGTCGAGCGGCACGTGCAACAGGGAGCAGGAGGTGGCGACGTCGACCCGGTCCGCCAGCCCCAGCAGGGTGCCGAGCGTCGTGAGTGACTTCTCGAGGTCGTTCACCCAGATGTTGCGGCCGTCGACGACACCGGCGACCAGGCGCTTGCCGGGCAGGCCGCCCACGGCGGCGAGATCTTCGAGGTTGGCGGCCGCCGCCCCGGTGAAGTCCAGGGACAGGCCCTCGACCGGCGCCTTGGCGAGCACGGGCAGGGCTTCGCCGAGCCGGTCGAAGTAGGAGGCGACCAGCAGCTTGGGCCGGTCCGTGCGTGCGCCGAGATCGCGGTAGGCGCGGGCCGCTGCGTTCAGCGCGGCCGGGGTGCGGTCCTGCACGAGGGCCGGCTCGTCGAGCTGCACCCAGGTGGCGCCGGCGGCTCGCAGGTCGGCGAGGACCTTCGCATACACCGGAAGGAGGCTGTCGAGGAGGACGAGCGGGTCGAAGTCGGCGGCCACGCCCTGTGCGGCCTTGGCCAGCAGGAGGTAGGTGACGGGCCCGACGAGGACGGGCCGGGCCGTCAGCCCCAGGGCCAGGGCTTCCTTGAACTCGTCGACCTGCTTGGTCGAGTCCGCGTTGAACACCGTGTCCGGGCCCAGCTCAGGCACCAGGTAGTGGTAGTTCGTATCGAACCACTTCGTCATCTCCAGCGGAGCGACGTCCTGGGTGCCGCGCGCCATGGCGAAGTACCCATCCAGGGCGTCCGCGGCGACGGCGCCCCGATGGCGGGCGGGGATCGCGCCGACCATGACGGTGGTGTCGAGTACGTGGTCGTAGTACGAGAAGTCACCGGTCGGCACTTCGTCGATGCCGGCTTCGGCCAGTTGCCGCCAGTGCGTCCGGCGCAGGTCGGTGGCGGTGGCTCGGAGGGCGTCAGCGGTGACACGGCCCTTCCAATAGCCCTCGATCGCCTTCTTCAGTTCGCGGTTCTGTCCTTGGCGGGGGTAGCCGTACACGGTGGCCCGTGCTGCCGCGGTCGCGGACTTCGCTGTCACGGAGATCTCCTTCGCGAGATGAATCCCTGAGATTCCGGAGACGGGACGAGAGCGCGAAGGGGTGACGAACCGGACGGATACGGCCCCGCGCGGCAAGGCACGGTCGAACGTCTGGTGTGTACGCCGACCTGCCCTCGAGGTCACCGGAATGTCCGCGCACGAGTGGTTCGCGCGCGGGCAGTTGGCAGGTCTTCGGACTCACGGGCACGTCCTCACCGAGGAGGACACCTACTGGCCGTCGCTTCCCAGACCCTCCTTCGGGCCCAGTGCGTATGACGGCGGTCGTTCCCGCTCACCGCTGCGGGGCAGTCCCGGATTCCCACCGGGTTCCCTCTTACGACGCATCCCGTCTGGCGGACGGGGCGAACCAGCTGCTCCCGTCAGCCTACGGGGTGCCGCGTTCGGGGAAAGCGGCACGTCCACCATCCGGATGGTGAAGGGGGACACTCGAAGGCAGCAACGCCACAAGGCGGGAGGCGCCCGCACTCGCGCCTCCCGCCCCTCCCTTGTGACACCGCGCGGGACCCTCGTCCCGCCGGCGGTACGGGCCCCTCAGCCCGCGCCCTACCAGGTCCTCAGCCCTGGTCGTAGGTGTGGAACCCCCTGCCGGTCCGACGGCCGAGCAGTCCGGCTTGCACCATCCGGTGGAGCAGCGGCGATGGCGCGTAGAGCGGCTCGCGGAACTCGTCGTAGAGGGACTCGGCGATCGAGGCGACGGTGTCCAGACCGATCAGGTCCGCGAGTTTCAGCGGGCCCATCGGGTGAGCGCAGCCCAGCTCCATGCCGGCGTCGATGTCGGCGGCCGTGGCGAGGCCGGACTCTGCCATCCGGATCGCGGACAGCAGGTAGGGGATGAGCAGCGCGTTGACGACGAAGCCTGCCCGGTCCTGGGACCGGATCACGGTCTTGCCGAGCACACGGGTCGCGAAGTCCTCGACCGTGCAGGTCACGGGCAGCGCTACTTGTGGACCGCACGAGTCGTCACCCGGCACCGCGGCGGCTGGGGCGAACCCGGCAAGACCTTCGCCATCGGCCTCGGCTGCGAAATCCGCCACGCCCACCGCCTTGTCTACTCGGACGGCCTCGACCTCACCAACGCGTCCGCCGCCACCCCCATCGGCATGGGCTGCCGCGTCTGCGAGCGCCTCGACTGCTCCCAACGAGCCGCGCCTCCCCTCGGCCATCAGCTCCTCGTCGATCAGAACAGCAGCACGTTCGTGCCGTACCCCGTTTCGGACTCGGACCACGTCGACACTGGTTCCTCCTCATACGGCTGATCGCCGGACGTGACACGGTCGCCGACAAGAGCCCAGCGATTCCACGGCGCTTGAGCAAGCCGGAGGATCAGCCGCGCCGTCACCACGCCGACCGACCGACGTAGGTGTTCCGACTCGCAGCGACCTCGCCCCACGGATCCTTTGAGGAGCCCTTGCGTCATGTGATGACGGGTCGGCGGTGCCGCACGCAGGGGTAGTCCCGTTCGTGCGTCCTACGCCGGCCTGCTCCGCAGCGGACGTTCGGTTCACCCCCGCTGGTCGCGTGACCGAGCCGCTGACCATCCACAGACGCCGCCTCGGGTCCGAGCTGCCGCTGCAGGGGCAGCCGTCTCTTCACGGCTGTTCCGTCAGATACCGGGTCGGGTAGCCGCGCGCCACTCGTCCTCGACGATGCTGAACATCTCAGAGTCTCGCCAGCCGTCCCGAATCAACGCGGTGTGACGAAGCCGCCCCTCCCATGTCATGCCGATTTTGACGAGCACCCGAGCCGACCCACGGTTGCGCGGGTCGCAGGTGGCATAGATCCGGTGGAGGTCGAGTTCCTCGAAGCCTCGCGTGAGCAGCTCGTTCGCGATGGCTGTTCCCAGGCCCTGGCCCCAGACCTGCGGGTGCACGACGTAGGTGATCTCGCCTTGCCGTTGTCCTCGGCTTCGGACATGCAACTCGCCCATGCCGACCACGTCGCCCTCGACACGCGCCGCGTAGGAGAACCGTTGCTGGGGTGTGTGCGCCCACGCGTCGACCGCATCCGTCACGAACGCGCGCGTCTGCGCTTCACTGTTCGGTCCCCAGGTCTGGAAGCGGCAAGCCCGGGCGTCGGAAGCCCAAGAGTGGACAGCTCGCCAGTCCGCGAGCCCGATCTTGCTCAAGGTCACCAATTGTCGAGGCACCAGACGATCGTGCCAGGTGCCGTTGCGGCTCCGGCAAGACCGAGCAGAACGCGGTGAAGTCCATGGTCCTTACGGACACCGGTGGGCGCGTGCCATTCTGCAGCCCGGTCCTGCCGGGCAGTTGCACCGACATCACCCAGGCGCGACGGCTGGGACTGGCCCAGCTCCCGGCCTGCGGCCCGTTCCTGGAGATCCTCGCGGACGCCGGCTATCAGGGCATGGGCGCACAGAGGGGCGGAGGAGTGGTGACTCCGCCTCATCACAAGTTCAAGAAGAATCCTCCCGCCTGGTCCGAGGAGCGGCACGAACAGCGGCGTAAGGCGCACTCCTCACAGCGCATCCGCGTCGAGCAAGGCATCGCCCATATGAAGACTGGCGGGCTCTGGCCGGCCATCTTGGCCGACGCGAACACATGTGTGACATCGTCCAGGCCGTCGCCGGTCTGCTCTCGCACCTGCAGACCGCCACCCTCGGCCGCAGGATTCGAGCGTGAACACCGACAACGCCACACCCCTCGCCGGGCCAAGGCCGACCGTGCACGAGGTCGTCAGCCTCGGGCGGGCGACCGCTGAGCGGCGATCCGTCCGGGGGCGAGGTGCGGCCGAAGCAGCGCTTGAGCAGTCTTCTCGGCGTCGGTGAACCTGGTCTGTCCTGCGTCGGTCAGGGTCACCTCGACGGTCCTGCGATCTCCGTCACGACGCTCACGCTCGATGAGTCCGGCCGCCTGCAGACCTTTGAGGAGGGAGGACATCCGGTGCCCCGATTCCCCGAGGAACGCGGTCAGCCGGGCCACGGGCACGGGCCGCCCCTCGGCCGCGGCGAGAGCACCGAGGATGAGGTAGTCGTGAAGCGCCAGACCGTGCACTGTCCGCAACTCTCCGTGCAGGAGACCCAGGACCCACAGGATCGGCGGAGGCTGCGGTGCGATGTCCGATGGATCGCGGTCGGCCATGTCTTTCCCCAGAGGTGGTTCTTCCGGCAGCGAGACCGCGGCCGCACGGTCATAACCAGGTTCCGTGCAGCGCCGATGGCGGGGCGTTCGGACATCGAGCCCTCGAATCAGGACACGGCTCGTGCGCGTGGTCCGTTCGGTGCCGCCGGGCCGGGGGGGACTGCTCGGCCGATGTCCTGATGCGAGGCTGATGTGGCTCGGAAGACCCGCCGTTCCTGTCCTCGCCGGGCTCTACCGTCGTCCGTACGACGTGGTCATACAGGTCGGCATGTGAAACGGATGCCAGATCCTCGGATCCGAGGTGCGAGGGCACCGTCTGCCAGGACACGCCGTCCTGAAGGACCTCCTCAGGCCGTCACGCGGACCGTCGTCACCGCGGTGTCCCCCAGTACCCGCACAGCCACTGCACTCAAGAGTCCCTGAACTGCACATTCAACTAAAATGGATCTACCGCAAGAGCGGCCGGAGGATGCCTCATGGCCAAGCAGATAACCTGCCACAGCATCTACGAACAGACGCCCACCCAGGACGGAGAGGCCGGCAATCGGGTACTGGTCGACCGGGTCTGGCCGGGAGGCATTCGCCGGCGGGGCGCGCCCCTCGACGAATGGATGCGGGACATCGCCCCGTCCGCCGCGCTGCAGCGCTGGTACGGCTACAACCCTCTGCAATTCGATGAATTCCGCCGCCGCTATCTCCTCGAACTGGCCGATCAAGGCCACCGGCAGGCGGCTGCCCGCCTACGGGATCTGGCAGAACTCGGCAACCTCACCCTGCTGACCGCCACCCAGGACATGGGCCGGAGCCATGCCCTGGTCCTCGCCGAATGGCTCAGCGATCCCGAAGACCACGATGCGCGACGTCACGACGACCATTCCGAGCCCGGACGCACGGGTGCCGCCCCTCGACCACCCGGACACCGCGCCGCCGTCTCCACGGCGGTGGCGAACCTCAACGCGGGGGCGCTCGCCTTCGTCATGGGCACCGGCATCGTCTCCACGGCCCTGTACGTCGTCGGCGCCGGTACCGCCTCCGCCGCACTGCTGTGGGTGGCTCTGGCCGGTTTCGTCGTGCTGGTGCCCGCCTACGGCTGGCGGCTGCTGCGCCATCGAGAGCGGTTCGTCGCGGATCTCCTCGGACCGCGCAGCTTCGCCTTCCTCACCCTCGCCATCTCCTCCAATGTGCTGGCCGCGCGCTTCGTGCCCGACGGGCACACCGCTGTGGCGGGAGCGTTCCTGGCGTTCGGCGCGTTGGGGTGGCTGTTGCTGGACTACGGCATCCCGCTCGCGCTCATCACCGCGTCGAGGCGAGGCCCGTCGCTCGACCAGGTGAACGGCACCTGGTTCCTGTGGGCGGTGGGTTCGGAGTCGGTGGCGGTCGCGGCGGCCTCGCTCGCCCTGGTGACCCCGGGCCACGTACTGCCCGTACTGGCGGTGGTGTGCTGGGCCGTCGGCCTGATCCAGTACCTGCTGACCGCCGGACTCGTTCTCGCCAGACTGCTGGCCCGGCCGGTGCAGCCGGAAGGCCTCATGACGTCCGTCTGGATCTTCATGGGGGCCGCGGCGATCACCGTGCTGGCCGGTGTACGGCTGATCTCACTACCGCCGGGCAGCACGCTGCTGTCGCGTCCGGTCGTCCTCGGGTCGTCCGTCGTCCTGTGGGCGTTCTCCAGCTGGCTGATCCCGCTCCTGCTCGCCTTGGGCGCATGGCGCCACGCGCTGCGCCGGATTCCGCTGTGCTACGAGCTCGGCTGGTGGAACCTCGTCTTCCCCATCGGTATGTACGCGGTCACGACGCACGAACTGGGACGCGTGACCGGAACCTCGTGGATGACCGCCATGGGCCGCTGGGAAGTCTGGGTCGCCGCGGCCGTCTGGGCCCTCGCGTTCGTCGCCATGGTGTCCGTCGCGCTCCGGCCCCGCTCCACGTCTGTGCGCGAAGGGCGTGCCGAGCACGGATCCGGTACCGATACCGAGCACGGATCCGGTACCGACACAGGGCAGGCAGCACGCCCGGAGAGCACGGGCTCGACGCCCACCCGCCCACTGCCGTAGTCAAGCCCGCCGACGCGGCGCCAACCCACCGGCGCCCCCGGGACCGGTGGCGCGGTGGATTCGGCCGGACGCCGCGCCCGGCGTGATGCGGGGCGGCATACGGGGCCCTGTCGACGACGAAGGGTTCTCGGTGACGAGCTCTGCACGAGTGGCCCTACGGCCGCGTTCCACCCGCGCGTGCTGCGTGCCCCCGAGTGTGCGAACGCCGTGCGGTCTCAGAGGGTCGAGCCGGGATCGCCCGGCTGTATGCGTCCCCGCCAAGCTCCCGTCTCGCCGCCGCGATGTTCGATGTAGTCCTTGAAACGGTGCAGATCTCCCTTGACCCGCCGGTCGATGAAGCCCAGGGCGTCCACGCCCTTCTCGGCAAGTCCGCTGGGCTCCACGTCCATCGTGAGTTCCACCCTGGTGTGCGTATCGTCCAGGCGCTGGAACCGGACCGAACCCCGCTGCTGCGTGCCGTCGTCGACGGTCCGCCATGTGATCCGGTCGTCCGGCAGCTGGTCCACGATCTCGGTGTCGAACTCGCGCCGCACCCCACCGATCCTGGTGATCCAGTGGTTGTGGCGGTCGTCCAGCTGCCTGACTTCCTCGACCCCCTCCATGAAGTGCGGGAACTCCTCGAACTGGGTCCACTGGTTGTAGGCGGTGTGGACGGGAACCTCGACGTCCACTGCTTCCTTGACCGTGCTCATCCACTTCTCCTTGCTTGCGGTAGGCCGGCATGTGATCGAGCGGCCGAAGCCCGCGTGCGAGGGCGTATTCGCCCCGGCATGGTCCGGCGCTGCTCCACGGGCTCGGACAGCCTCACCCGGGCGGCGGCCCACACCTGGACCGATCACGCCCTCATGCATGTCCTTCGCACGGCGGGCGAGTACCCGACACCACCGTGATCAACCGTCGTCCGGGCGTGCGGTGACGTCTTGGGCGCCACCACTCTCGGAAGGCCGGTCCCCACGATCGCATTCCACGCCCGGGTCGCTTCCTCCCTCTTGGACAACACCCCCTGGTTCGTCCGCGGGGTCGCAAGCGATGACATCGTCAAAGTCGAGGTCGACGACGACGGCTTGATGGGCCGGCGAGACCGTTCGCGCTTCGGACAACTGCACCACCCGGTTGATCGTGCTGAAGGACGGAGGTTCGGCAGCAGCCAGGCAGACCGTGCTGGAGACCTTCCATCGGCTCGGAACGACAGGCGAGGGTATCGAGCAGTTCCGGATGGTCGCGCTGGACATCCCGCCGACAGCGGACCTTCCCCGGATCCGCAGGTTGCTGGAGCACGGTGCAGCCAAGGAATGGTGGCACTGGGAGGAAGGGCGCGTCACCGCGGCATGGAGAGGTACCGCCTCGGACTAGGGGCCAGGACGACCCCGGTTTCATCAAGCCCTCGGTGGGCACGCCGGGGCCCCGCCCGATCACCAGACGCACAGGGCCGGCCGGCACCCCCCCTTCCAGCCTGACTCCTTCCCGCGGTGTGCGTCCGGCCCCTGCGGATTCCGGAACTCCGATGAAAGCTCCGAGACAGCCCTGCCCGCAGTCCGTGAAGGTCATGGCTGAGTGAGGATCCGGACCCGGAGACGTTCGAACAAGCCTCGGTCGTCACTTGGAGCTACGGGTCTCCCACCGCAACCGCGATGCCCGGAAATGTGTCTCTCATCCTGTGCTCGATGCTCCGGGGCAGGTGAGGTACCGGGGCACGGCGGCCTTGGGGGACGGACATGAGCACTTGGGCGGTGCCGGGATACACCGAGTCGCTGGAACTCGGTTCGGGGGCGAGCGGACGGGTCATGCTCGCCGTTCATGTGGAGACCGGGGTTCCGGTCGCGGTGAAGTACCTCAGCGACTCCTTGCGCACCCGGCCGGGATTCGTGCAGGGGTTCCGCTCGGAGGCGCGGCTGCTGGGCGGGCTGGGAAGTCCGTACGTCGTCGGCCTGTATGAGTACGTCGAGAGCCCCGACGGGGCCGCGATCGTGATGGAGCTGGTCGACGGCATCTCGCTGCACACCCTGCTGATCAGGCAGGGCCCGCTGGCGCCGGAGGCGGCGCTCACCGTCCTCAAGGGCTCGCTGCTGGGGCTCGCCGACGCGCACCGGGTAGGTGTCGTCCACCGCGACTACAAGCCGGAGAACGTCCTGGTCGGCACGGACGGGTCCTCCCGCCTCGTCGACTTCGGCATCGCGGTGGACTCCGGCGTCAGCGCGGGCATCTCCGGGACCCCTGCCTATATGGCGCCGGAACAATGGACCGGCGCGCCCGCCTCGCCCGCCGCGGATGTCTACGCGGCCACGGCCACCTTCTTCGAGTGCCTGACCCGCCGTAAGCCGTACCAGGGCGAGAACTTCGCCGAGCTGGCGCTCCGGCACCTGGACGCGCCGATTCCGGTGGAGCAGGTGCCGGAGGACGTACGGGGTCTGGTGGCGCGGGGCCTGGCGAAGAACCCGGCGGAACGGCCCACACACGCCGCGGAGTTCGTGCGGGAGCTGGAGGTGGTGGCGGGGGCGGCGTACGGGCCGGACTGGGAGGAGCGCGGCCGCAGGGCCCTTGCCGCGCTGGTTGCGCTGCTTCCCCTGCTGTTGCCGTCGGGGCGTACGTCCCCCAGTTCCACGACGGACTTCGCCCGGACGGTGCTGCGTCAGCCCTCCGCGGGAGGCCGGCTGCGGCCGTGGCTGCCGGGCCGGGCGGGACTGGTGCTGTCGGCGGCCCTGGTGCTGCTGGGCGCGCTTCTGGCCTACGGCGTCCTGCCGGACCCGGCCGCTTCCCCGCGTGAGGTGGCGCGGGTGCTGGCGACGACCAGCGCGCGGCCCGGGAGCGACCCCGTCGCGGAGTCGAGCCAGACGCCCACGCCGTCCGCCACCCCGCCCGCCCCGCCCGCCCCGACGGCCCCCCAGTCACCCACGGATCCGGCCACGCCGTCGACCGAGCCTCCGCCGGTCGATGAGCCGGATCCGGTGACCACGACCCCGACCACCCCTGACGTCGATCCCCCGCCGGCCGTCAAGGACATCGCGGCGGACCTCCAGACGACCAGCCCCACGACCGCCACGGCGACGCTGACGATCACTACGGACGGCCCCGGGCCGCTGACCCTCACCGTCGAGTGGTTCACCAGCGAGGAGCCCGGCGGCCAGTTGACGCCCGACGGCCCGGCAGACACATTCGAGCGCAGCGGCGCGAGCAGCTACACCGTCACCGTCGAGCACACCTTCCAGAGGGATTACTGCTCCTGGTGGACCGTAAAGGCCACCACCGACCCGGCGTCCGCCGACGGCGGCGCGACCGCCCAGTCACAGCTACGCGGGTGCAGGGCGGGTGTGGAATGAACGCCCCCGAAGACCAGATTCCCGAGGAACCCACCCGCAGACTCGGCCCCACCGAGGCCGAGTACAGCGCAACCGTGTTGGCCAGCCACTGGTTTACGCGCCCGGAACAGGACGGGGCCACGGTGCCGGAGCAGGGGGATCCCTCCGTGACGGTGCCGGTCGGGGGGTTCCCCCGCCCGCGGCAGCAGGTGTCCCCCGCTACGGTGCCGGACCGCATGGAGGGCACCGTCCTGCGTTTCGGCCCCGGTGTCACGGCGGCAACCGCCCACCGTAGCCTCAGCACGCTGATCGTCACGCCCCCACCGCCCCCGCCCGTCCCACGCAGCGGCCCGCGCCGCTACGCGCTCCCGGCGCTGGTCTTCCTCTGCATCCTGGCCTTCTTGGCGTGGCACCGGCTCGGCCCCTCGGTGGAGGTGCGCGACGTGTCGGTCACCTCCCGTCCGGCGGAGCTGGGCTGCGGCGAGACGGCGCGGATCCTTGCCCATGTCACGACGAACGGCCGCCCGGGCACGTTCACCTACCGTTGGCTCCGCAGCGACGGCACGTCCTCGGGCGTGCTGCGCGAACGCCTGCCCCGCGGCCGACGTCACGCCACTCTCAGCCTCCTGTGGACCTTCGAGGGCAAGGGCCACCAGGCCGGGCGAGCAGAACTCCGCGTCCTCACGCCGTCGGTGCACACGGCGGTCACGAAGCTGACCTACGACTGCCGATGACCCGCGGTGGCCTGTTCGGCCGAAGTGGCCACCGCAACAGGCACGTTCCGCGCCGATGTCCTGGTGACGAACGTGCCGAAGCGGGCCTGGCAGAAGGAGGGCACTGGGGCGTTCCTGTACTGGCTGGCGCGGCCCGGTCAGCGGCCTGACGAGTGGACGGTGCTCTGCAACGAGGGCCGCGGCCCACTGTGGGAGCACCACGACATGGGCTGCCTGGCCTTCCTGCTGGCGGTGCTGACAGGAACGGCGGAGACGGAGTACTTGGGCTACCTCGATGACGTGCTGAAGCCGACGGAGCACCGCTTCGCGACGGCCGACCAGACACTGGGAACGTCGCGCCGTGCGACGGCGCCAGGTGTCCATCGCACTCCGCCTCCGGCCTGCCTTCTTCCTCTGGCCTGCCCTGTGATCCGCTAGCTCAAGTGATGTCGTGCCCAATCGGAGAGGCCGCTGAGCCGGACGGCGGCTTTGACAGGGTCACCGGTTCGGGTGGGCTGGCCCACCTCAAAGTCGTGGCCGGTCAGGCCGCTTTCGTCCTCGACAATGCAAGCAATGCGATAGGCCAGCCGCATCACTTCCAACGCCGCCGGACCCGAGTGGCGGTAGGCGACCTCGATATGGGCTGTGTCCCCGCAGTAGTCGAGCTGCACGCGTCCCGGCGGACCAACCGTCTCAAGGGTGAGGCTGTACAGGTACTCCTCAGACTCGACAGAACCAATGTCCCGCGAGACTCGGCCCAGGATCCGCTCCCACTCGTTCCGTTGCGCGTCGGTGAGTCGGAGCAGCGGCAGGTCTGCATCGGGATCAATGCCGGCGTTGAGGCGGTCAAGCGTCTCCTGCAGCGTCAGACCCTGCTGCACCCGCACGAGCACGATGTCGTAGGTCACCGGGTGAACCTATGCCACCTTCCGCTCCGCAGCGACGGCATTGACCAAGCCGCGGACTCGCCCCGATCCCATCGGATGCGGCTGCGCCGAGAACTTCTTCCACATGCGCCTTGGCAGTGGACCCTCTCCGGACGTGGTCCGCTATTGCGAGCTCTCGCTCACGCTGTACGCCGTTTCGGACGCGTAGGCCGAGGCCACTTCGAGGATCTGCTCCCCGAGTTGATGGGCGGCGGTGAAGTACTGGTCGATCAGCCGGCGTCCGGCGGCTCCCTACCTCCGAGTCCGCCGCCGCCCGTCCCGCAGCAGGGTCCATCACGATCAGGAGAGGAAGCGCGCGCGTCGAAGACTCTTGTCCGGTTTGTAGGTGTCAGACCTGCACGAGGGCATCGGGGTCGACGTCGCAGCGGTCCACCTTGGCAGCCAAGCCGGCGCCGCCGACCGGCACCTTTGCGGTCACCTTGCCCTTCGCAGGCACCTTGACCTCGTGGAAGAGGGCCTCGACCGTGCCGCCATTCGCGTCGAGGAAGGCGACGTGGACGTCGAACCGCATGGACTTGCTGTTGGGGTTGCTGACCTGGACGGTGGCGTACGGCGTTGTCGCGTCGGCGCACTTGATCAGACGCACGGTTCCATCCTCCACGGACTTCGTGCTGCCCGTCGCGGCCGGCGACGACGTGGAGCGGTGGGGCCGTCGCGTGTAGCCGCTGCCGCCCGACGACGACCCCGACGAACTGCCGTACACGTCGTCGTCATCGCCGTACGTGGACCCGGAGCTCCCGCCCCCGGACGTCGACGAGTTCGACGAACTGTCGTGGTTCTGCGAAGAACTGCTGCACCCGCCCCCGCCGCTGCTGTGCCCCCGCGCGTGCCCGTGCCCCCGACCCGTCGAGAACCCCGTCAGGGCCAGCACCACTATGCCCGACACTGCCACCAGCTTGACTCCCCGTTTCATCACGACGGACACCCTACGCGCCACACAATGTGGCGCTGAGATCAGCGGTGCCGGGCGCCGCCATCGACATGGATGGTGTCGCCCGTCACCCATCCCGCGCCCAGGAGCCACAGGGCGGTGTCGGTGACGTCCTCGAGCGTCCCGACCCTGCCTGCGAGGGAGGCCGCGGCGGCACTGTCGTACAAGGCACGGCGACGCTCGTCCGGAAGCCTGTCCCAAGTGCCGGAGTCGGTGATACCGGGCGCGATGGCATTGACACGCAGCGGCGCGAGCTCGACGGCCAGGTGGGTGACCAACGCGGCCAGAGCAGCATTCGCAGTGCCTTTGACGACGGTTCCGGGCTTGGGCTTCCAGCCCACAATGCCGGAGAAGAACAGGAACGATCCTCCGGCAGGCATCCGTGGGGCGAAGTGCTTGGCCAGCAGCAACGGGCCGACGACCTTGGCGGAGAACGCGGCCTGGATCTTGTCGTGTTCCAGATCCGGCACCGGCACGTCGTGGTGAGCCGACGCGGTGGAGATCACGTGATCGAAGGCGCCGAGCGACTCCGCGGCCCGCATGATGGTGGTCTCGTCGGTGACGTCGATCTGTACCTCGGAGCCAGACCGTGCTGCGACGACGACGTCGGCGCCGGCCTGCTCGGTGCGCCGGACGATCTCAGCGCCGATACCGCGGGCCCCGCCGACGACCAGGATCCGCTTGCCTGTCAGGTTCTCACTCATGACCGCGACGGTATAGATTTGCTACCGGTATCTTCAACGCTACCGGGAGGACCCCCATGGGCAAGGCGTACAACGTCATGGCGGCGACGTGTCCGAGCCGAACGGTGCTGCACCGCATCGGGGCGCGTTGGACGGTGTTCGCCATCAACGCACTGGAGGACGGCCCGATGCGGTTCACCGAACTGAAGGCACACATCCGCGGGATCACCCCCAAGGCCCTCACCGAGACACTGCGCGCCATGGAGACCGACGGCCTGCTCACCCGCACCGACCTGGGCGGCAACCCGCCGCACGTCGAATACGCCCTGACCGAGCTCGGCCGTTCCCTGCTGGTTCCGCTGCGTGCCGTACGACAGTGGGCCGAGACGCACGTCCCCGACATCCTCGCTGCGCGCGAACGAGCCGGCGTCGAGAAGGCCTCGGGCTGACGATGCCACCCCGAGCGCCGGGCAACAACGCAAGGCGCTGACCGCAGCGTCACGTCACAGCACAAGCCGGCGGCACCGGCTTCGCCCTTCGACGTGCTGTCGTAGATCACCGACGACTTGGCGCCCAGTTCGGCACGTTCCTCGCGGCTTCGACCGCATCCCCGGCAACGATTGGCCGTGCGTCCACGGCCTCAAGGGGCGCCTCAGCGAAACGCGTTGGGCCGCCTGAAGAGCATCTGGAACCGGGGCCGGGTGGCTTCGTCGATCTGGTCCAGCAGGGCGCCGGGTGAACGCATCAGGTGGTTGGTCGGCTGGTGGCGGCCGGGGCAGGGCGCGGCCATGACGTTCAAGGCCTTACCCATGCACGATTCCCGGTAGCGTTGTAGATACCGGTATAGAATATATACCGTCTGGGTCGTGCCTCCTTCCGATTCCATGGTGCGTCCCTCGATGGCTCGACATGGCCGCTTCGTCGCGGCCATCGTCATCGACTCGATCGGCACCGGCGTCTTCATCCCCGTTACGATGCTGTACTTCCTGGCCACGACCTCGCTGACGCTGGTGCAGGTGGGCGCGGCGCTCACGACGGCCGGGCTGCTGGCACTCCCAGCAGGTCCTCTGGTCGGAGGGCTGGTCGACCGGTACGGCGCCAAGCCGGTGCTGCAAGCCGCAAACCTGGCTCAGGCGCTCGGCTTCGCCGGGTATCTCGTCGTGGACCAAGCCTGGCAGATCGCCGTCTGCGCGTGGTTGAACAGCGCCGGGAGGGCAGTGTTCTTCGGCTGCTACGGCGTGACCGTCACGGCGCTGGCCGCGCCCGGTCAACGCGAACGCTGGTTCGGCCTCCTCGGGTCCGTACGCAACCTCGGGTACGCACTCGGCGGGCTCCTCTCCGCCGTCGCCGTCGGTATCGGCACTCCCCGCGTCTACGCCGCGATCGTGGCCATCAACGCCATGTCCTATGTCGCCGCCTTCGCCCTGATGGGGGCCGTACCCAACGCCCGTCCGGAAGCGGGCCACGACACTGCCGGAGGCTGGCGGCGCGTACTCCAGGACCGGCGGTACCTGTCACTCGTCGGACATCAACTGTGCTTCGCCATCTCGTTGTTCGCCCTGAACATCGCGATACCGGTCTACGCCGTGGACGTGCTGGGACTTCCGGGCTGGACGGCCGGAGCGGTCTTCACACTCAACACCCTGATGGTCGGCTTCGGCCAGGGCGCCGTCGTCGGTTGGCTCCGCGGGCGGGTCCGCAGCCGCGTCCTCGTCGCAGGACACGCCTGCTTTGCTGCCGGCTACCTCCTGTTCCTCGCCGCCGACCACGTGACAGCGCTCGCCCTCGCGGTCGCCGTCGTACTGCTCGGTGCGAGCAGCTACACCCTCGGCGAAATCCTCGGCGGCCCCATCACGTCGACGGTCGCAGCGGAGAGCGCCCCGGACGCTCTCCGCGGCCGATACCTGGCCCTCAACCAACTCGCTGTGACTGTCGCAGGAGCGCTCGCTCCGATCGCACTCTCCGGGTTGCTGTCCACGGGGGCAACACCAATCTGGCTGACCCTGGTCGGCGTCAGCGTCCTTGGAGCAACGCTCGCCACCTTGATCGGCAGGACGGTGCCGGCGGCACAGAACCGCGTCGGAGTCGGCTAGTGCTGCGCTCCTCAAAGCGTCTGGTCTTACCCCTGGTCAATCCCCTGACCAGGGGAATCGCGCTCGGTAGGGATGTGCTCATGCCGAAGGCACTGCTCGCGCGGCTGCGCGCGATGCGAAGGAGGAACACGAGATCCGACGGCTGGCTGGTGCCCGGCACGCATCGGCTCTTTGGGCGAGGTGTCGCTGTGGTCGGCGAGGCGTCGGCGTTCGTGCGAGCTGCATGTAGTGCGTGGCTGTGTGGCCCGCGAGACCGGAACGGGACGGACGACCGGACAACCCGGCCCCCTGCACTGCCCCCTCCTGTTGTTGATGATCCGAGGGTGGTCCTACGTTGAACCCCAGCCCGTCCGAGCCACCGCCCAGCCCTAGACCATGGTCAGGAGGTGATCCGTGGAGCCGTAGTCGATCTTCCAATCACCATAGACCCCGCAGAATCCGTCCTTGATGCACCGCAGGCCCACGGTCGCCCAGCGCACCGACCCGTCGTCACCGAGCGAGAACGCGACCGCAGCCTCGAACTCCTCGCCCCCGCATGGACAGCCGGCCTCGCCGGGACCCGCGTCCTCCCAGAACTCCTCGCTGTCCGCGATGAACGCGCGGCCGCCGCAACCAGTGCACACCCGCTCGGCTGCGCCCTCGACATCATCGACGAGCACGAAGAACACGCGCCCGTCACACTCGCCACAGACGGAAGGAACGATCTTCACTGGGCGGTCGCCGTCAGCGTTCCGGAGAAACGTCGTGAGGCCCGCAGAGACACCCTCGCCAACCTGATCAGCAGCATGCACGGGCACATCGTACGAGTCGGCCGCCGGGGGTGGTGGTGTCCAGGTTCTCGTGCAGCGTGGTGAAGCCGATGCCGCGCTCGCGCAGCTCGGTGACCATGTCGATGAGGCCTGGAGGCTGTGGTCGTAGCGGTCGAGGTCGAGTGAGGGGACGCCGACCATGTCGCCTGCGTCGATGAAGGCGTGACACGCCTTCATCTCGGGACGGAGCGCACCCTTGCCGGACTGCTTGTCGGCGTAGATGTTCCGGCCGGCGCCGGGCGGCGGTGAGCGAGTCGAGCTGCCGCTGCAGTTCGGGCCCGCCGGTCGCCCCCCGGACATAACCGATTTTGATCCCGGTGCACACGAGCGGCTCGGCGACGAGCGCGTCCATGTCGTCCGCGTCCTCCGATGGGGGAAATCCCCTTGCGCAATGGTCAAGAATCGTTGACCATTGCTCGCATGCCAACCGAGGATCTTCCCGAGACGTTTCACGTCACCACGGACGAGCAGCTGCGCGCCGTCTCCAATCTCACGCGCCACCGGATCATGGCCGTGCTCCGCTTCGAGCCCGCGACGATCACGCAGATCGCCGAGCGGGTCGGCCTCGCCAAGGGGAGTTCCAGCTACCACGTGCGGCTGCTGGAACGGGCCGGCCTGGTGAAGGTCGTACGGACACGGAAGGTGCGGGGCGTCACCGAGCGGTACTACGCGATGGCCGCACGGTCGATCGTGCTGCCGGATCCGGGCGAGGGAGGCCCGGATGTGCTGATGCGCCATGCGGTGGCGGACCTGGAGGCTTCGCCGTCGGATGGCGAGCGGCACGTGCGGATGGCGCATCTGCGGCTCACCGAGGAGCAGTTCGCGCAGCTGGGGGCGCGGCTGCAGGCTCTGGCGGACGAGTACCGGGAGCTGTCCGATCCGTCGCTGCCGGACGCCTCACTCGTCTTCGCACTGTTCCACCCGGCACCGCGCAATCAGGCCGAGGGGGACACCAAGTGACATCAGATATAAGGAAGTTGCCGACCGGATTCGCACGGCTCTGGACTGCGCAGACCGTGTCCTCGCTCGGTGACGGAGTGTCGCATGCCGCGCTGCCGCTGATCGCGCTGACGTTGACGCGAAATCCGATGGCGCTCGCCGTCGTCACGGCCGCCGGGACGCTGCCCTGGCTGCTCTTCGGGGTTCTCGGCGGTGCGCTGGTGGACCGCTGGGACCGCCGGCGCACCATGTGGGTCACGGACGCGGCGCGTGCGGTGCTGCTCGCGATACCGGCGGTGGCAGCCGCGCTCGACGTGCTGAGCATTGCGCTGCTCGCCGCCGTCGCCTTCCTCCTCGGCCTCGGCGGACTCTTCTTCGACACGGCCGCCACGGCATACCTGCCCGATCTTCTCGGCCGCGACCCCGCGCTGCTGGAGCGAGCCAACTCCCGCTTGCGCGGAGCCCAGACCGCCATGTCCGGCTTCGCGGGGCCGCCTGCGGGCAGTGCGCTGCTCGCGCTCGGGCGTGCGGTTCCGCTGCTCGCCGACGCGGTGTCGTTCCTGCTCTCCGCGCTGCTCGTACGGTCGCTTCCCGCCATGCCCCGGCCCGTACCGGAGGTCCGCGAGTCGCTGCTGCGGCAGGCGCGGGCCGGAGCCTCGTACGTCTTCCGGGACCGTTTGCTGCTCGGGCTCGCGCTCCGCCCGGCGGTCGGGAACATCGCCTTCCTCGCCGTGGAGACCGTCCTCGCCCTCTTCGCCCACGACCGCCTCGGCATCGACACCTACGGCTTCGGCCTGCTCCTCACGGCAGAGGCCACCGGCGGTCTGCTCGGCGCCGGCATCGCCTCCCGCCTCGGCCAACGACTCGGCACCGGCACCGCACTGACCTTCACGGCCGCCGTCGAAGGCCTTGCCATCCTCGGGCTTGCCGCCGCCCCGAACCCGTACGTGGCCGGGCTGGCGCTCGCCGTCTGCGGGGCCGCCATGGGCGCCACCATGGTGCTCGCGCCCTCCCTCCGGCAGGCAATCGTCCCCGCCCACCTCATGGGCCGAGTCGCCTCCACCTCCCGCATGCTGGCCATGTGCGCCGCACCCGTCGGGGCCTTCGCCGGCGGCTGGCTGGCCACCACCTACGACATCCGCACCCCGCTCTACGCCGCCGCCGGCCTCCTCCTGTCAATGACGATCGTCACGGCGTCCATGACCAGCAACCGCCGGGTCGAAGCGGCCCTGAGCGCCACTGCCCCGGCCGACGAACCGGAGCACCCGGCATCCAAGGCCCCCGCCCAGGAGAATGCACCGGACCTGCTGTGACGCCTGCCGCAAGACGCCACAACACGTCGGGTGCCAGCCCCCACTGGGCGCAAGGAGTGACCGGGGCGGTCGCGTGTGCCGGCCGTCAGTCCTCGCCGCCCTCGGCAATGTCCGGTTCCCGGAAGGGGCGCAGTCCCTGGCCGGGTCCGCCGGCTTTGATGTCGAACAGGTAGCGGCCTCCGCTTCGTCTCAGGCTCCTTCATCGATGGGCCGTCTCAACTCCACTGCACCTCCCCGTGGTTCGCCAGGCCACCGATCATTCGGAAGATCCCGTCGTGACCCGCCCCACGTCCTCGACGGACATCGAGGTCGTAGGCCCTACTTCGGCGCCTGGAAGCCGCCGATCTTCAGCTCGAGCAGTTCGGCCAGACGCAGCGGGGTGCGGTCCTCGAACATCGGACCGATGAGCTGCACTCCCACCGGCAGGCCCTCGGCGGACCGCCCCGCGGGTATGGCGGTGGCGGGCAGCCCGGGCATGGTGGCCAGGCCGGCCCAGACGAGCTGGTCGAGGTACGGGTACTCGACGCCTTCGATGTCGATGCGCCGTTCCAGCAGATTGGGGTTGTGGTCGTGCGGGAACGCGGGCGTCGGCGTGATCGGGCACACCACGGCGTCGAACTCGGCGAACAGCTGCCGCCAGCCGTGGCGGTGGAGTTCGCGACGGTTGTTCGCCTCGATCCAGTCGCGGTGGCTGAACACCATGGCGCGCAGCCTCGCAGCGTTCAGGCTCTGGTCGTCTGGGTTCAGTCCGGCGACGCGGGTCTGCAACTGCTCGTACGACTCGACGGGAAACCGTGCAATGGAGCTCGAGATCAGCAATTGCGTGTAGAGCGTCGCGGCTTCGGTCAGGTCGGGCAGCAGCGAACTGTGCCGTTCGACGCGAGCGCCACAGTCGACAAGCGCGTCGGCCACCCGGTTCACGCCCGCCCGCACCGCGGACCCGGTCGGAATGAGCGGATGCTCGTCGAGGACCAGGACCCGGAAGTCGCCGATCCGCTCGTGGCGCGCGGGCGGCAGCGTCAAGTCGTACGCGACGCCGAGCGTCTGCGGGTCCGGTCCGGCCATGACATCGAGCAGGAGCGTGAGGTCGCGGGCGGTACGTGCCATCGGACCGACGACGGCGAGGTCGAGATCGGAGGGCAATGCCGGCGCGAGCGGCGGGACCATGCCGCGGTTGGCCGCCAGTCCGAGTGTCGGCTTGTGTGCGTAGATGCCGCAGAAATGCGCGGGGGTGCGCAGCGAGCCGCCGATGTCGGAACCGATGGACAGCGCGCCGAACCCGCACGCCAGGGCCGCCGCCGACCCGCCGGAGGACCCGCCCGCCGTGCGGCCGTGATCCCACGGGTTGTTGGTGGTGCCGTAGATCTCGTTGAAGCTCTGTATATCCTGCAGCCCCAACGGCACATTGGTCTTACCGAGCACCACCGCGCCCGCGGCCTTGAGCCGCGTCACCTGTACCGCGTCCTCGGGCGGCACATAGTTCCGGTATGGCGGCATGCCCCAGGTCGTGGGCAGCCCGGCAATGTTGTAGGACTCCTTGACCGTCACCGGAATACCGAGCAGAGGCCGGTCCTCGCCGCGGGCGCGCGCCTGGTCGGCACGGTGTGCGGCGGCCCGCGCACGGTCGAAGTCCGGCACGCATATCGCGTTGATCGCCTTGTCGTCCCGCTCAATACGGGCGATCGCCTCATCAGTCAGTTCCGCCGAGGTCACTTCTCCGGCGCGCAAGGCAGCGGAGAGTTCTTCGGCCGTCTGAAAATTCCACTCCATGAATCCGACCGTATCGGCCACTGGAAGAGGTCATAAAATGCCGCTTCGCACAACGAGTTGGATGTCCCCATACTCATGACCCTTTTCGGCCACGGACGATTCGCCTGACAGTCGGCGATGGCGACACGCGGCGGCATCGCCTCCGCCTGAACGAAGACTGACTGTCACGGTGGGGTTGACACTCGCCCTCCGCCCCACGTCATGGCCGGCCTGCCCCGATGCCATCGTGCCGCCGTCGGCCGACCGGCCACGGGCAACCGCAACGATTGCAAGACCTGGGAACTTTCCGGTGCGAAGGCCGCCATCGGCCGGGCCACGGTCATCGCGGACGGCGGCTATCGGGGCACCGCCCTGCCTGTCCCACACCGCCGTGAGCGCGGCCAGACCGAATTGCCAGCTTGGAAAGAGGAGCACAACGCCCCCCACCGCAAGGTCCGGGCCCGCGTCGAGCACGTCTTCGCGCGAATGAAGGCAGGGAAGATCCTTCGTCACTGCCGTCTGAAAGGCGACGGCGTGCATGCCGACATGCTCGGCATCGCCCGGCTGCACAACCTCGCCCGCACAGGGTAACTCCCGCCCCATACGAGACCAGAGAGGCCCAGGGGAGGCGGCTCCCCCTCTCCGGCTCGGAGAGGGCTCAGTCGATACAGAATTCGTTTCCTTCGATGTCCAGCATTGGGATGCACGACTCGTTTTCCTCGTCGGCATACAGCGTTTGCACGTGGGTGGCGCCGAGCGCGACCAGTCGTGTGCACTCGGCTTCGAGCATGGCGAGGCGCTCGTCCCCCATCAGCCCGGTGCCGACCCGAACATCGAGATGCACGCGATTCTTGACGATCTTGCCTTCGGGGACGCGCTGGAAGTACAGGCGCGGGCCCACGCCGGATGGATCACTGCAGGCGAACCATGATCCCTGCTTCTCCAGAGGCAGGGTGCGGTTGAAATCGTCCCAGGTGGCGAACCCCTCCGGTGGCGGCGGTATGACGTACCCCAACACTTCGCACCAGAAGCGAGCAAGACGCTCGGGGTCTGCGCAGTCAAAGGTGACTTGGAACTTCTTGAGCCCGGACATCGGCGCACCGTACCGCGTACCAGGGGGACCCTGCCGCTCATTTCCACAGGCGGCTCCGCCCGCCACCCGTCACATCCATGGCGTCGTAGATACCAAGTGGTCAATCCTGACAGCTCACGAGAACGACGCGACCGTGGCGCGGAGCGCCCCAGCGGTTCCCAGAACCCAGTCCTGACCAACCACCTTGCTGCCAAGTTCCGTTGCTGGACAACCTAACACTCATACGAGCGGCCGCTGACCGAGGTACCTGGCCAGGAGCCGTTCACATGCAGTGACTGCGGGATGTGAACCCACGACGACTCGCGCCACGAAGGTTTTCAAGATCAGTGCCGCCGTCGGCCTTCAGGCGAAGGGAGAGAGTCCAGCAGTCTCAAGGTGATCAAGCAGGTCTTGAAGACAGGCGTCCGGCGAGGGCTGGTCGGTACGAAAGAACGTATCCTCACCCAAGGCTCAGCCAGAGACGATCACAATCCAGCGTGTGCCCGGGGTGCGCTCGCCGTCAGCTTTGAAGACTCCACAGCACCCCAGCTCGATCAGCCATTCCATGAGTTCCACGATGTCCATGCCCACCCCTCCCCCGTAGATCTTGCCAGCACCAAGCGTCAGGTGACCGGTGGGGCCATTGACTCACACCAGTCGCCGGCCACCGCCGAGGCCGACTCGGATCGAGCTCCTGAAGCGGATGTCGGGCAGAGGCCACGGCCCGCCGATGATCAGTGTTGCTGTTCAGCGGCATAGCGTGTGCATCATGAAGCATGGGGATTGATCTGGAGCTGCACTCAGCACGGCCGGCCCGCAACAACTGGCGCAAGTCCCGCGCAACACTCCTGCGGAGCTACGGGCACGGCGACGCCCTGGCCGATGCACTCGGCTCGCTCCAGCTCCTTGGGGTATCCGGGAGGCTCACTGCCGTCGATCCGTACGGGAATACGTTGATGAACGAGCAGGAGGCCGCAGCCGCCCTCCGAGAGATCGACGATCTAATGCAGCGGTGCGATAACGAGCGTCAGCTCGCCGCACTGAACGACCTCGCCTTGATGCTGCAACAGTGCGCGGCCACCCGAGGCAGCTACCTGTGGTTCGCGGGCGACTGACGCTCGTGCCATGCCTGTCGTGTGAGTGTCCAACTGCGAGACAACGCCTGCGTACACCGGCGGACAAGCACGCACACCTGTGGACCATCGCGGCAGGTGACGGGTACACCAGCCCGAGGCCGAGCGCCCGAGCAAGTTGCCTCGGAAAGAAGGTTCTCTCCACAATCGTGCCACCTCATGCGGTCCACGGCCGCTCGCCGCAATCGAGATGCGCCGTTGACCAGGCCTGCCGCTGCGGCCGGAGAACCCAGGGCGCCCTTGCTCCCGATCACATCCGCCGTCGTAGAGGCAAGCGTTCCCCCGTGTACGAGTGACGTCGACAACTACGACAGCTTCCAGCAGGTCGGAGTGGTGATCGAGGAGGCGGACGCAGGTCACGGTCGCTGAACCCTCGTAACCGAGCAATGCGGTTGCGGCTTCGCAGGTGGGCCCGGTGGGGACACGTCCACGGTCAGCGCAGCAGAGGACGTGAGGCAGGCGATCGCAAGCGAGTTGCAGCTCATCGATCCGCGTGTAGGTGCCTCGCGAGAACGCGCCGGGCAGCTCCTCAGATCATTGCCGTCGGCGTCGGCGTCGGCGTCGGCGTCGCAGAAAGGTGCCACTCCACCGTGCAGCCGCTGTAAGCGAGGGGGAGCCACGACGCTGGCACTCCACGCGAACGGTTGCGCTCATGGATGCTGACCGCGCTTGGCCAGTGGTTCAAGCTCCCCCGGGGCCCGGATGCCTTCGGTGAGCGAGGCCAGACCGATGTCGGGGCCAAAGCCTCTGTTGGCGACCTCGGGCGCGACCGACTCCACCGCTGGGCATACCGAGAGACCTACCGCTTCGACACAGCCACCCTGCCACGACCCCAGGTCGGCCGGCCCGTAGGGCAGTAGAAGCGAACGAGTTGGCCCATCCGAACGGCGTACTTCGGATCCGAGCTGGCTTTCGAGGTCGAGTACGTGGTCTGCGATCTTTGCGAGATCGGCTGGTTGGAGTCGTCTTGTCCCTCCCCGGGTTACAACCCGCTGTGGTCTTGCCTCACCGCTCTCGGTCCCTCCGCCGCGTCTGCCCCGGAGTCCGGTGGCACACCGCCGGCGGCCAGTTCCGTGCGTCCGAGCCCTTCTGCAGGCATGTCGGCGTGGGGGTTACCGGTGGCCATACCCGGCAGGGAAGGTGCGATCACGTGTAGCCGCGATGAGCGGCCCTGACGAGCAGTGCCCTCGGCACGGCACGTGCGTAGTCCGGGCGGCGGTGCCCGGGCACCACGGCGTCACCGTCCTCGACCATGCTGACGTCGCGGTCACGGCCGGGCGTCGCTGTCTGCGTTTGCCGGGCCGGATGGTCGCGGACTGGATGAACTCCACCAGCGCCCACAGCGTGCTGGCGTGCGCGCCGTTTCCGCACGCGCGCCCTCTCCGCCCTTGCCCGCCAGCCCTTGGCTCGCGCCGATCAGCCGAAACTCCTCCAACCGGCGCGCGGCATCGCTCGCCGTGCGGGACTGCGCCCCGACTCTTCCGCCGGATCATGCTGTCGCGCCCGGAGACAGCCGTCCATGAACTCAACCCCGCCCGTGCCCCAGTAAGCGGTCGAGCCTCTGCCGGGCACTGGGTCCGCGGTCACTGGCGCAACCAGTACTTCGCCACCACTTGAATCCGGCCAGCAGAGGGTGGGCCGAGATCCCTCCCCCGGATGCCGGCCTGGTGGCCTGAGGTGCACATTGCTCGCTGCGAGCCACTCCGGGCAACTGGTGGGGCGCCCGACAGCGGCCTCGCCGTAGGGCAGACTTCGGCCTTCGTGGGGCCTGCGCACCGCGGGTCAGCGTCGTCGGCAGCGATCCCGTAGCTCGGCGATGACTGCCTTCTCGTGCGTGTTGAGATCCCCATCGACGGCGGCGACCCGCTCGGCGGCGTAGAGAACGTCACTGAGATCCCCGGGCTCGGCGTCGATGCGCTGCCATACCTCGTCCGGGTCGATGGTGACGACGTCGGCGAGTTGCTCGTCATCGATCTGATGCCGTTCCCGGGCAAGCCGCGTCAGCCGCTGGAACAGCAGGCGCTCGGCGTCAGAGATCTTGCCGTCCGCGTTGATGACGAGCCACGCGACCCACAGCATCAGCCGCAGGTGGCGCGTACGTCGGATCAAAGTGTCGGCAAGTTCGATCACCTCTGCTTCGTCACGAAACACGGATTTCGCGTGGCGTCCCGCGGCCACGGTCGTGTAGCGGTTCACGAGGATGGTGAGGGGGATCCCGACGCCGGGGACGCCGAACTTGATGATGTTGCGTTGCAGAAGGTGCTTCCCGACGAACGGGAGGCTCTTCGCGGTGGCAAGGACCGGACCGGCGTAGTACTTCTTGAGGACTTGCCGGACCAGGCCGGGTACGAACTTCATGCTGCCGCGGGCGACCTCTCCGGCCTTAATGCCGACTGCCACCCGGACGAGTTTCATCATGTCCTCGGGATCGTCCACGTCCAGGGGAATCCGGTAGATCACCGCGATGTCGTAGGCCAGGCGCATCTGCAGTTGGGTGATGTACGTCAGGTCAACCATGAAGGTGACGAGCCCGGCCGGAACAGTGGCGGGGCTGGCACCACCCAACGACCCGATGGTCGCCGCGATCGTCCCTGTGTAGAGGCTGGAGGTGATTCCGCCTTCAATCATGGCGTTCTTTGCCGCCAGCTTGATCTGCTGCCCGACGATACCGTCCGCGGGGACGCCCCTGTACTTCTGCTGGAAGTACTCCCAGGTGGCTTTCTCTGTGTACGACCGCAACGCCTGGGCGCAGAGTTTCGTGAACCAGCCGCCCGACTTGATGTCGTCCGCCGACAGCCCTTCAACGAACTCCCGCAGTTTGGCGCGCTCCTGTTCGACAGCTTCGCGGTCGGCATCGTCGTCGCCGGCGTTGACGGAGCCGGGCAGCACTTCGGTCACAGCGGGGTCCCCTCCCGGATGGTTCAGCAACCTGCAAGGTTGCCAGATATGGGCAATCCACAGGTGGCCGACGAGATGACTGATGCCCTTTCCTGCAGAGGTCCCAGTAGGAAGTATCCCGCTCAACGGCAACTCTCGCCGCGAGGAGCAGCACTCTCGCGTGACAAACGCCGTCTTCGTATCAGACCCTGCCAACCCTCTGGCTGGCGTCAACGAACCCTTACTCGCCCGCCGGCCGCGGTAGGACACCGCCTACATCGCGTCGACCGCACCCTGGCATCCACCCGCTCCTCGCCCACCTCGGAGTAGGTCTCGGTCATCATGGCGATCTGCGAGTGCGCACTGCCCTCCCCGGCATCTTGTTCGGCCCTGCAAGAGGACCGCTGGCCTCCAGGCCCGGCATGACTTCCCCCGCTTGTTGTTGGGCAGTGGACTGGTCCAGAACCTCAGGCAGCCTTGGCTCAGCACTTGACGGCAGAGCCGACGACGTCGTGGTCGAACCGTCGCTGGAAGAACGCGAAGACGATCAGTGCGGGCAGGACGAGGAGGACGCCGAAGGTGAGGGCCTGGTCTCAGGCGCCGGCACCCGCTGACGTCGCGACAGCCATCTCAGGATCGTCGGCTTGGTGGCTTTTGCATCGGCCGCACCGCAACGTACGCGGAACTGTGGCTTCCACCACGGCGAATATCGTCTTGTCCTGGTGAGATCACCGGATGCTCGGTTTCCTCCTCCGTCTCCTGCCGTTCTGGGTCCGCGAGCCCCTGCTCATCGCGGTCGGGTCCGTTCTCGGCATACGCATCATGTATCTCGCCGTCCGTGATCACGATCGCGTCGCGGCCGGACTCGGCATGGTGTTCCTCGTGTTCACCGCAATACGCTTCTACGGGGTGGTCCGGGCCCTGCGTGCACGCCGGGACCCGAGTCCGGCGGCCTCCGCAGACCGGGCGGCGGTCGATGCTGCCGCCCACGCCCAGCCCCAGCCCCAGCCCCAGCCCCAGCCCCAGCCCCAGCTAGGAGCTGGGCCGCATCCCGGCCCGGACACCCCGGAGAAGGAACCCAACGCGTGGGGCCAGGCCGTCGCCGCCGTGGCCGTGGTCGGGGCACTCGGGGCCGCGCTGTGGGTGGCCCCACACGTGATGCCGTCCGACGACAGCACTCCCCAGCCCGCCTCGTGTTCGGGCGGAGAACACGAGCCGCTGCCCCAGGCCTACAAGCAGAAGCCCCAGCCCGTGACGGGTGAAGAGCTGTGCAAGGCACTCAACCGGCCAGACCTGGCCAAGCTCCTCGGCACGCCCGGAGAAACCGCGACCACTGCTTCGGGCACCAGCAACACCGCTCCCCTGACTGATGGGAAGGTCGCCCAGCCGGAGGCCGAGGTCGCGTTCGACACGTACACCGTCAATGTCTCGGCCACCTACAACGATCTGACGACCGACCAGTACGTGAAGCTGATGAAGTTCGGGGATGAGACAGACATCAGGACCCTCAAGGTTCTCGACCGGCCCGCGGTCTTCTCCTCGGATCACACCATGAAGCTCGAGATCAACCTCGGCAGCGGCGGATCCGGCGGACCGGTCGAACAAGGTCCCCTGGCCAGGACATTGACCGTGGCCCTCGACCGCAAGGACCGGGGCGGCTACTGCGACATCACCGTGTGGAGCACGTCCGGAGCCCTCCCGGACGACCATGTTCTCCTCGACATCGCCGAGAAGGTTCTCCCGACGATTTCCGAGCGGCCTGCCAGATGAGACACCGAGGACAATTCAGCCGCGAACAGATCGGTCCAGTCACGCTGCCGGCGACCGGACCAGTCGTGTAACGGGATCCGGGCCACGAACTCCTTGGCCCGGATCCCGGCGGCGAAGAGACACTGCTAGTCCGCCGTGCAGGCGTCGCGGAGACCGTCGCCTTCCTCCGTCGGGCGATCACCACCACACGTCACGCTGGACGGCCGAGGGGCAATCCGACGGCCGACCCACCGGCAGCCCCACAGGACGGCCGTCGCCGGCCACGCTACGAACGATTCGGACCTGCCCAATTGCGATCACGGCGTACGCGGTACCAGAGGTTCCCCGACACGGCTGGAGTACTCGCGCCGGGGTCAACTCTGCCGAGCGCGGGCGATGGTGTCGAACACCCACTCGTGAAACACCAGCCGCGGGAAGAACCGGCCTCCGACGTCGAACTTGAGCGAAACGGAAGGGCTTATTCGCAAGTCCCGGTGCGCGGTGCGCACGCAGACGAATGTGTCTGGTGTGCCAGCCCGATCCGATGGGGCCGATCTGGTTGATCCTCGCGTGAATACGGTTCCCGTGCACCAGAGCGGCACAGCCGTGCTCCCTGGCTTTGGATACCGGGACGCTGCCGGCCCAGCGGCTGAACTCGTCGAGATATCCGTGCTCGGACAACTCCCGCAGGGTGATCTTCTCCAACCGCACGTCCCTGGTCCGTCGAGGAACACCATGAGTTGCGATACTCCCCTGCGGCGCTGCCAGTGAGCGGGGAGGTCCCGCACCACGCAGTCCAGCAGGCGCAGGACGTCCGCGCGCACCGCGGGATCCAGCGATGGGAGTTCTCTGAGCATGTATGCGCCGTCCTCGTTCGCTCCACTGGCGTCCACGAGAGGGACCACCGGCTCAACAGTGCGGTTCGCGGCCTGACTTCGTGTCCATCCGGGCGCGTCGCCGGGCGTCCACCGGAAGCTTTGGTGACAGTAGGTCTGCTCTGGCCACAACTATCCGCTGCCCTGTTCGGATGCTGGTTCCCGGACGAAACCGGCGGCCCGGAACGCGTCTGCTCTGTCGCTCCTGCGCCGGTCGGCCCCAAGGACCAGTCGAACCTCCCGGCCCTGCCAGCGTCGGCGCAGCCAGCGGTCGTGGCTGGCGACGACGATGGCACCTGGTCCGGTGCCGAGTGCCTCCTCCAGTTCGTCACACAGGCGGGGGGACAGGTGGTTCGTGGGCTCGTCGAGCAGCAGCAGGTGGGGCGGGCGGGCCACCAACAGTGCCAGCGCCAGCCTGCGGCGCTGCCCCACCGACAGCTCCCGGACCGGCCTGTCCAGGTCGGCCCCGTGCATCAGGCCGAGCGAGCCGAGTGGCACCTTCGCCGCCCGGGCCGAACCCACCGCCGCCTCATAGGTGTCGCGCCCCGTGCGTTCGGGCCGTTCGAACACGGTGTCCTGAGTGAGCAGCCCCACCGTCAAGTGCCGCCGCCTGCGCACCTCGCCCTCGGCCGGGAGCCGTCCGGCGAGGACGGCGAGCAGCGTCGACTTGCCGGCCCCGTTGTCGCCAGTGATCAGGAGCCGATCGGTCGCCGCCACCTCCAGGACGTCCAGTACCAGTCGACCCGGCACCCGTACGTCCCGCAGTGCCACCAGTGGCTCCTTGCTCTCCTCGGCCTGCCTCGCCAAGTCCCCGGCGGCGAATCGCAGGGGGCGCGGCGGCTCGGTCACCCGAGTGCGCTCCAGCTCCTCCAGCCGCCGGGTGGCGTTGCGCACCCGACGGGAGATGGAGTGCTGCACCCGGCCGGCCCGGTGGCCGTAGCCCATCTTCTCGTTGTCGACGCGGCCCCGGTCCGGGGCGACCCGGTACGCGGTCACGCCCACCGACTCGCGCAGTTCTTCCAGTTCCTCCTGTTCCTCGGTGTACCGCCGCTCCCAGCGCCGCCGCTCGGCGTGCTTCTCGGACAGGTAGGCGCTGTAGTTCCCGCCGTAACGGACGGGCCCGTACAGCGCCGGGTCGAGGTCGATCAGGTCGGTGCTGACGGCGTCGAGGAACGCCCGGTCGTGGCTGGCGACCACCACGGTGCCGGGCAGGGACCCGACCTGTCCCTCGAGGAAGGTGGCGGCGTCGTCGTCGAGATGGTTGGTCGGCTCGTCCAGGAGCAGCGCGGAGGGCCGCCGGACCAGCAGCGCGGCCAGGGCCAGCCGGCCGCGCTGCCCACCCGAGAGCGAGCCGAGCCTCCGGTCGTGGCCGACGGCGCCGAGGCCAAGGCCGTCCAGGACCAGCGCGGCCCGGCGGTCGGCGTCCCAGGCCTCTCGATCCTGGGCCTGTTCGAGACGTCTGCCGTAGGCGTCGAGCAGTTCCTGGTGGCCCGGGTCGTCCTCGGCGCAGCGGGCCAACTCCTCGCCGAGCCGGTCCAGTTCGGCGAGGTCCTCACGGGTCTCGCGCAGCGCCTCGTCCAGTACGGCGGCGGGCGTGGAGTCCGCGTCGAACGGCATCTCCTGGTGGAGGAAACCGAGGTCGCGGGGGCGGGTGACACGTCCCGCGTCGGGTTCGTCCACGCCGGCGAGCAGCCTCAGCAGGGTGGACTTGCCGACGCCGTTCTCCCCGATCAGGCCGATGCGGTGACCTGGGGAAGCGGTGAGGGAGACACCGTCGAGGACGCGACGGCCGCCGAGGTCACGGACGAGGTCGTGGGCGAGCAGAGCGAGTTGGGGCACGGGGTACCGTCCTGGCGTGATCGATGGTCGGCCCGCCGGGCGCAGGGCCTCGGGCGCGGGCCAGGTCACACGTCGGCGGCTCACACTTCCGGCGCCCCCATCTCCTTGAGCACCCCGTCGGCCAGCCGCAGCCAGCGGCTGATCCCGATCCGGGCGAGGAACCGCTCGTCGTGGCTGACCACCATGAAGGCGCCCTGGTAGAAGTTGAGCGAGCTCTCCAGCTGGCCCGCGCTGACCAGGTCAAGGTTGTTGGTGGGCTCGTCGAGCAGCAGCAGATGCGGGGCCGGTTCCGCGCACAGCACACAGGCCAGGGTGGCGCGCAACCGCTCGCCACCGGAGAGCACACCCACCGGCAGATGGGCCCGCGCGCCCCGGAAAAGGAACCGGGCGAGCAGGTTCATCCGCTCCGCCTCGGGCCGCTCGGGCGCGAACGCGGCGAAGTTCTCGGCCACCGTGCGGTCCAGGTCCAGCAGGTCCAGGCGCTGCGACAGGTAGGCGATCCTCCCGTCGTTGCGCTTGATCTCCCCGCTCTCCGGGGCGAGATCGCCGGTGAGCAGCCGCATCAGGGTGGTCTTGCCGGCGCCGTTGGGCCCGGTCAGCGCGATGCGCTCGGGGCCCCGGACGCTCAGGTCGACGCCGCCCGCCGCGAACACGTCCTTGTCGCCGAGGCGGACCTGCATGCCCTCGCCGAGGAACAGGTTGCGGCCGGCGGGCACCTGGGTGCCGGGCAGCTCCAGCGCGAGCCGCTGCTCCTCGCGCAGCGCCCGCCCGGCCTCGTCGAGGCGGGCCCTGGCGTCGCTGACCCGGGAGGCGTGCATCGTGCCGGACCTGCCCGCGGCCTCCTGCGCGCCGCGCTTCATGGTGCCGGCGAAGATCTTGGGCAGACCGGCGTTCTTCAGGTTCTTGGCGGCGTTGCTCGCCCGGCGCTCGGCGCGTTCGCGGGCCTGCTGCAGTTCCCGCTTCTCCCGCTTCAGTTCCTGCTCGGCGTTGCGGACGTTCTTCTCGGCGACCTCCTGCTCGACGCGGACGGCCTCCTCGTACTCGGTGAAGTTGCCTCCGTACAGGCGTAGTTCGTCACTGCCGAGTTCGGCGATGCGCTCCATGCGGTCGAGCAGCGCGCGGTCGTGGCTGACCAGGAGCAGACAGCCGTTGAAGTCGGACAGCACATCGTAGAGCTGGTGCCGGGCTTGGAGGTCGAGGTTGTTGGTGGGCTCGTCCAGGAGCAGGATGTCGGGGCGCTTGAGCAACTGGGCGGCGAGGCCGAGGGAGACCACCTGGCCGCCGCTGAGCGTGCTCAGGCTGCGGTCCAAGGTGAGGTCGGCCAGGCCCAGACGGTCGAGCTGGGCGCGGGTGCGCTCCTCGATGTCCCAGTCGTCACCGATGGTGGCGAAGTGCTTCGCGTCGACGTCCCCGGACTCCACGGCGTCCAGAGCGCGGATCACCGCGGCGACCCCGAGCACCTCGGCGACGGTGAGGCCGCTGGTCAGGGGCAGGGTCTGTGGAAGGTAGCCGAGCGTACCGTTCACTGACACCGAGCCCGTGGCGGGCTTCAGCTCACCGGAGATCAGCTTGAGCAGAGTGCTCTTTCCGGAGCCGTTGGGCGCGACCAGGCCCGTACGGCCAGGGGTCACGGAGAAGGACAGGTCGTGGAAGACGGGGGTGTCGTCGGGCCAGGTGAAGGAGACGTTCGAGCAGACGACAGCGGCGTCGGACATGGAAATGACCTCGAAGGTACTGAGGGCAGAGCGTAGACCTCTGCCCTGGGCAGACGTGGGAGAAGGGGGTACGACGAAACGGACCACCTCGGCAGCGCTCGTGTGCGCCGGCCGGTGGCCGTCAGATCCGGATCTCACCCGGAGATGTCGTCGTCACCCACCACGTCTGTGCTCCTCGATGTACGACCTATGTCACCCACCAGCATAGCGACCTGTTCTCATCGCCTCTTCCCGTCCCCCTCCAGCGGGCCGGCTAGCGCAGGGCATCCGGACCACGATGTGCTGGACGACACGACGACAACAGGTGCGGCGGGCGGCGTAGCGTCGCCTGAACCGACTACCGCGATCCCCTCATCGCGGCCCGGCTGCACCCCGGCGGCCCAATCGTGCTGGTGCGGATACCGCCTGCCTGGCGTACTACAACCCCATCGTCACGCGGGACTTCGAAAAGGGACAGGTCCGCTCGGGCCGCCTGGGCGACGCCCAGACCCTCTTCGACCACCCGGACATCCTGTACACCCCGTCCAACCTGTGGGCCGCGGACCGCTCCTGGATCGTCTGCACCGACTACGACCTCTGGGGCACCAAAGTCTGCGGCCCCCGCCCGCTGGTCGAGGCGTTGCTCTGCGACCTCGAGATCGAAGCCACCCGCCTGCCCTGGACCACCTAGTGACGTGCCGGCCCCAGCCCCGCCGGCCGGATCCGGTCCAGCAACTCCCCTCAAAGGCATCGCCGACGCCCGGACCGACCTGTCCGGCCAAAGCCCCACCGCCGACAAGCCCATACGTCCGCGCCACCTCACCCACGAAGTTGGTCACGTGTCATCGAAATCTGAGCGCGTCCACCCGCTGCACGTGAACGAGCACAGAATGTCTGTGTCCGGGCCCCTCTGTCCGGACGATGTTCGGGGTTCGGGAGATCCCGGTGGAGACCGCGGCCGCCATACAAGTTGCTGCCGACCGCATGTGCAGGACGGCATCATCCCGCAGAGCGAGCCGCGGCGTGCCCTTGAAGTGCCGACTGGAGCCACCTGGTAGCTCAAGTTTCACTTCAGCAGGTCAGACGCGGCCTACTGCGGCAGCAGGGCGTTGCCGGCGCGGGGCGTGCTCGGTCCCTGGGGACCGTACCCGAGGCGAATCACCATCTGTGCGTGAGAGCGACGGGCGTCTGTCAACGGCACCAGTTGGTCACGGAGGTCAGGCCATTCCAGTGCCTGGTGGAGAAGCGATGCCCGGATGCCCTGAGCGGTGGCGACGAGCAGGACCCGTTCCAGGGCTTGGCCGGCTCGGAGCCAGTCCGTCCGCCGGTCATGCGCGGTGGACAGCACGGTGATCGACGGGCGCTTTTCGAAGGGCTGGGCGGAGAGCACCTCCGCATGCCGATGGGCGCGGAAGTCCCGCATCGGGATGCGGTCCAGAAAGTCCTGGGGGCCGAGTACTTCGGGCGGCATGCCCAGGCCGGTGCCTTGCGCCTCGCCGACCCAGCGGCGGCTCTCCATGGCCCGGCTCGCATCCGTTGTGTTGCGGTGCTCTGCCTCCCTGGTGAGATTCAGGACGCTGTTGGCCCTCCCGGGCGTAAGGCGGTGCAGCAAGGCTCCTTCTGAGTGCGCTGCCTCGGCGAGTTCCGTGAGTACGGAACTGGGCGGCGGGCATTCCGAGAAGGGGAAACGGCTGCTGTGCCGGCGCCACACTGCGTCGTAGAGAGAAGTGTGTGAGGAGGGCCTGGCGGAGCCGCCGAGGCGCACGGTGGCGAGCAGGTCCGGCTCGTCGGGGCGCGGGAGCAGTCGGGCCACCGGTTCCCAGCCGAAGTGCGCCACCGCAATCCGCATATTCAACACCGCACAGCCGACGGACATATGCAGTGCCCGCCCGGTCGGATCGATGTGGCGAAGCCCGCGTTGCGCGGCCGCCCGGATCTCCAACGTGAGAGTGTCCGGGTCCAGGCGGAAGCGCCAGGGCTGGGTGTTGTGGATCGAGGGGGCGGCCACGGCCGCGGAGACGAACGTCTCCAGAGTCGTTGCGTCGAGGACTGCGGTACGCATCGGGGGCTCCTCCCCGTCCTCCGCCAAGGGTGGCTTCGGGACTTCTCGGTGACCGAACCATCTTGGTCTCCGGCATGCGGGGAGAGGGAGGGGCCGTCCGGCCCCGGGGTGGGTTCTGGATGGCCTAGATGAGTAGTTTCGAGGCAGCCGATCCCGTCGGCGACATCTATGTCGTCACCGACAACCTGTCCTCGCGCAACGGCCTGTCCACCCGGACCTGGCTGGAGGACCATCCCAGAATCCGGCCCATGTTCATCCCCTTCGGCGCCTGCCGGCTCAACCTCCAGGAGGGCTGGTGGCGCATCTTCCGCAAGGCCGCCCTCGCCGGACGCCCACGCGGGGTCTTCAAACGGTCGTCGATATGCACGTACAGTGCCGTCAAGAGGGTGTCTAAATCGGTCGCCACAACCCGATGTTGGACACTCTCCCTCCGTTCGTGAACCCCGCAATTGGACTTCCGCCTTGATGCGGTGGCCGTCCGGCGACCAGCCCGGCGCCGGCGGGAAGGTTCGGGGGATCACCGGTCCGAGCTCGTCGGCGCAGACGACCGTCGCGCCTTCGGGCGGGCTGCTGTAGAGCCCGATGATCCTGGTCCCTTCTCCCTCGAAGTCCGCGTCTCGGGAGCGGACCCAGGATCTGGTGTGACGCCAGCGAACTCCCTCAGCCAGCAGGATCCGACGCACCTGACTGCGGCCGATCTCCTTGCCCAACCGCCTGGCTTCGGCAGCCAGCGCGTCAAGCGTCCACTTCGGCGGCCCGGACTCATTCACCGCGGCCAACTCGCCGTCCGCCTGCACCGTCAGCCGACCCGGTGGCGGCTGCCTGACCAGGCCGATGATTCTCGAACGTGCCGTCTCGGTGATGCGCCGCTTACGGCCCTGCCCGCCGAGATCCTCCAGCCCGTCCAGACCCACGCGGTTGAAGCGGTGCAGCCGGCGACGGACCGTCTTGGGGCTGCACCTCAACTCATCTGCGACAGCAGGCACGCGCTGTCCGGACCAGCTCAGCTCGACCATCCGCACCCGCTGCACCAGATCACGCGGCGCCTTGCGTGCTCGCGAGAGCCGACATACGACCTGTCGTTCGTTTTCGTCACGGCTCGGCCGTGCTCGTAACACCACTGTCCAGCACCCGCCCCCGAGTACCCGAACCACCCCGCTACCAGGACATATGCCCAACCAAAGAGGAATCCAGCACTAGGGAGTTTCGGGTTCGGATCAGGTCGGGTCCGCGACGCCCCGCACGGCCCGTCGCCGCGTGGTCGGACCACCGGAATACGCCCAGTACGCGGGCGATCCTCCGCCTTGCGAGGCACCGCACCGGACGCCACGGCCCGATCCGAGCCGATCCGAACGAAACCCTCCAGCCGGAACTCACTTGGGGCGGTCGCCGGTGTCCGACTGCTCCAGGTGGGAGGCCATGACCGCGGCCTGGACGCGACGCTGGACACCGAGTTTGGCGAGCAGTCGCGAGATGTGGTTCTTGACCGTCTTCTCCGACAGGTAGAGCTGCTTCCCGATCTGGCGGTTGGTCAGCCCCTCCCCGATCAGGGTGAGGATTTCCCGCTCGCGGGGCGACAGGCTCGCCAGTTCTGGGGCGACGGTGGGAGGCTCGGCGGGGTCGCGCAGGGAGCGCATCAGGCGCGCGGTGGTCGTGGGGTCGAGCATGGACTGGCCGGACGCGACCGTGCGCACGGCCGAGACCAGGTCGGAGCCTCTGATCTGCTTGAGGACATAACCCGAGGCCCCGGCCATGATGGCGTCCAGCAGGGCGTCCTCGTCGTCGAACGAGGTGAGCATCAGGCAGGCCAGCTCGGGCATTTGGCTGCGCAGCTCCCGACAGACCGTGATGCCGTCGCCGTCCGGGAGCCGTACGTCGAGCACGGCGACGTGCGGCCGCAGGGCCGGGCCGCGGACCAGGGCATGTTCGACCGAGTCCGCGTCGCCGACCACCGAGATGTCCGATTCGCCGTCGAGCAGGTCGGTGATGCCGCGTCGTACGACCTCGTGGTCGTCCAACAGGAAGACACGGATCGGATCCTGCTCCGTGAAGGTGCGTGTCTCGGTCATGACCACCCCTTGTTCCCGGTGACGGACGGGCTGCGGGTACCCGTGACGACGATCATTGCTCGCCGGACCCCGATGGCATAGGGCCGACCGGCCCTACTCGGCTTCGAGATCCCCCCTGTCCGGCCCCATGGTGACGGTCCGCCGGCCCCTGCCGCCGGACGGTCGGTTGGTGAGACCTTCCTTGCCGTACTCGGGTTCGTAGTACTCAGGAGGAGGTGTGACCGATGCGGAAGGAAGGGCACACGAAGGTCAGGGGCTGGCGGTGGCGGCGCAATCCGCTGCGACGGCACAGTGACGTGGTCGAAGCGCGGATCGTCCTCGCTGCCTGGGCGGCGGCGATCGTCGGCGGAGCCGTGGGCGGCGCGGTCGTGGCGCAGGCTGTGGCTGGTGCGGTAGAGCACGATCGGATGGGGCGGAGGCCGGTGTCGGCCGTGATGGTGAGCGACGCACCGAGCGGGACACGGGACGTCACCACCGGCGTGAAGTACGACCACGTGACGGCCAAAGTGCGGTGGACCGACAGCCACGGTGTCCTGCGGACTGACCAGACGACCGTCAAGGGCGGCAGCACCGCCGGAGCCACTGTCGCTGCGTGGACCGATGGGCGGGGGCACCTGGTGTCCGGGCCGATCGGATCGGCGGAGGCGGCGGCACGTGTCGGGCTGGCCGGTGCGGGGGCGGGGCTCACGGGTGGGCTCCTTGTTCTGACAGGCGGACTGATGGTCCGTCTGCGGATTGAACGTCGGGCCACGGAGCAGTGGGGCATCGAGTGGGATCAGGTGGGACCGCAGTGGGGGCGCAAGACCAGTTGAACAGCGTTCTTCGACCGTGGACGCCGCCTGGACGGACCAGAGATCGCCCATCAGTGTCAGCGGGAGCGCGTAGTGGGCCCTCGTGCTGAGGCGCCGACGGAGCTGGTAGCGGACGTAGATGCCGCCTGACCGCGCTCAGTAGGCTGGGGCGCCACGACCGCCGTCGACAGCCGTGTCCGGATCATCACCCTGCTCATCCGGCAGCGGCCCGAAGTCGTCCAAGACGTGACGGTGTCCGAGGGGAGGACTTCAAGGTCGTGGGGCCTGGTCGAGCATCGCGCGCGCAGCTGACCCCGCACACCGCGATCGACAACAAGCTGCGCCGGCTCCTGCACGAGCTGGTCGGCCCGCTCGCCGGCTGACGCCTCGACTCAGTGAGCCTTGCCCAACCTCAGGCGCAGCCGGGGCATCTTACCTGGCAGGCGGACGAAGCTGCTGACAGACGGTTTTTCGACCAAGAGAACCGTCTCCACAAAGAGACTTGTCTTGCTTGCTCACCCGTCCGGCGTCGACATCTCCAGCTCTGCCCTCCGCTTCCTCGCCGCCCGCCCAGCATCCGTTGCCGAAGGCGTGATGCTCGCGGGTGTGGCCCCGTCGTCGAGGCGGGGCCACACCCGCGAATGCTTTTCACACCGTTACACCGGACCGGAACTTCCTGTGCCTCCCGGTGCCACCGAAGTGCTCGATGAGCCGTCCGGCCGACTGCCTTCCAACGCGAAGTCCACGTCCACAACGCCCTCGACGGCGCGCACGAGGCGGGCGGCCACGGGAATCAGAGACGTGTCGCGGACGTGGCCGGCAAGCTTGACCACTCCGTCGTGCACTTCCACGCGGATGGTCGAGCCCGGGGTGGGGAGAAGATGGGCCACGATCTCGCGGCGTACCTCTTCGGCGATCTCCTCATCGCCTCGCAGGAACACCTTGAGGAGGTCGGCCCTGCTGACGATGCCTTGCAGCATGCCCAGCTCGTCGACGACGGGGAGCCGCTTGATCCTCGAGTGCGCCATGGTGCGGGCGGCCTTGGCGAGGATGGTATCCGGGCGAGTGGTGAGGGCCGGGGAGGTCATCAGCTCCTCTGCGGTGAGCGCGCCGGCCTTCGCCAGGTCCTTCAGACGCCGCAGCTGCGTGTACCGGTCGGGGTCGCTGTCGCGGAACTCCTCCTTCGGCAGCAGGTCGGCCTCGGAGACGACGCCGACGACGCGGCCCTCGCCCTCAAGGACCGGCAGGGCGCTGACCTTCCAGTCCTGCATCAGCTGCACGATCTGCTTGAAGGTGGCCTTGCGGCCGACGGCGGCGACCGTTTGGCTCATGACGTCGCTGACGATGTGCGGGGAGCCGTGCATGGTGACTCCTTTCTGGCATCGACCGGGGCGGGTTCAGACAGGGACGCCGGTGCCGTACGGGGCGTACAGATCCATCAGCCGGGTGCGGGAGGAGCGCAGGCGGTGGGCCAGCACGTCACCGACCCACCGGGCCATGTTGTTGCCCATGGCCGGGTCTTCCTGGCACATCAGACGCACGGCGGTGGCGTCGAACTCGTACGCCCTCACCGGGGTGACCGCCTCAGCGCCCAGGTGCCACACGTGTGGTGTGAACAGCCAGGACCAGCCGATGAGTTCGTTGTGCCGGAGGGTCTCGACAACTGCGGCGCGACGACCGGGAACATGCATGTCGAGCTCGACCGTGCCACTGCGGATGATCCAGAACCGGTCGGCCTTGCCGCCCTCCTCGAACAGGCGGGTACCTTGCGGAAACGCCACCTCGCGGGCGACGCGCATCAGCCGTTGCCGGTGGTCGGCGGGTAGCCCGCGCAACATGCTGGGTGTAGGGGTGGTGATCATGGCGTGCCTCCCGACGCGATGTAGGAACTGCCATGGCCAGCGTGTGTCCACGTCCGGCAGCAGGGCCATGGGCCACCCGGGGCCATCGATCGGGCCGCTCGGCTCCGGCAGGAAGACCTCCGGCACCCTGTGTCCAGGTTGGCTCGGCTGTTCCATGAGGGTGTGAGACGACCCGCCCGTCGGAGGAGGTGAGCACTGTGGGTACCTCACTGACTCCCGACTTCTGGAAGTCGTTCGCCCTTCTCTTGGCGATCGCCATGGCAGCCACCTTCGTGGTGAGCGCCGCCCTCGATGCGCTGGTCCTGCGACTGCGGCAACGCCGTCGGCAACGTCAACTGCCCGCCGGTCGCCAGGACGGGGCACTTCGCATTCCCAGCCGGCCCAAGCAGACCCTGGTGCATCACTGAAGCGCACAGACCGACGCGACCGCGCCCTCTCCTGGTGATCGCGTCGGCCTGTTCCCGGTCAGCGGTCCCTGTGGGCCCTGTTGATGATGCCCACCCGCGTGGAGCACCGATAGAGGTCTCCGAGGAAGTCAGAGGATCTCTTGTCTTCGACCAGTGCACCGTCAGACGTCTGTACGGGGATTCCACCTGGCCGAACCGGCGTCCCAGACGGGTCGGAAGTAGATCGACCACCTCCATGAGAGCAGGCCCGGGCCGGCCGAGGTCCTCGACGAAGGCGCCGACCTCCGCCGAGGCGTGCTCGGCCGGCCGATTGCCGCATGTCAGCACAAGCAGGGACCGGCGAGCGGCGGGCCGTACTTCTGTGCCCGTGAAGCCTTCGGCAAATTCGCCGGATTCGTCAACGCCTGGCCGTGCTGGATCACTGCGTGGGCCGGCAATGCGGCGACCATGGTGGCTTGGATCGGCTGCGACGACGTTTTTGTCAACACCGGCCACAAGGCCCGGAATGCGGCGTCCTGGATCATCCACGGCAGGTCGGACACGTTGATCCGGCCGGATCTCGTCGTCTCCTCGAAAACGATCACAGGGAAGGCCCGCTGGGGCCGTCCGGCGGTCGGGCAGGGCCGTACGGCTCCGCCCCGGGCCCTGGTCGGCACTCCCCACGGCCACCACCCCTCACCAGGATCTGAAATACCAGACGCATGCACGCACAAACGAGCACGAGAGGGAACCGGCGATGACCACAACCGTGTCAACAGACAACCGGACGGCCGGTGCCTGGCGAGGCTTCGCTGGAACTGGCTGGCGCGAGCACATCGACGTGCGCGCCTTCATCCAGGCCAACTACACGCCGTATGAAGGCGAAGCGTCCTTCCTGACCGGCCCCACAGACCGCACCAGCCTCGTCTGGGGGAAGGTCAGTGCGCTGTTTCCCGAGGAACGGAGCAGAGGTGTGCTCGACGTCGACACCGCCATCCCTTCCACGATCACCTCGCACGCCCCCGGCTACATCGACCGCGACCGCGAACTCATCGTCGGACTGCAGACCGACGCCCCGCTCAAGCGCGCGATCATGCCCAACGGCGGCCTGCGTATGGTGGAGACCGGACTGAAGGCGTACGGCTACGAGCCCGATCCGTTCGTCACACGCGTCTTCGGCACTTACCGAAAAACCCACAACGACGGCGTCTTCGACGCCTACACGCCCGCGATGCGGGCCGCCCGCAAAGCCGGCATCATCACCGGACTGCCTGATGCCTACGGCCGCGGCCGGATCATCGGCGACTACCGGCGTGTGGCGCTGTACGGCACGGACCGGCTCATCGAGGCCAAGCAGGCGGAGCGGGCCCTGCTGGACGCCCGCCCCTCCTCCGCCGACGTCATCCGAGACCGCGAGGAAATCGCCGAGCAGACACGGGCGTTGGGCGAGCTCACGCAGATGGCGGCCACGTACGGCTGTGACGTCTCCCGTCCTGCCGTCAGCGCGCACGAGGCCGTGCAGTGGCTTTACCTCGGCTATCTGGCCGCCGTGAAAGAGCAGAACGGTGCCGCGATGTCGTTGGGCCGCACGTCGACCTTCCTCGACATCTACCTCCAGCGAGACCTCGCGGACGGTCTCATCGACGAGAGGCGCGCACAGGAACTGATCGACGACTTCGTCATCAAGCTGCGGATCGTAAGGTTCCTGCGCACCCCCGAGTACGACGCACTCTTCTCCGGCGACCCGACCTGGGTGACGGAGTCCATCGGCGGCATGGGTGCCGACGGACGCACCCTGGTCACCCGCACGTCATTCCGCTTCCTGCAGACCCTGTACAACCTCGGTCCCGCGCCGGAACCCAATCTGACGGTGCTGTGGTCCCCCCGACTGCCCGCCGGCTTCAAGGAGTTCTGCGCCCAGGTGTCGATCGACTGCAGCGCTGTCCAGTACGAGTCCGACGAGCTCATGTGCCCGCGGACCGGGGACGACACCGCGATCGCATGCTGTGTGTCGGCGATGGCCGTCGGGAAGCAGATGCAGTTCTTCGGAGCACGGGTCAACCTCGCCAAGGCGCTGCTCTACGCCGTCAACGGCGGCCGGGACGAGATGACCGGCGAACAGGTCGCGCCCGAGGCGCCTCGGCTGACCGGAGAGTACCTGGACTACGAAGAACTGTCGGCGGCGTACGACCGCGTCCTGGACTGGCTGGCCGAGACGTACGTCGACGCGCTGAACGTCATCCACTACATGCACGACAAGTACGCCTACGAGCGCCTCGAGATGGCCCTTCACGACCATCCCGTACACCGTTTCATGGCCTGCGGCATCGCCGGCCTCTCGGTCGCTGCCGACAGCCTCTCCGCCGTCAAGTACGCGCGTGTGAAGGTGTTCCGGGACGTCACCGGACTCGCCGTCGACTTCCGCACCGAGGGCGGCTTCCCGACGTACGGCAACAACGACGACCGCGCCGACAGTATCGCCGTCGGCCTGGTGAAGTCGTTCATGGCGAAGGTACGCAGGCATCCCACTTACCGGAACGCCGAGCACACTCAGTCCGTGCTGACGATCACCTCGAATGTCGTCTACGGCAAGCACACCGGCAACACCCCCGACGGCCGCCGCGCCGGCCGGCCCTTCGCACCGGGCGCCAACCCGATGAACGGCCGGGACAGGCATGGGGTGGCCGCCTCCGCGCTCTCGGTCGCCAAACTGCCCTACGAACAGGCCCGCGACGGCATCTCCCTGACAACGACGATCACGCCCGAGGGACTGGGGCACAACCCGGTCGAGCGCGCCGGGCACCTGGTCGACATCCTCGACGCCTACATGGCGGCGGGCGGCTTCCACATGAACGTCAACGTGCTCGACCGGGTCACCTTGGAAGACGCCATGGAACACCCCGACAAATATCCTGACTTGACCATCCGCGTCTCCGGATACGCCGTCAACTTCGTCCGGCTGACCCGGGAGCAGCAGCTCGACGTGATCAGCCGTACCTTCCACGGATCGCTGTGAGCGCGATGACGACGACCGGTCGGATTCACTCCTGGGACCTGTCCACCGGCGTGGACGGCCCCGGGACCCGATTCGTCCTTTTCGTCTCCGGCTGCCCGCTGCGCTGCCTGTACTGCGCGAACCCCGACACCTGGCGCATGCGCGACGGCAAAGAGACCACGGTCGACGAGGTGATGGCCGAGATCGAGAAGTACCGTGCCTTCATCACCACAGCAGGCGGCGGAGTGACCGTCACGGGCGGCGAGCCACTGCTGCAGCCCGCTTTCACCGGCGAGGTCCTGCGCCGCTGCAAGGAAGCCGGACTGCACACGGCACTCGACACCTCCGGCTTCCTCGGCGGCCGTGCCTCCGACGAACTCCTCTCCTGCACCGACCTGGTGCTGCTGGACATCAAGTCCTTCGACATCACGACCTACCGGCACCTGACTGGTGGCGAACTCGCCCCCACCCTGAACTTCGCCACCCGACTGAACCGGCTCGGTGTCCCGATGTGGATCAGGTACGTCCTGGTACCCGGTTGGACGGACAGGGCCGAGGCCGTCGAAGGCTTGGCCCACTTCGTCGCGGGTCTCGGCTCGATCGACCGCGTGGACGTGTTGCCGTTCCACAAGCTCGGCGCCGCGAAGTACGAGGCCCTCGGCGTTCCGTTCCCTTTGAGCGACACCCCGAGTCCGGTACAGGAGTCAGTCGAGCGGGTGCGGGAGCAGTTCCGCGCGCATGGCCTGGCGGCCTACTGAACAGGGTTGAAGCGGTCGATCAGGTAGCGGGCCACACCGGTCAGAGCCTGCCGACGAAAACGCACCTCAACCTGCTTCGGGGGTCCCCGGGTGCGGTCCGTTGGTGTACGTGATCTGTCTCAGGCCAGGCACGAAGTGCCCGCCGTCCCTCTCTCGGGCAGCAGGCCCTGGTCGATGAGGTACATGATGGCCTGCCCTCCCGCACCCTGCTTGTCGGTGGTGAATCCGTGTGCCGTCGCCACGTGCACGGCCTCGACCATCGGCCCGATTTCGTCTTGTCACCGGGTCGTCACCCCTGTCCGGGTCGGGCTGGATACGCCTGACCCTCTGGATCCTCGACCTGGGTCGGCGCCCGCCCGCCGCCGCTGGTGTCGCGACCCCAACGGACCCTGCAGACAGGGCCGTTCAGCCCCACGGGCGCAGACCTTCGGCATCCGGTAGCGGTGCCCTGACGAGACGAGAGTGAGGGGCGTCAGATACCGAACGGACAGAGATCCGCTCCTTCTCGAAGGGATCACCGTCATGGCCATGCACGAGCACTCTCACCGGAGTCCCGGCCTCCACCTGCCGTCCTTCCGCAGGGACCGGTCCGCTTCCGAATCCGCCGTGTCGGCACGCACCGCCACGAACACCGCGCAGGCCTACGCCTTCTCGTCCCTGCGCCTGCTCACCGGATTCGTCTTCTTGTGGGCCTTCCTCGACAAGACGTTCGGCCTCGGCTACGCCACGCCCTCCGGCAAGGGTTGGATCGACGGCGGCTCGCCGACCAAGGGCTTCCTCAGCTCCGTCGCCGCCGGGCCCATGAAGTCCACGTTCCACTCCTGGGCGGGCGCCCCCTGGACGGACTGGCTGTTCATGCTCGGTCTGCTCGGGATCGGGGTCGCGCTGATCGCGGGGGTGGCGCTGCGCTTTGCCGCCGTCGCGGGCACCTTCATGATGGCGCTGATGTGGATCGCCGAGTGGCCGCCCGCCAAGCACCTCTCGGACGGCTCGGCGAGCATGTCGACGAACCCGTTCGTGGACTACCACCTCATCTACGCCGTCGTCCTGATCGCCCTGGCCGCCGCCTCGGCCGGCGACACCCTCGGCCTCGGCCGGATCTGGGCCAAGCTCCCGCTTGTCCGCCACAGCCGCTGGCTGCGGTGACCGCGACAGGCGCGGCGGGCCGCTCGGTGGGTCCGCCGTGCCGAGCCCCGGGACAGGGCCGTTCGATCCCTCCGCAGGGACCTGCGGCCCCTGCCACGTGCCTCATGCGAATCCGAAGCTCAAATCAGAACCCCCGATCCAGGATGTGGAAACCATGACGCGCACCGTCACCGTGGGCCTCGACGGCTCTCCCGAGAGCCGCGCTGCGGCCGAATGGGCGGCCCGCGAGGCACAGTTGCTCGGCCTGCCACTGAAGCTGGTGCAGGTCTGGGACCCAGTACCGAGCCCCATGGCACAGTCGCCGCTTCTCGGCCCCGAGGCCCATCAGCACAGGACCGAGGGGATCCCCCGTGAGGCAGCCCAGGGCATACGACTGCGTCACCCCGGACTCGACGTGTCGACCGAGCAGTTGACGGGCCGGCCTGTCGACGTCCTGGCCAGCCCAGCACAGGAGGCCGAGTTGCTGGTCCTCGGCTCCCGTGGACTGAGCGGGGTCGGCGGGTTCATGGTCGGCTCGGTCGGCCTGTCGGTCCTCGCGCGCACCGAGCGGCCGGTCGTGCTGGTCCGCGCCGGGGAACAGGCCGCAGACGAGCACGAGATGGACCAGGCCGGCATCCCGTCCGCCGCAACCGCGTTCCGACCCGTCGTCCTCGGCCTCGACGTCGTGAGCCCCGACGACGCCCTGATCGCCTTCGCCTTCGCGGCGGCCGCCCGTCGTGGCACTTCCCTGCGGGTCGTGCACGGCTGGAACCCACCCCCGTACTACGCCTACGGGCTGCCCACCGACCTGGAGCTGCACGGGGCTCTGGAACGTCAGGAGGACACCGACCTGGCCGAGGTCCTGGGCCCGTGGCGCGACAAGCACCCGGACGTCGAGGTCACCGCGGAGTCGCTCTACGGCACTCCTGGCAGCCACCTCGTCGACGCCTCCCGCGCGGCCTCCCTGGTCGTCGTCGGCCGCCGCATCCGTCGCGGCCCGCTCGGCGCCCACATCGGCTCCGTCACCCACGCCGTTCTGCACCACTCCCCCGCCCCCGTCGCCGTCGTCCCGCACGGCTGACTCACCCCTGAGGAGCAGAGATCATGAAGGCAGCGGTCGTAAGAGCCTTCGGTGAGCCCCTGGTCATGGAGGAGCGCCCCGACCCCGAGCCCGGCCCTGGCCAGGTCGTTATCCGTCTGGAAGCGTCCGGTCTGTGCCACACCGACATCCACGCCGCCCACGGCGACTGGCCCGTCAAGCCGGACCCGCCCTTCGTCCCGGGCCACGAGGGCGTAGGTCTCGTCGAGAAGCTAGGCGACGGCGTCACCCACCTGGCCGTCGGACAGCGGGTCGCCGTGCCGTGGCTCGGCAAGACCTGCGGGCGGTGTGAGCACTGTCTGTCCGGCTGGGAGACGCTGTGCGAGCAGCAGATCAACACCGGCTACGGATGTGACGGCGGGTACGCCGAGAAGATGCTGGCCTGGGCCGACTTCGCCCAGCCCGTGCCTGACGGCGTGAGCGCCGTGGATGCCGCCCCGCTGACCTGCGCAGGCGTGACCACGTACAAGGCGCTCAAGGTCGCCGGCGTGCGGCCCGCGCAGCTCGTCGCGATCTCCGGCGTCGGCGGTCTCGGGCACCTGGCCGTGCAGTACGCGAAGATCGCCGGAGCCACCGTCGCAGCCATCGACGTCACCGACGAGAAGCTCGAACTCGCCACCGAGCTCGGCGCCGACATCGTGATCGACGCCCGCAAGGACGATGTCGGCCAGGTACTCATGCGGCATGGGGGTGCCCACGCGGCCCTTGCCCTCGCGGTGAACGACGCGGCCTTCGAGGCCGCGGGCTCAGGCCTGCGGCGCGGTGGCAAGTTGGTCATGGTGGCCCTGCCGGCACACGGCACGGTCCGAGTGCCCATCTTCGAGGCCGTCCTGAACGGGACGAGCGTGATCGGCTCGATCGTCGGCACCCGGCAGGACCTCAGGGAGGTCTTCCAACTGCACGCCGCCGGCCGGACCAGGGTCATCTGCGAGACCCGCCCGCTGTCTTCTGTCAACGAGTCGATCGACGAGGTGCTGCGCGGCCAGGTCAAGGCGCGGATCGTCTTCGAGTTCGGCACGGGACGGTGAGCGCCATGGACCTCCCGATCGTCGTCGGCGTCGACGGCTCCGAGCCCAGCCTGCGGGCCGTCGACTGGGCGGCGGACGAGGCCGCATTGCGCGGACTGCCGCTACGGCTCGTGAACGCCTCGCAGTGGGAGCGGTACGAGGGCCCCCATCTCGCCGAGGACCTGGGCAAGCCCTCCGAGCGGGTGATGGCCGAGGACATCGTCGATGCCGCTGTATCGCGAGCTCGTGGCCGACACCCCGATCTGGAGATCTCTGCGGAGGTGCTTCCCGAGGAACCCGAATACGTGTTGGTGCGGGAGAGCCGGAACGCTTCCCTGCTGGTGACGGGTACTCGAGGCCGCAGCGGTCTCGCCGCGGCGCTGCTGGGCTCCGTGAGCCTGACCGTGGCCGGGCACGCGCACTGCCCGATGATCGTCGTGCGGGGCGACAACCCGGCCACGTCTGGGACGTATGGCCGCATCGTCGTGGGAGTCGGGGAGAAGCCGTGGGGCTCGGCGGCTGTCCGCTTCGCCGTTGACGAGGCACGGCGGCGCGGAGTGTCGGTGGAGGCCGTACGGGCCTGGAGGTGCCCCGCACACGAGACCGCAGACCATCCGCTGCTGGCCGGGGAACCTGCCCGGCTGCACGAACAGCAGGCGGTGGACACCTTGACGGAGGCGCTCCAGGAGGCCCCCGCCGATGTAGAGGTACACCGCCGCACGGCCGAGGCCCACGCCCGCACCATTCTCGTGGACGCCTCGGGAAACGCCGACCTCGTCGTCATCGGGGCCCGGCGTCGCCCGAGGCACTTCGGGCTCCAGATGGGCCGCGTGGCCCACGGTGTGCTGAACCACTCCGCCTGCCCGGTCGTCATCGTGCCCGAACCGGCGTGATCCCGAACGTGGTGGCTCACAGACTCGCCGCGTGGTCGGGAACGTAGGCCGGCAGATCACTGGGCGAGCTCAGTAGTTCGCGCTCGTGGCTCTTGTGCGGCAGCGCCGCCGTCGCCTTGCCGCTCCCCGATTCGACGACCCAGTCCATGACTTCCGGAGTCAACCATGCCCAAGGTCGAACACTTCGACGCCACCCCGCCTTCCGACGAGGAACTGCGCAGTTTGCACGCCCACTGGCGCGCTGCCAACTACCTGGCCGCAGGACAGATCTACCTCATGGCCAACCCGCTGCTCACCGAGCCTCTGAGGCCGGAGCACATCAAGCCGCGGCTGCTCGGCCACTGGGGGACCTCGCCCGGGCTGAACCTCGTGTACACCCATCTCAACCGCGTGATCAAGGCTCGAGACCTCGACGCGTTGTGCGTGTGGGGCCCCGGGCACGGCGGCCCCTCCGTGCTCGCCAACTCGTGGCTGGAGGGCAGCTACAGCGAGACCTACCCGGACGTGTCGCGGGACGCGCAGGGGATGGAGCGGCTGTTCCGGCAGTTCTCGTTCCCGGGCGGCGTGCCCAGCCATGTCGCTCCGGAGACCCCGGGGTCCATCCATGAGGGCGGCGAGCTCGGCTACTCGCTCTCGCACGCCTACGGCGCCGCCTTCGACAACCCTGGCCTGCTGGTCGCCTGTGTGATCGGTGACGGCGAGGCGGAGACCGGGCCGCTGGCCGCCTCCTGGCACTCCAACAAGTTCCTCGACCCGGTGCACGACGGCGCCGTCCTGCCGATCCTGCACCTCAACGGCTACAAGATCGCCAACCCGACGGTGCTGTCCCGCCTCCCGGAGGCCGAGCTCGACACGCTGCTGCGCGGATACGGTCACGAGCCCCTCCACGTCACCGGCGACGACCCCATCCAGGTGCACCGGGACATGGCCGCGGCGTTCGACACGGCGTTGGACCGCATTACCCTGATGCAGCGGTCGGCCCGAGAGGACGGCGTCCCCGGGCGTGTCCACTGGCCGCTGATCGTACTGCGCACCCCGAAGGGCTGGACCGGACCCGCCGAGGTCGACGGCCTGCCAGTCGAGGGGACTTGGCGTGCGCACCAGGTTCCGCTCGCCGGGGTCCGAGAAAATCCGGAACATCTACGGCAGTTGGAGGCGTGTCTGCGTTCGTACCGGCCCGAGGAGTTGTTCCGCCCGGACGGCCGGCCCGTCGCCGATGTCCTCGGCTGTATCCCTGAAGGTTCCCGGCGCCTGGGTGCCACCGCACACGCCAACGGCGGCCTCCTCATCCGCGACCTGCCGATCCGTTCCATCGACACCTTCGCCGTTCCGGTCGAGAAGCCGGGCACGACGTTGCACGAACCGACGAGGATTCTCGGTGACCTGCTGGAACAGGTCATGAAGGACACGGCCGGACGCCGTGACTTCCGGGTCGTCGGCCCGGACGAGACCGCGTCCAACCGGCTCCAGGCGGTCTTCGCTGCCAGCGGCAAGGCCTGGCAGGCCCAGCACCTGCCGGTGGACGAACACCTCGACCGGCACGGCCGGGTGATGGAGATCCTCTCCGAGCACCTCTGCCAGGGCTGGCTGGAGGGCTATCT